>CANKNP010000201.1 GCA_947483545.1 Deltaproteobacteria bacterium | reverse complement strand
GTACGCCGCCGAAGCGCTGGCGCAGGCGGAGTCCGTCGGCTTGTGGGGCGTGTGTGAATCCTAGCCCCCGGTCGCTCCTGGAGGCGCTGGAAGAAGCCGCACGCGGGCGGGCCCGGGAAGAGCAGGAGATCGAGTCTTCGCTCGCGGAGGTTGCCCGCGAGGAAGTGCACAACCGGCGCTCCATCGACGAAGCCTACCGGCGGCTCACGGCGCTTCGGTTGCTGCGCCGGGAGTTCGAGGAACGGCGCGGGGAGATGCAGACCGCCGCGCTGAAGCACGAGTGCATCGCCGTACGAGAGGGCCTGCACGCGGATCGTGGGCGGTTCATGCAACGGGTGGAAGCGACCAGCCTGGCCACGCGCGCGAAGGAGGAGCTCATCAGCGGAGATATGGACGCCCCGGAGGTCGCCGCCGCGCTGCTGGAATTTGAGCGCTTCCAGACGGAGGTGGAGCCCCAGTTGCCGACGCTTCCGCCGGCGTACCGCCGCGCCGTGTTGGAAGCCCACGAGCGAAACTTGCGGCGTCTGGAGCCGTACATCGTCGTGTTGAACAGCCCAGCGCCCAAGCTGGACGCGCCGCTTGAGCCCATCGGGATCGTCGCTTGCGCGTCGCCAGCGGATGGGCGGCCTGAGGCGCTGGTGGTCGTGCTCCCGGTGCCGTTCGAGGTCTACCGCGACTGGGCCACGCGGGAGGAGGACCTGGCTGCGGTGTTCGCCTATCGGGTGGTCACCACGGTCTTTCGCCTGCTCAAGGACATCGGCGCGGCGGATGCCCCCGTGGAGTACTTTGAGGTCCACGAGTGCCTCGCCCTTCAGGCCTGGCTCGGCGATCACACGATCCGCGGGGATCTCCGGGAGCAGACGTTGGAGCGCATCGGACGCGCGGCGGACGATGGGCCCGAGCTGGCCAACGCGGCGCTTGAGATCTACGGGGTCTGGCTGCGTCCCGAGCTGCTGACGGAGGAGGGGTAGAATGAGCGACTCCACCGGTAACAGCGCGCTGCTCCGGAAGTTGCGGGTCCACCAGATCGCCCGTTGGCTGGAGGTTCACCCGTACGAGGTCGTCCGGACCCTGGTCCAAGCCGACGCCCTGCCACCAGATTTGCGCCTCGACACGGCGGACGTCGAGCGCGTTCGCACCGCCGCCGGGCTGGAGACCTGGTGGGAGCCCGGTGGCGTGCCGGCCTCCGACGAGGAGCTGCTCGCCGTGCTCGTTCAGCGGCTGCTGGCGCGGATCACCAGGGGGAGCGCCCCGACCCGCTCCGACAATCTCTTCCGCGGGCTGGACCCCCAGCGACAGGTTTTCCTGCGTCGCGCCGTGAACCAACTCGTTCGGCTGGGCTATCTTGACATCGTCATGACAGCCTCCGGCCTCTGTGTGACCCTTCGGCCCGAACGCGAAGCAGAACTCCGCCTTCTGGTCGTGGGCGCGACTGAGCTGGCCGACATCGTTGAAAGCGCGGGGCTGAAGTGAAGATGGCGGAGCCGCGAAAGCTCTTTGGGAGGCCGTCCACCCTGTTGCTGGACGAGCGGCCCGAGATCCGACAGCCCCCTACGATCCGGCTGGAGCCGCCCCGAATTTCACTCCCGCCAACGCCTGCGCCTCCGCCAGGAGGCATGCGGATCCGGAGCGTGGCCAGCCTGCCCGATGAGCTTGAAGATCCGGACGAGATGGAGGATGCGTCGGACGACGACAATCGCCCGATGCATCTGCACGACGGAGGGGAGGACACCGGATGGGGGGCGGCGTTTGAGGTGGACGACTACCGGGCCGCGAAGGACCCGGATGCCGACCTGCTGACCGGACCCGCGCGGGTTCGGATGATGCCCGCGACGGCAGGGGGGGACGAGGACGGCGAGCTCTTGGGAATGCCCGAAGAGGGCGACGAGCCGGAGCGGACGGGGGTTGGCGAGCAGGTGTCGCTCCCGGACGGGTTCGGGGACGATTTGATGTTCGGCGAGGACGAACCTGACGAGGCGCCCGACGTCGAAGAGCCGACCGCCTCCGCGGCCCCGCTACCCCCGCCGGCCCCGTTCTCGCCCAGCTTCGTCTCTCGGTCGCCGCCCCCGCGGGTGCTGACCGAAGACCCGGTGGAAGGCCTGGCCGTCGCCTGGATGTCCTCCGCCGAAGGTGGAACCGACGACCTGCCCGACATCCTGGAGGAGCCGACCGAAGACCGGCGGTCCAACCAGGAGGCGCGCCTCGCGCTGCTGGAGACCGCTGTGCTCGGGGAAGCGCAGAAGCAGACGGGGCAGATGCTCGAAGTGGCGGCGCCCAGCCCCGTCTGGTCGCCTGAGAGCGCACCGGGTCCCGATTCGATCGCGCCCCAGCGCGCCCCAAGCTCCCTGGCTTCTCCTCGCGGACGGCTCCCTTCGCCCCAAGGCTCTTTGGGTGATCCTGCGGGGGACCTGATCCCCGACGCTGTTTCAGCCCTGGCGGAAGCTCTGGAGCGCGACAGCGGGCCCCAGGCCGCTTCCGCCCCCCGCCCGCGTCGACCGTCCGGCGAGCCCCCCCGCATCTCCCGCCGCACCCGAGAGGAGCCCGCGCCCCCGCCCCCGGCCCGTCCGGCGTCCACCACGCTCCCCCCTGGGCAGCGCACCGTTCCCGCGCGCCCCCCGAAGGGGCCGGCCGATCCGCGTCGCTTGGCGCGGCCCGCGCTCACCCACCCGGAGGCGAGCGAGCACGAGGTCGCGCTTCCCCGCAGGATCCGCCCACCCCCAGGCGAGCCCCCGGCCGCTCGCCCGGGTCGGGCCGACGCCCTGCCTCCGCTGCCACCGGCGCCGCCGGGCCCTCGGCAACTCTCGCCCGTCGTGATGCCCGCCTCCACGCTTGCGCCCGCGGACGGCGATGTGTGGCAGCAGGCGCTCGCGCCCCCCCCCGCCGCCCCGGTGAGCGCGGAGGCCTTCGGCGCCCTGCTCGATCGCCCGTCCCCGCCTCGGACCGCGTCGCCCGCGCGATCCAGCGCTCGCGGTGCCCCCCGGGCCGTCCGGGCCCCCGCACCCGCGCGGCCTGCCCAACGCGAGGTGAGCCCACTCCTCATCGGCTTGGCCCTGGTGGTTGGCATCCTCGGGCTCGTCGCGGTCGCCATGTCCCAGCTCCGGCCCGACCCTTCCGACTCCCGGATCATCGCAGCGGACGTCCCGCTGGCCCCGTTGGCCCCTGGCGTCGAGATCGTCGACCCCCTTCAGCCCGCCACGGTCCTGCCGGCGCCCCCCGTCGCAACCCCGGTCCCGGCCGGAACGCCCCCCGTGGCAGGCGCCGACCGAACCTCCGCCGTCCGGGTCGCGCTGGGGATCATCCGAGTGGAGTCGGACCGCAAGGCGCTCATCATCATCGACGGCAAGCAACAGGGCTACGCCGGGCCGTCCGGGGCGGGGCCCGCCCTTGCAGACGTCACGGTCATGCCGGGCCAGCACACCGTGCGCGCCGTCATCTCCGGGGCCGGGCTCTCCAAGAGCATGGAGATCCGGGTGGACGCAGGCACGGCGGTCGTCGCGAGCTTCGTGTTCGCCAAGTAGTGAAGGCCATAGGGGTGACGGGCCGAACCGAGGCGGAAGTGCGGCGCTCGCAGCCGGTACTTTCCCCGCCCCGGGGTTTCAGAGCCCGGACCGCGCCCGCGGGCGCCGAACTGCGGGCTTGCCCCCTATTCGTCCTCTTCGCCCGCCGGCTCTTCGGCGACTTCATCGTCGTCGTCGGCGTCCTCCGCCTCTTCGACCTCGGCGTCATCCTCGGACTCCTCCTCGTCCTCGCTCGGCTCATCGAGCCGGGAAGGCTTGCCCTTGCCACGGAAGCGGGCGAGCACGGCCTCCCGAGGATCGGGGTTCGGATCGTCCTTCTGGTCCGCGCCGCAGCTCGGGCAGAGCGCCTCGGGCCGGTTGAGGTCGTAGAACTTGGTCCCGCACTGGAAGCAGGTGTACCGGGTGCCTAGCTGGCTCTTGTCCTGCATCTGGATCCTTCGCCCAAGCCGGGCTGTTGGCGCCGCGTCACGCGGCATCATTCGCCGCGCCCCTTTACGTGGTCGGGGCTCTGCGTCAACTGCATTCGGGGGTTAGTGCCCTGCCCCATGTCCCGCCCCTCTTCCTGGCTCCCCCTGCTCCTCGGTCCGCTCGCAGCATGTAGTGGAGGCGGAGGCGGCGATGAAGAGCCTACTGAGGACATCCGCGTGGACCACGCGGGAGAAGGAGACACCTCGGAGGCCATCGAGCCTCGCACCTGCATGGCCGATGGTGTGTTGCACGTCGTCTGGGCCGAGAACCGGGGCGGCATCCCGGGTGTCTGGTTCAACACCTCGGCGGATGGCGGCAAGAGCTGGCTGCCGTCGGACGTGCAAATCAACCACGCCCCGGCAGACGCTGAGGCGCCGGATGTCGCGTGTGCGGGCGACATGGTCTACGTCGTCTGGGAGGACGAGCGAGACGGGGAGCTGCTGAACCACAACATTTATGCGGCGGTCTCCAGCGATGGGGGCCAGACCTTCGGCGAGGATACCCGGTTGGACGGCGACATCGATGGGGAGGCGATGAGCCTCGGGCCCCGCGCCGCAGCAGTGGGCGACTCCGTGTACGTGGCGTGGTTTGACAACAGCCAGGGCGCCTACGACATCCGGGTGCAGGCCAGCCGAAACAAAGGCGGGAGCTGGCTCTCAGACCCGAGCCGCGCCGACTCCGATGAGGCAGGCAGCGCCTACTCCGCGTGGCCCACCCTCGGGGCGAGCGAGGACGGCGTGGTCGTCGCCTGGGAAGACTCCCGCGACGGGGGCAATGACATCTACGCCAGCGCGAGCACCACCGGCGAGGACTTCTCGTCCGATCAGCGGCTCGACATCGGCGACGATGCCGGCGCCAGCAACAGCTTCGAGCCACGGCTTGTGATGGACGGGCAGCTCGCGGCAGTCGCCTGGTACGATGAGCGCAACGCGGTCCGCGACATCTACATGAATGTGTCCCTCGACGCCGGGGACAGCTGGTCCGGCGAGGCCATCCGGGTGGATGCCGACATCACCGGCCAGGCGGACTCGCTACACCCCGACCTGACCACG
This sequence comes from Deltaproteobacteria bacterium, assembly GCA_947483545.1. The sequence goes on along the minus strand of CANKNP010000201.1, from coordinate 4,488 downwards.
GAGGACGGCAGGGTTTTCGTGGTCTGGCAGGACGATCGCTCCGGCGGGTACGACATCTACGAGCGGGTCTACGACACCAGCGCGGGCACCTTGAGCGAAGAAGAGGTGCGGCTGGACACAGACGCGGACGGTGAATCCCAATCCTACTACCCGCGGATCTCGGTCGATGGGGACCACGTGTTCGTGGTCTGGCAGGACTACCGGGCGGACAAGAACGCCGTGGGCTTCAACGACCTGTACTACAACTACTCGGCCAACGGCGGCATCGACTGGAACGAAGACGATCTACGGATCAACAGCAACGAGCCAGGCAGCTCCTACGCGATCGCCGCCTCGGCCGGCATCGTCGGCGAGAGCTTCGTGAGCCTTTGGCAGGATGGCCGGAAGGGCACGGCCGACATCTACGGGGCCACACGCGAGCTCGGCGTCGAGAGCGTCTACGTTGCGCCCGAGGGCAACGAAGAGTAGTCCCCGCCCAACGCCTTGACGAACCACACCCGCGCCGATAGCAGCCGGCGCCTCTCACCTTTGGTGCCTCTCATGACCGACCATCACACCTGGACCACCCACTCCACCGCAACAGCCGAGGTGGAGCGCGCCTGGTTCGTCGTTGACGCCGCTGGGCAGACCGTGGGCCGCATGGCCTCCGCGATCTCCCAGGTGCTCACCGGCAAGCACAAGCCGTCCTACACCCGCCACATCGACACGGGCGACTTCGTCGTCGTGATCAACGCCGAGAAGGTGGTGTTCACCGGCCGCAAGTGGGACCAGAAGAAGTACCACAACTACTCGGGCTACAAGGGCGGCCTCCGCTCGATCACGGCGAAGGACCTGCTCGTGAAGGATCCCACGCGCATCGTCGAAGATGCCGTGTGGGGCATGCTCCCCCAGAACCGCCTGGGTCGCGCCCAGCTCTCGAAGCTCAAGATCTACGCCGGGTCCGCGCACCCTCATGCCGCGCAGGCCCCCGTCCCCCTCCCCGCCTACATCTGAGAATCCCATGGCCAAGAACCTTACGCAGTACTACGCCACCGGCCGCCGCAAAACCTCGGCCGCGCGCATCTTTCTCCGCCCCGGCACGGGCAAGTTCGTGGTGAACACCCGCGAGCTCGACCACTACTTCGTCCGGCCCACCCTGCGGATGGTCGTGAAGCAGTCGCTGAACCTCGTCTCCGCGGCCGATCGCTACGACGTGATGATCACCGTGAAGGGCGGCGGCAAGAGCGGCCAGGCCGTCGCGATCCGCATGGGCATCGCCCGCGCGCTCGTGGCCGCGAACCCCACGGATCGCGGTGAGCTCAAGAAGGCGGGCTTCCTTCGTCGTGACGACCGCAAGGTCGAGCGCAAGAAGTACGGCCAGCCCGGCGCCCGCAAGCGCTTCCAGTTCTCCAAGCGGTAGAGCTGCGGGGGGTTCCTCCCGACTTCAACGCCGGTGGCTCCGAGAGGGGTCGCCGGTTTTGGCGTTTTTGGGGCGGTCAGCGTTCGGCGGGAACTCCCGTCACGACGCACGTGAAGTCGGGAGAGCGGCGGGACGCGTCGGCGGTCTCCACCGAGAAGACCATCGTGTAGTTCGCCGTCTGGCGCACCCAAAAAATCCCCTTGCCTCCCGCCCGCCGCCGTGTGACTCGGCTGTGGCGCCGATCCTGGTTTTGGGAGCCGGCGCCCGGAGCGAGTGTGCCCGGTTTTGGACTTCCTGTGCTCGCCGTCCTCCCCGCACGTTTCGGGAGCACCCGGCTACCGGCGAAAGCCCTGGCGGACATTCACGGCGCGCCGATGGTGGTTCGCACCTGGGAGCGAACCCTCCGCGCAGAGGTTGACCGCGTGGTGGTGGCCACCGATCACAGCGACATCGCCGAGGTTGTACGGGCGGCCGGGGGCGAGGTGGTGATGACCGGCGCATGCCACAGCGGCACCGACCGGGTGGCGGAGGCCGCCCGGGTGTTGGGGTGGACCGGTCCGGTGATCAACGTCCAGGGCGACGAGCCGATGGTCCACCCCGAGATCGTGAGCACCGTCGCAAATGCCCTCCGCCAAGGCGCACAGATCGCGACGGTGTCCACGCCGTATGTCGGGGATCCGCGCACCCCTTCCCGCGTGAAGGTGGTCACCCGTGAGGACGGCCGGGCGCTCTACTTCTCCCGCCAGCCAATCCCCACCGGCGGCCCGTACGTCCAGCATCTTGGGATCTACGGCTTTCAAGCCCCCGTGTTGCAGACCGTCGCGGCGCTCCCGATCGGCTCGCTCGAGCGCTCCGAGTCCCTTGAGCAGCTCCGCTGGATGTACGCCGGCTTTGACATCCTCGTCCTTTCCGTCCCGTACGGCAGTCCCGCCGTGGACACCCCCGACGATCTCGACGCCATGCGTGCCATCTGGCATGCTCTCCCCTGACCCACCCCCGAGGTCCTATGAAAACAAAGTTCATCTTCATCACCGGCGGCGTGCTGTCCTCGCTCGGCAAGGGCCTCTCCGCGGCCGCCATTGGCGCGGTCATGGAGGCGCGCGGCTTGCGCGTCATCAACGTCAAGATGGATCCCTACTTGAACGTGGATCCCGGCACCATGTCGCCCTACCAGCATGGCGAGGTCTTCGTCACCGACGACGGCGCGGAGACCGATCTCGATCTCGGACATTACGAGCGCTTTGTGACCCGCGCGCTGCACCAGCGGAACAGCTTCACCGCGGGCAAGGTCTACCGGAACGTGATCGAGCGCGAGCGCAAGGGCGAGTACTTGGGGAGCACGGTCCAGGTGATCCCGCACGTCACCGACGAGATCAAGCGGATGATGGAAGAGGCGACGGGCGAGGCCAACGGACAGGTCGATCTGGCCATCGTGGAGATCGGCGGCACCGTCGGTGACATCGAGTCCCTCCCGTTCATCGAGGCGATTCGGCAGATGCGCGCGGACAAGGGCTCCGAGAACGTACTCTACATCCACGTCACGCTGGTGCCGTACATCCGCGCCGCCGGGGAGCTCAAGACCAAGCCGACCCAACACTCGGTCAAGGAGCTGCTGTCCGTCGGCATCCAGCCGGACATCCTCTTGTGCCGCAGCGAAAAACCCATCCCTGTCGAACTGCGCCAGAAGATCGCGAACTTCTGCAATGTCGGAAAGGCCGATGTCATCTCCGCGCATGATGTGGACAACATCTACAAGCTCCCGCTGGTCTTTCACGAGCAGGGGCTCGACGCCCGGATCCTGCAGCGGTTTGGGAGCCGTTGGGGCGTTCAACGCCCACAGTTGGACAAGTGGAAGGACTATGCCGAGCGCGCCGAGAGCCCGCCGCACACCGTGACCGTGGCGGTGGTCGGCAAGTACGTACACCTCACCGACACCTACAAGTCGCTCAACGAGGCGCTCACCCATGGTGGCATCGCAAACGCGGCGAAGGTCGTGCTCAAGTACGTGGACAGCGAGGAGCTCACGAGCCCGGCGCTGGTGACCACTGCGCTCGCTGGGGTGGACGCCGTCCTGATCCCCGGCGGGTTCGGCACCCGGGGAACCGAGGGGAAGATCCTGGCGATTCGCTACGCCCGCGAGCACCAGGTCCCATTCTTCGGCATCTGCCTCGGCATGCAGCTCGCCGTCGTGGAATTCCTCCGCGCGGTCGGGGGCCTCAAGGACGCCAACTCCTCGGAATTCGACGATCAAACCCCGCATCCCGTCATCCACCTGATGGAGAGCCAGGCCACCATCGTGGACAAGGGCGCGACCATGCGCCGCGGGGCCTACCCTTGCATCCTGGCTGAAGGGTCCACGGCCCGCCGCATCTACGGCGCGCCCAAGATCTCCGAACGCCATCGCCATCGCTACGAGGTCAACCCCGCCTACCACCGCGCCCTCACCGAGCACGGCATGCGCATCTCCGGCCTCTCCCCGGACGGCCAGCTCGTCGAGATGATCGAGCTGCCCTCGCACCCCTACTTCGTCGCTTGCCAGTTTCATCCTGAATTCAAGAGCCGGCCGCTCGCGCCGCATCCGCTCTTCAGCGCGTTCCTTCGCGCAGCGCTGGAGCGCCAGATCGCCCGCGAGCGCTCAAAGCCCGTGCCGGAGATCAGCGCCTGACGCCGAGGTTTCCCATCCCAAGATGCGGGGCGGCTCGGAACCACCCCCGGCTCTGCTCTGTGGGGGGCGGCGCGCCCCCCACGCCCCCCGGGCCGGACGCTACCCAAGTTTCGGAGTACCGAAACTCGGGTCCGGGCATCCCGGCTCCGGAGTACCGGACCGGGACGCCCGACGCCGTCCGGCCTGGATTTCCGGATCCGCGCGCACTCCACGCGCGCCGGGCCCTCGCGCTCGCGGCCCTGCTGCTCGTTTCGGCCTGCGCCCCCGCCCCCACCGCCCCGCGGGATCCCGGCGGGCCCGTGCTCACCGCGGTCGAGGGCCGGATGGGCCCCTGGGCCGGCACCGCGGCGCGCGTCGAGATCCTCGCGGGCGTCGCGCACGCCGAAGATGTGTCGGTCACTGGCACCGTCGGCGCGCCCACAGC
>CANKNP010000200.1 GCA_947483545.1 Deltaproteobacteria bacterium | reverse complement strand
TTCCTACCGGTGGAATGCGACGGTCCGGCGAAGACGCCGGGCCCGCCGCCTTCCACCTGGAACGGTGCGGGTAGGGGCCAGCCCGGCTCCACGTCAAGTCATTCCAGGGCCTTGGGGCGGCCGTGTGTGCGCAGCGCCCGGGCTGGCCCCGACAAAGCAGGGTAGTACGGCGTCCACGCTCGAGCCCGCATGCACATCCCCGCCGTCGGTCGCGGATTTCCGCCCAACTATGTTGACCAGGACACGCTGATCGGGGCGTTCAAGGCGTCCTGGGAGGGGCGGTACCACAACGTCGCTCGCATTGAACAGCTCCATAGGAAGGTGCTGGTCGGGGGACGGCACCTCGCGCTGCCGATCGCCGACTACCACGAACTCGACTTCACGAAGGCCAACGATGCCTTCGTGCGCGTGGCTGTGGACATCGGCGGCGAGGCCATCCTCGACGCCCTCGGCCAGATCGGCGCCACGCCCCGCGACATCGACGCGATCTGGTTCGTCAGCGTCACCGGGATCGCCGCCCCCAGCGTGGACGCGCGGCTCGTCAACCGGCTCGGCATGCGCTCGGATGTGAAGCGGACGCCCGTCTTCGGGCTCGGCTGTGTCGCGGGCGCCGCCGGCCTCGCGCGGGCCTCCGACTACGTGCGCGCGTTCCCCGATCACCTCGCCGTGCTGCTCTCCGTCGAGCTCTGCTCGCTCACGCTGCAGCGCGACGACCTCTCCATCCCGAACCTGATCGCCTCAGGCCTGTTCGGCGACGGTGCCGCCGCCGCCATCGTCTCCGGCCGCCACGCCCAGACCGCTCGCGGGGCCGCCCCCCGCATCGTCGCCACGGTGAGCGCGTTCTACCCAGACACCGAGGATGTGATGGGCTGGAAGATCGGCGCGGCCGGCTTCCGCATCGTGCTCTCCGCCGAGGTCCCCGAGATGGTCCGGCGCTACCTCGTCCACGACGCTGAGAGGTTCCTGGCCCTCCATGGGCTGACCGTCGCGGACATCGGCGTGTGGATCGCGCACCCCGGCGGGCCCAAGGTGCTGGAGGTCATGCAGGAGGTGTTCGGGCTCCCCGACGGCGCCCTACAGCGGACGTGGGACAGCCTGCGGGCGCTGGGGAACCTGTCCTCGGCGAGCGTGCTGAACGTGCTCGCGGACGTGTTGGAGGCCGAGCCGCCGCCGGCAGGCACCTGGGGCCTGATCATCGCAATGGGTCCCGGCTTCTGCTCCGAGCTGGTGTTGGTTCGGTGGTGATCGCCCCCTGGTACCTGGTCGTGATCGCGCTGGTCGGTCTGGAACGACTGGTCGAGTTGGTCGTCGCCAAGCGAAACGCCGCCTGGAGCTTCGCGCGCGGCGGGGTCGAGCGTGGCAGGGGCCATTACCCATTCATGGTGGTGCTGCACTCGGGCTTTCTCGTCGGGTGCCTGGTCGAAGCGGCCCTTCGACCCGCGCCGCCGGTCGCGTTGGCCGTCGTCGGAGGTCTCCTCGCGCTCGGGAGTCAAGCGCTGCGGTGGTGGGTGATCCGCACGCTTGGGCCACGTTGGAACACCCGCATCCTCATCGTTCCCGGGCTTCCCAGGGTTCAAGGCGGCCCGTTTCGATTCCTGGCGCACCCCAACTACGTCGCGGTGGTGACGGAGGGTGTTGTAGTGCCAGGGATGTATGGGTGTTGGGTCACAGCGACGGTGTTCACCGTGTTGAACGCCGGCCTGCTGTCTGTGCGAATCCGGGCGGAGAACGCGGCTTTGGCGGAGATGGAGCAGGCCTAGTGCTCACGCTCGGCCCCCCAAAAATCACGCATGAATGATCTTCGCCAGCATCGTCCTGGTAAAGTCGTGACCTTCCAAAAAGCACAAGCGAACGCTCACATCTGCGCCGCGCACCTCGACACGTTCGACATTCCCCAGCGGCTCGCCGTCGATGACACACCGCGCGGGGCGGTTGGCGCAGTCGAGCACTTCGATGTGGATACGCGACGTGTGGGGGAGCACGAGCGGGGCGAGCCGGGGCGTGTGGGGGCAGATCGCGGTGAGTTGGGTCGCCCGGACGAGCGGGTGGGCTGCCGGTCCGCCCGCTGAGAACGAGTACGCGGTGGACCCGAGGGGCGTCGCCGCGATGATCCCGTCGCAGACCATCCGGTGAACCGCCTCGACGCCATCGACGGTGACGCGCAGGTGTACGGTCTGGCCGCTCTGCCGCTCGACGTAGACGTCGTTTACGGCCACCCCCTCCAACTCGTCGCCATCCGGCGTGATCGCCCGCATCTGCAGCCGGGGGAACGGGTGCGTCAGGTACCCCTCGGCCTCCAGCGCGTCCGCGATGGCGCGGGCCACCGCCTCCGGCTCGCCAGCGAGGTCGTTCATCAAGAACCCCAGGTACCCACAATTGACGCCCAGATAGGCCATTTGGGCGCCGTGCCGGTGAATCGCCCGGAGCAGGGTGCCGTCGCCTCCGAGCACGAGGCACAAGTCGGGCGCGAGGGACGCGGGCAGGGCCAAACGTTCGACGGCAGCGTCAAGCGCGCGGCCTCTGGCGGTCTCGGCGGCGTAGCGGATCATGCCGCTACGGTATCGGATACCCGCGCGGCATGCTGCTCACCCCGACCCCCGATCGCTGGCTGCAGCGTGTGCTCCGCGCGCCCGATCTGCTGCTGCTCGACGTTGCCCACTGTGAGAAGAAGGCCGCCGGCACCGTGTTGGGCCTCATCTTCAAGGACCCGCCCCGCGCAGCTGCGTACTCCCGACTCGCGCGTGAAGAGCTCGGACACTTCGAGCAGGCGCTGGCGGTCCTGAGCGCCCGGGGCGGTGCCTTTGAGCCCTTGATCCCGGCAAAATATGCCAGTTCTCTTGCCAAGCTGGGGCAGGCGAGCCTGTGCGCGACGTTGTGCACGGCCGCCATCATCGAGGCCCGGAGCGCTGAGCGGCTGGCGCTGCTCATCGAGCATGTCCGCGAGCCGGACTTGGGGCGGCTCTACCGCGCACTACATCCTCCTGAGGAGCGGCACGTCGCACAACTCCTGGGGTTTGCCGAAGAGATCGGGGACACGGCCGGGATCCTGCCCGCCCTTTTGGCGGCCGAGGCGGCCCTGGTGAACGCCGGGGAGGACCTTGTGCGCATGCACGCCTGACCGCAGGACGTGATACATAACGGACGTTCGGTATGGAGCCCCGTGATGCCCGTCTTCGCCTACGCCATCGTCCTCACCATCCCCCTGTTCGCCGCGTTGTTGCTTCCCAGCGTGTCGGCCTGGGCGCTCACTGCGCTCTTCTGGCTCGGCGTACCGCTCCTCGACGCTTGCATCCCCGCGAGCCGTCGCAACGCGCCCGCCCCCGAGGAGCAGGCGCGCCAGCGGAGTCGAGCATTTGATGCCCTGCTCTACGTCGCCGTGCCCGTGCAGATCGCCTGGGTCCTGTGGTTTGTGCAGGGCGCCCACCTCCTGACACCCGCCGAATTTGTCGGCGGGGTCTTGTTCTCGGGCACCACCTGCGGCGTGCTCGCCATCAACGTGGCCCATGAGCTGGGCCACCGGAGCCGGCGGTTTGAGCAGCGCCTGGCCAAGATCCTGTTGGTCACGACGCTCTACACGCACTTTTACGTCGAGCACAACCGCGGGCATCACGCGCGCGTCGCGACCCCGGACGATCCCGCCTCGGCACGTCGGGGCGAGACCGTTTACGCTTTCTGGGTCCGGTCGCTGTTGGGAGGCCTTCGGCACGGGTTCCAGCTGGAGGCCGACCGCATCGCGCGGGCGGGCGGGCGGGTCTGGTCCTTCGAAAACGAGGTCGTGCGCTGGAAGTTCGCGGAAGCGACGGCCGTCCTCGGGATTTGGGCGGCGTTCGGCGCGGTGGCCGTCCTCGCGTTTCTAGGCTCCTCGCTCGTCGCGGTGCTGTTGCTGGAGACCGTCAACTATGTCGAGCACTACGGGCTCGCGCGGGCGCGCAAGGACACCGGCGCATTTGAGCGGGTCCGTCCGGCCCACAGTTGGACGAGCGACCACCCGATTGGCCGCGCCCTGCTGTTTGATTTGCCGCGCCACGCGGATCACCACGCAAACCCCACGCGGCCGTTCCAAGTTCTGCGCCACTGTCCCGAGGCTCCGGAGCTGCCCACAGGCTACGCCGGAATGGTGCTGATCGCGCTGTGCCCACCCGTGTTTTTTGGGTTGATGCATCGGCGGTTGGCGCCCTGCTAAGTGGGGGGCGAGCCCCCCACGCCCCCCGCGAGCCGAGATGCGCTCGACTACGAGCGCGTGGCGGGTTTCGTCGGGAGTACCCTCCGAAACCCGCCCTCGGCTCGGGTGCGCTTCGGCACCCGCGGGGGGTGGCGAGGAACTTCTGGGCGTGAGCCATAGCGCTCGGCGAACCTCGCGTGCGGCTCGGCGGGCCGATCAGCTCATCCGTCCCAGCCCCCGCTCCACCACCGCCATCGGCACCAGCGCCAGCAAGAAAAGCGCCAGGGAGATCCCGGCGAGTACCTCCATCCCGACGACCCCGCCGTCGGCCCGGGGGGCGAGCACCCAGGTGGACAACAACGCGCCGATCGCGGAGGCGGCGTGCTGCGTAGCGCTCTGCAGAGAAAGGTACCCGGCCCGCAGGTCCGGCGGCGGAACGCGCGTGGCGAGGGCGCTCCAGGCGACGTTGCGCAATGAGTTTCCGGACATGAAGGCGATGAACAGCAGGTACGGCGGGATGCGTGGGTCTGCGAGGGCCACAACGCCGAGCGCGAGCGCAAGGAACGCGGTGCCGAGCCCTGCCACGCGCATCGCGCCGCCGCCGTCCACGAGCCGGCCGCCCAGGCGGAGCATCCCGAACGCGCACACCCCGCCGACAAAGTAGAGCTTCCAGAAGTCGTCGGACGGGAAGCTCAAGTTGTTCTGGATGAACATCGGCAGGCTCGGGATGACCGAAAAGGACGCCATGGTCATGCCGGCGACGGCGAGGAGCGCTGCGGGGACGCGGGGGATCAGCAAGACGTCGATCACCCGCCGGGGGGTGCGGCTCTCGAGGTGGGCGCGCATCGGCGGGAGCACCCAGATGGCCAGGACACCCACCGCCAGTCCGAGCCCGGACACGGCGAAAAAGGGCGCTCTCCACCCGCCATGTCGGGCAAACCACAGGCCCATTGGGACCCCCAGCACGGAGCTGACGGCGAACGCGCCCATGACCTTGCCGAGGGCCTCGCCACGTCTCGCAGCGGGGATGAGGTCCGTCACGATCGCCAGCGAGAGCGCGGTCGCCGGGCCTCCGAAGATGCCGGCGAGGACACGCGATGCGAGCAGTTGAGGGAGCGTGTTGGCGAAGCCCCCCAACACCGTGCCCAAAAACAGCCCGAGCATGGCGAGCCCGAGCGCCACGCGGCGATCGAACCGGTCCAGCAGGGGCGAGAGCAGGAGACCCGACACCGCCGCTGCCCCCGTGTAGGCCGCGCCGACCTGGGCCACGCGATCCGAGGGCACGTCGAGATCCACGGCGTAGAAAGGCCCAAGCGGCATGACCATCATGAAGTCCAGAATGTTCACGAACTGCACTGCGCCGAGGGTGAACAGCAGCAACGCTTCGCGCGGAACCCGGGGCGTCATGCGAAGGGTACGCCGTAGAGCGCTGAGTAGGCCGAGTCGCGCAAGAGCTCGGTGTGCGTGCCCACCGTCGCCCTCGACCGGACACCCTCCCGTCGCAGCCAGATCACGACGTCCGCCCTGGCGAGCGTCGCGGGGCGGTGGGTGGACGCGAGCACCGTCGGGCGGTCGGCGCCCGCGAGGCCGCCCCAGAACCGGGCCTCGGTGTCTGCGTCGAGGGCGCTGGTTGCGTCGTCGAGGAGCAGCAGAGGTCGCGCTGCGTAGAGCGCCCGGGCGATCTGAACACGCTGTTGCTGGCCGCCCGAGAGCGTGACGCCGCGCTCACCCACAGGGGTCGCCAACCCGAGCGGCATGCGGGCGATGTCACCGTCCAGGCATGCCCGAGCGACGACGGCAGCGGTCGGACCCGCTTCCGCACCCAGTCGGATGTTCTCTTCGATGGTGACCGAGAACATCGCCGGCTCTTGGGGAACCCAGGCGGCGTCGGGCGCCAGAATGTTCGGCGCCGTCTTCTGCGCCTCCGGTGCGCCCGCCGTGCGCCCCGCGATGGCCTGAATCAGCGTGGACTTGCCGCTCCCGACCGCCCCGGTGAGCGCAACCAGGCTGCCCGGCGGGATCACCCGCTCGGCGCCCAAATCCAGGGTCAGGAAGGGGCGCACGACCTGGGCGGGCAAGCGCAGCTCGTCGCTCGCGGCTGGGCGGGAGACGGCGGGCAGGTCCACCAGCTCCTGCAGGCGACGCAGGCTGGTCGTCGCCTGCCGACCGCGGACGACGAACGCGCCGAAGTCGAACATCTGAAACACCATCGTCATCAGAAAGCCCGCGAGCGCGGCGAAGTCAGCGACAGTGACGGTGCCGACGCGGATCCCCGCTCCGCCGACGACGAGCAGCACCGCGATGGCGATCTGCCAGCCGTACACAAACTCCGCGAACATGAGCTGCTGCACGCTGCTGTTGCGGATCTCTGCCTCCGCCTGAGCGTTTGCGAGCTCCCCAAAACCACGCTCCGCCAGCTTTTCGAGCCGGCTCGATTGAATCACACGCACGCCGGTGAACGAATCGTGGATGAGGGTGCCAAGCTTTGAGATCGCGACCTGCACGGCCTCTTGGGTGGTTGTGGCCAGACCGCCGATGTTTCGGTGCAAGATCACGAGCGCCGGGAGCGGCAACAGGCTCCAAAGCGTGAGCGAAGGCGAGATCCACAGCATGGCTGCGGTGCAGGCGCCCACCACCATCACCGCCTCCATGGCGCGGAAAACCCCCGAACATAAAAACCAGGCGAGCTTTTCGTCCGACAAATCATCGGTCAATCGGGTGACGAGATCCCCCGTTCGATAACCCTCGACGTGACCCACCAACACCGCGTTGTAGACGTGGTCCCGCGCCACACGCTGGATGTGGGAATTCATCCACGTGCGCGTGCCCTGCACAAAAATGTAGAGGGCGCTCTGCGCCAACCCGACGGCCATCATCGTCCGGCCCGCGGCTGCGGCGTCGCCGGTCGCTGCGCTGTCCATGACCACCTTCCAGAGGTAGCCGAAGGTGGCCTGCAACAGGCCAACGGTGGCGCTCCCGACGATGAGCCCAAGCATTCTTCCGCGTTGGCCGTGCCATGTCAGGCGAAACCAGTGGAGCACGAGCGCACGGTCAGAGAGCACCGCCAGGGCTATCCCGCCATCAGAACGCCACCCGTTCCCACTCGGCCACGCCCACATCGATCACCGCCGCACGGGTGTCGGCTGAGAAGCTGTCCAGACGCGGGCTCCCAAGCCCGACGCAGGTCTCGACGTTTCCCGGCACGACCCAGCAGATCGCGGCGTTCCCATCGTCGCCCAGCGCCCCCCAGAACAATTCGGCGCCCACCCATTGCGGGCTCAGGTGGGGGAGCACCGGGTTGGACGACACGATCTCCGACGACCCCCACGTGGCGCCCAGATCCTCGCTCCGTTGCACGACGAGCAGGTTGTCCGCCTCGGTCGTCGCGACCACCGCGATCTGCACGGTGTCCGCCCCCACCCTCAGCGCCGGTCGCTCCACCCGCGCCCCCGCGATCACCCCGCTGATGTCGATGTCCACGCCGGTCGACCAGCCGGTCGTCACGTCCAGGGCGTTCACGCGCACCCGGCGGGAGTACCGCGCCTCGTCGCCGGGCAGATTGGTCCCGAACGCGACGATGACGGTGCCGTCCGCCGTCACGACCGCGGCAGGGTCGGTCGGAAAATACTGAGCGGTCGCCAAAGGCGTGCTCCACCCGGCCTCCTCGGACCAGGATCGGGCCCGGATCCCCACGCTGTTGTCGGCGCCCAGCTCGCCGATGCCATCCTCGTTGTTATTGTAGACGACCCAAATCTGGTCCTCCACCGCGAGGAATTGCGGTCGCCAGTTCTGGGCCACGCCCTCCTCCGGAAACCCTGCCTCGACCCAACCGTCTCCGGTGTCGAAGAGACAGTTTCCGAGCCACGGCCAATAGAGCTCGGCGGGATCCACGGTCAACTCGCGCCAGCAAGCCGCGCGTGCCCCTCGCATGCCAGCGACCTCCCCCGCGGTCACGCCCTCGGCGAACATCGCGCCGGCGGTGCTGACCACGGCGCCATCGACGATCACCTCGTTCCGGGCGATGTCATCCGCGAGGTAGTGCGTCCACGCCGTCGCGTCGCGGGACAGGTCCACATCCCCCTGCCTCACGGTGCCGCCGTTGATGACCTCGTCGATCGGCAGCCCTTCGGACCAAGGCGCGTCAAACCCGACGTGCGCGGCGATCGTCGGCGCGAGATCCAGCAACGTCCAGCTCCCGGCGAGCGCGGTACCTCCCACGGCGTCCGCCCCCAAGACCAGCAGCGGCACTTCCCGACAGCCGGAACAGGTGTCGCCGTGGTTGTGCCAGCCGTCGTCGCCGTCGTGCCGGTGGCGACCATGATCCGCGGTGATGAACACCAGCAGGTTGTCGCGGTATTCGGGGTCGTTCTCCCCGAGCCAGGCCCACAGCTCGGGGATCAACCCGTCCAGCTTCTTCACATCTTCGATGTACGCATCCCCCGCGCCGTAGTGCCCGGCGCGATCCACATCGTGGAAGTTCGCGACGAGCAGCCTCGGCCGATTCTCGGTGACCGCGACCTCGATCGCCTCGACCATGGGCGTGTCGTCGTTGATCGGCGCGTTCGGCTTCTCGGGGTCGTACAGCAGGTTGTAGTGCCCTGCGAAGGCCGCGCTGCTCGGCTGGATCGACTGCACCTCCCCCTGGAGCAGCTCAGTGTTGCCGAGGAAAACCGCCTCCTCCGCGGATACCCCCAACTGCCCGCGTAGCTCCTCGAAGATCGTCGGATATTCGGGGAGATACAGCCCAGGTCCATCGGAGACGGCAAAATTGGCGTACGGCGCGAGGCGGCCGGTGACCATCTGCGCATGCCCCGGGGCAGTGATCGTGATCCCGGGGTTCAGCGCCGCGGACATCGACGCCATGTCGGGCCCGAGCGCGGCCCAGGTCTCCGAGGCGTACTGCTCTCCGGTCAGCCCCGTCAGGTCGCTCACCCGGTCGTACGAGCTGAATTCCTCGCTCCGCACACCGTCGAGCACGAGGATCATCGCCGAGGGTTCGGCCGGCCCGATGCCGGCGACCCTGTCACAGCCCTTGCAGCCGAGGAGAAAAGACAGGAGCACTAGGCAACAACGGGGGCGCATGGCGGGGCCGGTGTAACCGTTCGCCGATCCTCCCGTCCCCCGGGTTAGCCCGCGCGATGCCTGAAACCCGCGCCACCTACTTCTCCGTTGACATCGAGTGCTCAGGCCCGGTGCCGGCCATCTACGACATGGTCTCCATCGGCATCGTCGTGGTCGCGCCCGGTCCGCATGGGGACCTTTGCCTGGGCGAGACGCTCTACCTGGAGATCAAGCCGCAGGGTCAGCGCATCGACAGGGACGCGATGCGTATCCACGGCATCCCCTTTGACCGGCTGCTCACCGATGGCGTGGTGCGGC
>CANKNP010000199.1 GCA_947483545.1 Deltaproteobacteria bacterium | reverse complement strand
TCCGTCTTTTCCAGGCGACCGATGCGCACAGCAGCGCCGCCGGAACTCTTATAAAGCGGTCCATCCAGCGCGACCCGCGCCCGATACGTCATCCACGGACGAAAGGGGGCCTCCTGGAGGGTGTAGAAGTTGATCGCGTCACCCAGGGTCAGGTCGTCGACCATCGCGAGGGAGACCTTCTCAACAAATAGGCCGTCATCATCTTCGTCTTCGGCGGCGTCGCCACCCGGAGCCTTGAACCCCGTAAAGTTGGCCGGATCATACTGACGGCCCAGGCTGTCGACCTCTCGCCCGTCGGGCAGTACAAAACGACGGGGCCGGTAGATCAGGTGCGTCGCCTCGTTCAGCCGCAACATCACCCAGCCCATCAGCCGCTCGGCGTCCGACCTGAACTTGGAGTGTACCGCCAGATAGTAGAAGAGGTCCAACAACAGGGGCGGGCGATGGTAGTAGACGTCCTCACCGCTCTCATCGTCCGACTTGACGAACACCGGCGCCTGCCTGAGCCGCTTCCGGTTGAGCAGGTTCGGGTTCTGGCACATCCGGTACATGTAGACGTACACGACCTCTTCTCGGTCCTTCGGTACAAACTGGAGGTCCTCCTCCATCCGCGGCGGAGCGTCGCTCAGGTTGTAGCCGTCGAGGAGGAACTTCTGAATCGCTTCCGTGACCTCACCGATGACATTACGCCCGGACATGACGCCCGCGACGCCGCGCAGCACCTTGTCGGCCTCATACGCGTTCAACGCGCACCTCCGCGACGCGGCCCAGCGGCGGCATCACGAGCGGAAGGGTCATTCGGCAGTTCAACAACCAATTCCCCGGGGGCGGATGACGAAGGATGGGTAAGATCAGGGAGCAAGTCCCAGCGAGACGGCCTCACCGCGAAGGGCCTCGGGCGGACCGCCACCGGCGAAGTAAACCGCACGCGGTGGAATTCTGCAAGGGCAGCAGAGATCCGCGGCAGGGGCTCGCGTGTACGGTCAACAGCGCGATCTTCCAGGTAACGTTTTCGTAAGCGAGAACCCGGAGAAAGCTGTGAGGGCCAGCGGACGATTCGGATAAGGAGCGGCGCGTTGGGCGCGGCGGTCGCCAGCCGCCGAGTGGCGCGCAACGCGGGGACCGGATGCGCCTGGGCGCCATCCCGCATGGGGATTGGTGGCGGACGTTCCTCATGTTCTTCGCGGCGGAAGACCCGCGCCGCCAATGCGCTCCCCCGGGCCTGGCGCGCACCAGGCAGAGGACGAGACAAACGGCGGGTTGGGTCGAACGGCACGGCCGCAAGTCTAACGGACGGCCCCGCGCTGCCAAGGTCCATGTCGAGCACGCTGCCAGGAACTGTCCGGGGCCCCTTGACCTCACCATCCATCGCCCAGGACAGCATCGGGGTCGATCCTCCACCACGCCAGGATCAAGGCGGCGCTTCGGGAGTAGGCCTCCACCCCGTCCTCGACGCCGTTGGTCTTGAGATAGGCGTCGTTCAAGCTCCTGCCCGCGTCGGCGACCAGGCCCGCGTGACGCTCCCAGTGGCGAGCAGCCTCCACCACGTCCCGCTGCACCCCCGGTAGCCGCCCGGCGATGATCTCCTGCGCGCGCTCAACGTCGAGGCGTTGCACCTCCCGCGTGAGCTGGCGATGCGCAAATAGCCGCGCGCTGTACCGGAAGAAGGGGTCATCCGCCATGAGCGCACATACAAAGCCAATGAAGTTGGCCTCATCTTCCGGCGCGATGCCGCGCTGATGGGCACCCTCGTGCGCGATCGCCACGCCCAGCTGGATTGGCGGCGCTACCCCGTTGAACTGGGCCTCGGCGGAGAAGGGGTTGTACATGCCGAGCAGGTTGAGCTTCTCGTAGACGATCAGGATCTCCCTCGGTTTTGCCGGGGGCCACACCCTTCCGAATCCCTTGGGGAGGCCAAGCACCGCCTCCACCCGGGGCCATGCGAGGACCAGCGCCGCGTCCAGGCGGTCGCGCGGCGGCAGCGGCGTCGCCACACCGAGGTCCTCGACGCCGTGGAGCTCAAGATAGTCCTCGTTCGCCGCGCTTCGTAGCAGCACGGCGAGGCTCTCGAGCTCGCCCGTCGTGGTCGTGCCCCCGCCTTCGGGCCAACCGAGACGGACGTCCAGGGGGCTCCGACTGTAGTTGAGCCCCCAAAGCCCATAAAATAACACCAGCCCCAGCCCGCCCCATCGAATGAGCATGCGCAGGCCCCGCATCCACGCGCCGCGGCCGGTGCTCCTGGTGATCGCCTCGAAGAGGCGGATGAGGAGCCAGACCACCACACCAAAGCCCAGGGCCAGCTCGCCCGCCTCCGCGACGCTGAACGGAAACACTGCGGTCACCTCCGCGATCCCCCGGCTCGCCTGCGCGCCCGGCCCGTCGACGCACCACCACTCGCGGAGCTCTGGCGAGCGGGAGACCGCCCACAGTCCCAACAACAGGACGCCCCAAACGCCGGCCAGAATCCAGGTACGAAGCCATGAATCGCCAGAAGACGCCAAATCAGCCCCCGAGGACAAATACCGTGAGGAGCTGATCACCGATGCCCGTGAGAGCCGCCCCTGCGACCACGCCCGCGGCGATCGGCTCCTGGCTCTCCACCCAGAGCCCGTGACCGCGACTCTCGCGAGGAGCACGTCGATACAGATACTCCATCGCCATAAAAAACACCGCGCCGCTCCACATCATCAACG
The DNA here is from genome assembly GCA_947483545.1 of Deltaproteobacteria bacterium. The sequence goes on along the minus strand of CANKNP010000199.1, from coordinate 6,901 downwards.
TGGAGTCGACCGGGAGCACCACTCCGAGGCCGACAGCGACCGCCGACAGGGGAAAGCGCCCCTTCGTCGCGACCCGGGCCAGCTCGAAGCCGATCCCCGCAACAGCCGCGACGCCCATAGCGATCGCAGCGGAGCTCTTGAGCGCCGACCCGCCGGTCGCGATCAGGTCCGCTACGCCCTTCCAGATCTCCACGCCGGGCATCGGGAACTTCTCGGTCATCACTTGCGGCCCCAAGGGCAGGCTCGAGTCGTAATCGGGAAGGAACAGCGGGAAAAAGAGGAAGGTCGACGCGATCGCCCCCGAGACGATGCCCAGGCAGTGGCCCCACGCCTGCTGGCGGGGATCGGCACCGAGCATATATCCAGGTTTGATGTCCATCAGGAGGTTGGAGGCGTTGCCGGCGACCTCCGCCGTCATGCCGGCGGTGATGAGGTTGGTGGCCGGGTTGGCCGAGTCGAGCGCACCGAAGCTGAACTGCGTAATCTTGGACAAGGAGCCGGTCGGCGTGGTGCTGGTCAGACCCGTCGCGTTGGCTGCGATGAGCGTCAGCACCACGATCATCGGGACCGCGAGCAGGCCCAGCCAGGGGTTGATGCCGAACCATGAATAGTTCAGGTAGATCGAGAGGGCGGCGACGAGCGGCACCCCCACGAAAGACGCCCGGAGCGGGAGCTCGATCGAAGCGAGGCGATCCTCGGCCCCGGTCGTCTTCTTCGAGAAAATCCCACGGAACGCCGACAGGATCAGCTCGGGTTTGGCGAAGAGCGCGGTGAGCGAGCCGGTGACCATGATCGCGACGCCCCACCACAAGCACCACGTGTTGAGCAGGTGAGCACGGCCAAAGCTGCCATCGGCCTTCGGCACGATCTCGCCGATCGAGATCATGTAGGGGGCGACGAGCGCATAGTTGACCATCGCGCCCAGGAGCAGGCTGTTCGCGGTGCGAATGCCAGTGAGGCCGCCGGCGCCGAACATCGTGAGGTCGATCGCCGGGCTGATGGCGAGCTGACGGATGTCGGTGCCGAACAGCGTAGGGATGAAGCCGCCGTTCGCCTCGGCGCGAACGTAGTACCAGGCGAAGATCTTCTCGGGCAGATGCCATATCTTGTCGGCAGCGACGCCTAAGACGCGGCCCTGCAGCAGCGTCTGGTAGCCCTCCAGCTTGAAAAACTCAAAAAGACCCGCGATCGCCGCGGATCCAAAGAGGGCCTGGGCCTTGAGCACACCCAACCATCGCTCATACGCCCCCACGGCCGCGGCTTCCGCGGGCGCCGTGCCCCCCGCTGGGGCGTCAGGGTACAACGAGTCCAGCACCACCGCGCAGGCGCGGCCTTCCGGGAAGGGCTGCTGCTCGTCGTTGATGAATCGGCGCTTCATCGGAAACGCGACAAGTACACCCAGCAAGGAGGTGATCGAGGTCCACGCCATGATCTGCCACCAGGGCAGGAGCCGGTCAGTGACGACCATGTAGGCGGTCAAGCTGGAGATCAGCGGCGCCGTCATGTAGCCGGCGGCCGTCGCCACCGACTGCACGGCGTTGTTTTCCAGGATGGTGAAGCCATTGGCGATCCCCAGCCGCGCGAACACACGGAAGAGCGCGAACGCCAGGATCACGCTCGTGACGCCGACTCCCAGTGACCAGCCCGTCTTCGCCCCAATATAAAGATTTGTGGCTGACAATACGCCGCCAAGCAGGAAGCCGGTGGCGGCCGCGCGCAGCGTGAGCTGGGGCATCGAGCCGCGGTAGACCTTCTCCAGCCACCAAGTGTCCTTTTTCGCCCGCGACCACGTACGGATCTGCTCGTCATCGAGGTGTTGGAGGGCCATGGGTTCGGGCTCCGGGGCGTCGCGAGCGTACCACATCGGCAACGTCGCGACGGACCGGTCCCGAAGTCACCAGGCTTCGCCCCAGCCCAGCACCACACCGACCCGCCCCTCACCAAAACCCACGTCCAAACGCGTGATGTTCTGCTTCTCCGGCGGGAGCACGAGCCGTAGCCCCAGGCCCGCCGTAATGTGGAGCGCCTCCCGATCCCAGCGTTCCAGCGGGCCAAGGGCCGCCCCGTCGACGAAGGCCGCCACCCGGAGCGGCCCCACCAGGTCATGACGAAGCTCGGCTTGCGCCCCAAGCTTCAGCGGATCCCGGTATCGGCCTGCGGGCAATCCGCGGAGCAGGTGCGCACCTCCCGCCGAGGGGAGCATCCACCAGGGACCACCGTCGATCGGCGCCAGCTCTCCGACCCCGTGGGCCGCGAGCTCCCAGCCGCGCCAGTGCTCTACCCACTTGAGCGATGCGCCGGCGTTGATCCATACATAGCTCCCGAAGCCCGTCTCGGCCCAGAGTCCGACGGGGCCCGCCCCGAGCTTGATCCAGGGCCCCACCCGGCCGAGCGTCTCGGCGACAGCGTCGGGCTCGTCCAGCTGATCCACGCGGGCCACCAGCCCTAGCGCTGCCGCGCCGCCGCCCCCGGCCGCGCCAGCTCCTGCACCGAGCGTCGCACTCCCGATATGGGCTGTAAGAGGCGGATCATACCGATCGACAGGGCCGGAGCTGAGCCCGACCCAGAGCCGCGGCCGGCCCCGGCTCGCGCCGAACGCCGACGCCGAGAGCGCCACCGCTCCCCGAGAGGAGGCCGCCAGATCAAGGCGAAGATCATGGTCTTTCCACGCGAGGTCGGGATGATCGAAGTGCACGCTCGCGCCGATCCCCAAGCCGGGCGCCGCGGCGACCCCGAGCCCCAGCACCCAGGTTCCCGGATCGGCCGGCAGGCCGCCGCTTTCTTTCAGACCCGCGGCAAAACCGTCGAGCCCTGACTCCGGAAAAGCCGCGAGGCTCTCGCCAGAGCCGGCGAGCAGCCGGCGCGCCGCAGCCGGTCCCGGCAACTCGGCATCGGCCCTCCCGCCGGGCGCGAGGAGCCTCAGGGCCTCCTTCGGATCGGCCCCAGTAAAAGTCGGCATCCATAGGTGGTAATCCGCGCGTGCAATCTGACACCAGGCCTCGACGTCGGGACAGCGCGCGAGCGCGGCGTTCAGAGCCCGCTCGTGCCAGATCGGCGCGAGGTTTCCCTCCACCTGGAGCAGCCGAAGGCGGGTCAGAGCTTCCGCAGCCGCATCTGCCCCGGTGGACAGTTCAACGGGCTCGGTCGTCGGGGCCACAACAGACAGGGCGGCGCGCCAGGCAGCCTGGGCCGCCCCGCGGTCTCCCGCAAACCACGCCCGATCTCCCTCGCTGATCAGTCGGAGCGCTGGCGTCTCCCCAGGTAACGACGCGGGCCGAGCCTCGACCGGCGCGGGCTCGACCATCGGGGTCAGCGTGCCACCGGTACGGCGATAGACAAGGAAGCACATGGGGTACATCCACCGGTTCGCCCAACCAACTCCATTCCGCCTCCGCCCGACCGCAGTATCAAGAAACCGCATTCCGGGCCTCGCTGGCCCCTCGCCCGACGGCCGCGACCCCGGGTCCCGGGGCCGCGAGCTGCGGAGACCTCCGTCACCGCCCGAGACCGGCCAGCCGCGAGCATCGTGTGAGCCCCCGACTGTCGGACACTGAGCAGGTCGGCGCCCCCCATCAGCGGGAGGAGCGCCGCCTCGGGCCGGATCCCGGGGCTCAGGCCTCTCCCGGGGCGACCCCCAGACGCTCTGGCCGCAACAAAGCCGCGATCGACGCGGCGATCGTCTCGTTGTTCGCCAAGAACTCCATCGCCTTCTCCCGCCCCATGCCCAGGCGGTGCTCCTGGAAGGAGTACCAGGCCCCTGCCCGCGTCACCACGCCCTGCGCCTCGCCGATCTCGATCAGCTCGGCGAGGCGGCTGACACCACGACCAAACATGATGTCAAACTCAACCTGCCGGAACGGCGGCGCCATCTTGTTCTTCACCACCTTCACGCGGGTGCGGTTGCCGATCATCTCTTCGCCTCGTTTGACCGCCCCGATCCGACGGATGTCCAGTCGCACCGACGCGTAGTACTTCAGCGCGTTTCCGCCGGTGGTCACTTCGCTCGGGCCGAAGGTCACCCCGATCTTCTGCCGGATCTGGTTGATGAACAGGAGGGTGGTATTGCAGCGGCTCACGACGTTGGTGAGCTTCCGCATCGCCTTGGACATCATCCGCGCCTGGAGCCCCATCTGGGTGTCGCCCATGGCGCCTTCGATCTCGTCGCGCGGCACGAGCGCCGCCACCGAGTCGACCACCACCAGATCCACAGCGTTGGACCGAACCAACGCCTCGACGAGCTCCAGCGCCTGCTCGCCATCATCCGGTTGGGACAACAGCAGGTCACGCAGACGCACGCCAAGAGCCCCGGCATAGGCCGGGTCGAGCGCATGCTCCGCGTCGATAAAAGCGACAGTACCACCCGCACTCTGAGCCTCGGCCATCGCGTGGAGCGCGAGCGTGGTCTTACCCGAGGCTTCAGGGCCGAAGATCTCGATGATCCGGCCCCGCGGATAGCCGCCACACCCCAACGCCAGGTCGAGGCCGAGCGAGCCGCTTGGCGTGGTGGGCACCGGCGCGGGGGCGTCGTCAAAACGCATGATCGTCCCCTTGCCGTACTGCTTTTCAATCGCGGCAAGCGCGGCTCCAAGGGCGGCGGCGCGGGACTCAGCGGCAGAACCGCGGGATTCAGGACGATTTTCAGGACTTTGCATCAGACTACTCATTGGGGGCGGGATGGAAAAACCGACGCAGCCGTGCCCCCGGCCGCTGTGTCGGAGCTGGTGGCGAAGACGAAGCGTCCGCGCCGATAAATTGAGGGACAAGGCGGTCCCCCTCCCGAGTCCCAGGAGGGAGCACCTTGATCGGAACCTCTCCGAGGCTCCCGTCCGACCACTCCAAAACCGCGCGTTCGCCCTCGATACGATCCACGACAACCCACAGCGGCGCCGCGCTGAGCCAGCCGAGGCCAACCCAGCTACGCCTCATGACCGGACCGCGCAGGCGGGCGCGCTGCGATCCGACAGCCTGGCCCCTGCATCCTCCAGCTCGCAACGGAGGGCAAAGGCCTCATACAGGTGCTCCGGCTCCACGTGCGCGCGCGCGTCCAGGTCAGCGATGGTCCGCGCGACCTTGAGCAGACGTCGGGCCACTCGGGCGGAGCAAGCGGTCCGCTCCATGTGGTCGCGCAAAAGCGACACCACCGCGCTGCTCATCTGAGTGGCCTCGATCACGTCTTCGGAGCGAAGCTCTGCGTTACAGCTTACTTTTCCGCCGTAGCGACTCGATTGCCGTGCACGGGCCGCTTCGACCCGCTCGCGGACGGTCGCCGAGCTCTCGCCCTGCACCTGCCCGAGCAGCTCCGCCGGGGTCACCGGACTGAGCTCGACCCGCAAATCGATCCGATCCACCAGGGGTCCCGAGAGCCGCGCGCGGTACCGTTCGCGGGTGTCGACCGGGCAGATGCACGGGCGTGTGGGGTGGCCCCAGAAGCCGCAGGGGCAAGGGTTCGCCGCTGCGACGAGCATGAATCGTGCGGGCAGGACCACCTGCCCGGCGGCACGCGCCAACACGACCCGGCGATCTTCGAGGGGACCCCGCAGCACCTCACGCACATTGCGGGGGAACTCGGGAAACTCGTCAAGGAACAACACCCCGTTGTGGGCAAGGCTCACCTCGCCTGGGCGCAGGCTCGCGCCGCCCACGAGGCCCGCTACCGAGACCGAAGCATGTGGCGCCCGAAAGGGCCGTTCGCGCACACAGCCGGCATCGGGGGCGTGGAGGCCCGCGACCGACTGGATGCGCGTACACTCGAGCGCTTCTTCGACGGACAACGTCGGGAGGATCGAAGGGAGCCGACAGGCGAGCATCGTCTTCCCGCAGCCGGGGCTCCCTTCGAACAGGAGGTTGTGCCCGCCCGCGGCCGCCACCTCGACGGCGCGACGAGCAAGGTATTGGCCTCGAACATCGCCTAGATCCGGCGACGGGCTCAGACCCGAAGCCGCCACGGGGACGCCCTGGCTCAGCTCCCCCGCGCCGTCCAGGAAGGCCGCCACCGCCGCCAGGTCGGGCGCCGCGTACACTCGGATGCCCCGGACCAACGCGGCCTCAGGGGCGCACGCACTCGGCACAACCAGCCCTTCGAGGCCCAAATCTCGCGCGAGCGTGGCGAAGGCGAGGGCACCCCTGACCGGCCGGAGCTCCCCGCTGAGCGAGAGCTCGCCGACAAGCAGGTAGCGCGACGCCTTTTCGGCATCCACCCGCCCCGCCGCGGCCAACACGGCGACCGCGATCGGGAGGTCGAACCCCGTTCCTTCCTTCCGCAGATCGGCAGGCGCCAGGCTCACAACCACGCGCTGACGCGGGAACTCGAAACCCGCGGACAACATCGCGGAGCGTACGCGGTCGGCGCTCTCGCGGACGGAGGCGCTCGCGAGGCCGACGATCACCACCTGGGGAAGGCGACGCAGAAGATCGACCTCCACGGTGACGGGGAGGGCGTCGACGCCCAGGAGGGCGGCGGCGTGAACGGAGACCGGCATCAGGCACTCGGGAACGCACCGTCCCTTCGCAGGCGCCGTGCCAGCCCGAAAATCAACGTTCAGCCGTGCTGCACCCCCGGCGCCGACGGCCCGCCGCCGGTGTTCCGTCGGTCACCGACAGGGCTCCGACGGGTCCCAACCACCTTTCTGCCGGAGGCAAGGGCATCGCGCGCGGCGCGGAATGACGCGGGACTGGCGCGTTAGAACCTCAGCGATTGAGCTGTCGCGACCGGAGCGGACGAGACGCGCGCCGCAGTGCTGCCATCGGGACGGCCGCGGCGGGGCCCCCTCCTAACCACGGAATTCGATTCGAGGAATTACGGGAATTGAACATGCCTACTCGCAGCGCCAATGCGTGTTCGAACCGGCGTGCTTGGCGACAACGCGAAGGGTGACCAGGGCTTTGCCGGTAGGCCGCTGTC
>CANKNP010000198.1 GCA_947483545.1 Deltaproteobacteria bacterium | reverse complement strand
TTCGCGCCGATCTCGATGCTCGCCGCAAGCAACTCGCGGCGTTGGAGGACCGTCCTGCGGCGCGCGTGGAGGCGCGAGAGGTGGTCGTCACCGCGATCACCCGCGCGTTCATCCCCGCCTGGCGCGGCACACCCTGGACGTTCTACGGCGCGACCGAGACCCCGCGCGAGGGCGCGATCGCCTGCGGCTACTTCGTGTCCACGGTGCTTCAAGACGCCGGGCTGCGGGTCGAACGCGTCCGCATGGCCCAACAGGCGTCGGAGAACATCCTCAAGTCGCTCGTCCCGAAGTCCGCGTTGACGCGCTTCAGCAATCGCAGCGCCCAGGATGTCGTCGAGCACGTCGCCGCAGCGGGGGATGGCCTGTGGATCGTCGGCCTGGACTTCCACGTCGGATTCCTTTGGTCCCACGGCGGTCAGGTCGACATGTGCCATTCCTCCTGGGTCGGGGCCAGCGGCGTGAAGTGCGAGGATGCCCTCACCTCCGAGGCCTTCGTGTCCGCGTACCGCGTTGTCGGCGAGCTGTTCGCGGACGATCCCCTCGTGGACGCCTGGCTCGACGCGAAGCCGATCAAGACGGTGGGCAACCACCGGGGTTGAGGGATCGCTGAGACCGCGTCATCGCGGGGCGGTGCCGGGAGCCAGCGGGGCGGCTCACCCCACCGCCGCACCGTCCAACTCCGCCGCAGGACGCCGCTTCAGACCCACGCGGTCTCCCTGGGATTGGACCGGGGTTGGGCGGGGACCCACCTCCGCCCAAGGTTCAACGCCTACAGTCGTTGAAAGGGGCGGCCACCGGGGGCCACCGGGGGCCGCCCCTACGCGCGAGCTTGAACCGCAGGGGCGCCCGCGTGCCATTGGACACAGAGCCCCCCCTCGCAACCTCCGTGCCCCACCTGCCCAAGGTTCAACGCCCACAGTCGTTGAATCGGGCGGCCACGGGGGGCTGCCCCTACGGTTCGCGCCGCCGCCCCTCGGCACGGAGCCACCGCCGCCCGCTCCCTGCCCCGACGCTCCGCAACGCGCAGCGGTTGCCCGATCCCCGGAGGACTCCCTACCGCCCGCGCCCGCTCTGGGACTGAGCCTGCGTCGCCGAGGATCCCGAGCTGCTCGAACCCGAGCTGGACGACCCCGAGCTGGCGCCGGACGATCCGCTGCTCGACGACCCGCCACCCTGGCTCTGCCCGCCACCCTGGCTCTGCCCGCCACCCTGGCTCTGCCCGCCACCCTGGCTCTGGCCTCCGCCCTGGCTCTGGCCGCCGCCCTGGCTCTGGCCTTCACGCTCCCGACCTTCGGCGCGCTGCTCGGTCGCGGCGGAGGAGTGACCTGCGTACTGGCTGTCGCTGTAGTTGCCCGGCGAGGCCGCCCGCGGCGTGCCCCCACCGTTGTGGCTGCCGCCGTTGGCCTGGCCGCCGTCATGCCCGCCGCCGTGAGACCCGCTCACGTGCGAACCACCGTGGCTTGAGCCAGGACCCCAGTGGCCCGTGATCCAGTGGGAGCCGGAGTAATACCCGCCAACCCAAGCGTAGCCGGCGCGGCTGGCGGGGCGCCAGTAACCGTCGGTCCAGGCGTGGCCGGTCCAGTAGCCGTCCACCCAGGCGTACCCGGCGCGGGTCGAGATCGGCACCCAGCGGCCCGGGGTGTAGTGCCCGGAGCGGTCGTAGTGGCCGGCGATCCAGGTGAACCCGGCGCGGGGCGAGGGGCGGTAGTTCGGGCCCCAGGGGCTGACATGCACCGCGGGGACGGCGACCCGGACGGTCACACCGGCTTCGGCGGGAGTGGCAGACAGGACGGCGAGCAGAGCAAGGGCAGAGAACATGGGTTCGACCTCGATGAAGAAGGCTGGGAGATCCGAACCTTCAGCGAGTAGTACGCGCCCGGTCGGCGGCCATTCAGCGCCGCCTCAACTTCCATCCTTCTTCACGTCGGTCTCGTCCCAACCGTCGTTCTGGCCGTCGAGGTACCAGGGCTTGTCCGTTCCGGAGCCTGTGGGGGCGGGAGCCTTGGGCGCAGGGGTGGCCACGGGGGGGCTCGGCTTGGGAGCTTCCTGCTTCCCGAGCACCTTTTTCGCGAGGTTGCGCAACAGTCCCATCCGCCCTCCTACTGGCTGATCAGCTTGCGGAGGGAGCCGTACTGGCGGACCTTGAACCACGTCAACTCGCCGCGTTCAAAGTACTTCATCGCCACGTAGAACATGCGGATGTAGTTCGACGCCCACGCCAGCAGGAAGATCGGCTCGACGTTCTTCTTCCAGTGCTCGCGCTCATCGAGCAGCTTCCGGATGAACGGCCGGGGCACAAAGCCCTTGGACGCGAGGCAGAAAATCGCCAGGTAGAACTTGTCCTCGTCGCTACGCGGCCAGTCCATGGAGACGCGGAACTGGTGCCAGGCCTTGTGGCTCTGGCCCTCGATCTCCTCGTGCTTCAAGCTGCCGTCCGCGAGCCCCTTCTTGGTCAGCACCGTGCCGGGGAAGTAGTTGAGCGAGTAGAAGTAAATCGAGTAGGGCAGCGGCAATTCCAGCAGGAACTCCGCGGTCTCCATCTTCATCTCCTCCGTCGCGTGCGGGTTGTCGATGATCACGTCGTACACGACGTCGAGCCCCATCTCCTTGTTCGCCTCGGCGAACTTGAGGATGCTCACGTTTCCCGGCGAGCGGTTGTGGATCTCCTTCGACTCCTTGGAGCTGCCCGACTCGATGCCCGTCTGCACGCGGATGAGCCCGACCTCCATCAGCTTCTTGAGCATGTCCGGGCGCATCATCGGCGGGATGAGCAGGCATTCGAACGGCACGCCGACCCGCTTGGGGTACTCGCTCAAGAACTCGTCCATCCACTCCTGGCCAAACGCAAAGCTCGTGTCGTCATCGATCTTGATGCGCGCCGTCTTCGAAAAGTGCTCTTTGATGTACTCCAGTTCGCCGAGGATGTGCTGGACCGACCTCGCCCGGTAGAACTGCCGGCCCTTCTCGTTGTACACGTCGCGCAGGATGCTGACGTAGCAGTACGAGCAGTTGTACGGGCACCCGCGCGAGAAGTAGATGCGGTACTCCGCCGTCCGCTTCCAGGGCTCCTCGATCCGGACCTTTCCGCCTTCGATGTAGTATTTGTTGTCGTCCACGATGTCCGGGTACGGGAGCCAGTCCAGCTCCTGCAACAGCGGGCGGGGCTTGTTGGGGTAGACGACGCCGTCGATGTTCGCCCAGATGTTCGGGATGTTGTGCGTCGGCAAGCCATCGCGCAGGGCAGTCGCGAGGTCGATCGCGGCGAGCTCGCCTTCGCCCTGGCAAAGGTAGTCGACGTCCTTCATACACTCGTCGGGCACGCTCGTCGGGTGGATGCCACCCCAGACCAGGGGCGTGTCCGGGAAAGTGGTCTTCACACGCCGGGACAGCTCCCTCGCCATGGGCAAGAGGCTGGACATGAAGCCGATGCCCACCATGTCGGCGCCCTTCTGCCGGATGATGTCGAGCACCATGCGGAACTCGCGGTCGCTCGGCATGTCGAGCTGGTTGTGACGCCAGTCGCGCAGGAACACAATCGTGGTGTCGAACCCGGCCCGCTTCAACGCCGCGCTGACATAGCGAATGCCTGCGTTCTCGACGCTGTAGATGGTCACGAGCACGACGTGGAACGGGCGCTCGTGGGGGTCGGACCCGGGCACGGGCTGCACCCGTTGGCCCATCAGCGCGTACTGCACGACCTCACGCGAGGCGGCAGGCACGGTGGGGGCGGGGCTGGGGGTCCGGGGGTGGCGCGCCTGCGGGCGGGCCTTGGCGGGCGCGGGCGTGTCTACTGCGATCTCCATGGACGACCTCGACTGCCATCCTGGCGGAGTCGGGGGCGTCGGTCAAACGCTGGGGGGGAAGAGTGGGGGTTTTGTAGGCTGGGGGGCTGTTTGGGAGTGTGGGCCCTCAGCCCTCCGACAGATCCCCTGCGTCCATCCCGAACTTCACCAGCCGATACCGGAACGAGCGGAACGTGATGCCGAGCAGCTTCGCCGCTTGGGTGCGGTTGCCCCCGGTGATCTCCAGCGATTTTTCCAGGTAGCGCCGCTCGACCGACGCGATGCGGGCCTCCAGGTCGATGCCCCCTGGGGGAAAGTCCGGTTCGTCCTTCTCTTCACCGCCGGGCGCGAGACCGCCGTGAACGCGCTCCGGCAGCGCGCTCGGCGTCAAGATGTTGCCGCGCTCCAACGCCACCGCCCGCTCGATCAGGTTCTGAAGCTCGCGAACGTTGCCGGGGAACCCGTAATTGCTCAAGATCCGCAGGCACTCCGGGGTCGCGCCGCGGATGGGCTTGCCGTACTCCTCGGCGAATTTCTGGGTGAAGTACTGCACCAGCACGGGCACGTCGCCGACGCGCTCGCGCAGAGGTGGCATGTCGATCTGGATGACGTTGAGCCGGTAGTAGAGGTCTTCGCGGAACCGACCTTGGGCGATCTCAGCCTGGAGATCGCGGTTGGTCGCTGCGACGATCCGCACGTCCACGGGCTCCTCGGCGGTCCCGCCCACCGGCGTGACCTTGCGCTCTTGGATGACCCGCAGGACCTTCACCTGCGCGGAGAGCGGCATCTCCCCGATCTCATCCAAGAACAGCGTTCCCCCGTGCGCAGCCTTGAACACCCCAGTCTTGTTCTGGTTCGCGCCGGTGAACGCGCCCTTCAGGTACCCGAACAGCTCGCTCTCGATCAGGTTCTCCGGGATCGCGCCGCAGTTCACCGCAATGAACGGCCCTTGTTTGCGAGCGCTCCCGTAGTGGATGGCACGGGCGACGAGCTCTTTGCCCGTACCGCTCTCGCCGCACAGGAGGCAGTTGATCCGCGTGCCCATGACCTGGCGCACCATCGCGTAGACCTCCTGCATCTTTGGGGAATTGCCGACGAACTCGCCGTGCTCTCCGATCTGGAAGCGCTCGCCGAGCGCTGCGCGCATCCGCGCGTTGTCCGCCTCCAGTTGCCGCATCGCGAGCGCCCGCCGGATGGTCAGGCGCAGCTCGTCGTTGTTGAACGGCTTCGCGACGTAGTCGAACGCCCCCTCCTTGGTCGCAGCGAGCGCTGTGCCCACGGTCGCGTAGGCGGTCACGAGGATGAAGGGCACGTCCCGGCCGGCGGCGAGCGCCCGCACCTTGACCTGACGAAGGAGCTCGATCCCGTCCATGCCCGGCATGTTCAGATCCGAGATGACGAGATCCGGCGAGAAGGCATCGAACGCGTCCAACGCGCGCTCCGCCGAAGCGGCGGCCCGCACGACGTAGCCATCGCGCTCCAGAAGGATGGACAGGAACTCACGAAGCGACGATTCGTCGTCAACCACCAGGACACGTTCACCCGACATAGGCCTCCTTGGGGAGCCAGAGCACAAAGGCGGTACCCCCTTCTGGGGGTGTGCGCACGGCGATGCGACCACCGTGTGCCCGAACGATCTGCTCGACGAGGGCGAGGCCCAGGCCGCTTCCGCCCGTTCGCGTCGTGAAGAAGGGGTCGAAGATCCGCCCACGATCGGCCTCGGAGATGCCGGGACCCTGGTCCACGACGCGGATCTCGACACCCTCGGGCCCCTGCTCGTACTCCGGGCGCTCTTCGACGCTCACCCGGATCTCGCCGCCGCGCGGCATGGCCTGCGCGCCGTTGAGCACAAGGTTCCAGAGCACCTGGCGCAACCGATCTGGATCCACGTCCGCCACGGCGGGTGTGCCCTCCCCCGTGACGCGAACGGTCTCGCGGAAGCGAGGATCGCTGCCGAACGACGCCACGACGTCCTCCACCATGGCGTGGAGCTCCGTCGTGCGCCGTTCGAGCTTCTGCGTGCGCGAGACCGACAGGAATTCCTCCACGAGCCGGTTCAGCCGCTGGGCCTCGTGCAGTGCTATCTCCACGAGCCGATCCGGGTGATCCTCCGCCACAAGTTGAAGGCTGCCCGTCAAGCTCGCCAGCGGGTTTCGGATCTCATGGGCCATGCTCGCCGCGAGCCGTCCCACCCCCACCAGCCGCTCGTCGCGCGTGGACACCTCCCGGAGCCGGTGAAGCTCCGTCACGTCCTCGATGACGATGACCCGCCCGCCGTCGGGGAGCGGATCTGCGCAGCACAGCCAACGCCGCCCCCCGTCCCGCACCTCCTCCCAGGTGCCCTGTGATGGCGGCCCGGCCAGGACGTCCCGGATCTCGAAGCCAGCGACATCCCCGAGGAGCCGCAGCGCGGCGGGGTTCATCGTCACGATCCGCTGCAAGCGGTCGAGCGTGAGCACGGCGGCGCGAACGCGATCGAGGACCATCTCATGCTCGCTGGCCAACATCGCGGAGCTCCGCCGCTCGGCGATCAGCGCCCGTCCGCTCCGCTCCGCAGCCTCCGCGAGCTGGCCGGTGAGCGAAGCCACGAGGAAGAACGCGAAGATCCGGAACATCGTCTCGAGGTAGATCTGGAGGCTCCCCTCTGCCAGCACCTCCGGCGTAGTGGTCGTGACGGCCACGAGAACCAGGCCCGCGCTCGCGAGGCCCGCCGCGGTGATCGCGCCGATGAGCCCGAGCTGAAACGCCCCCGCCGCGATGGACGGCGCGTAGAGCAACACGAAGGGCGTGTGGACCCCCCCCGTGACCGCGCAAAGCACGCTGGTGAGCACGCAGTCGAGCACGAGCTGGCCGTAGATCAACGCCGGGGTGCCGACGCCCCCGCGGCGCCTCGTCCACCAGCTCGACGCCGCCACCGCCGCAAGGGCGCCGGCCGATGTCCACAGCACGGTGCCGAGGTCGCTCGTGGACCACCCGCCAAGCATCGCCACCCCGGCGGTGCCGAGCAGCACCCCGGTGGCCACCACGAAGCGAATGAGCGCGTACTTCCCCAGCCGCTCCGGGAGGGCCGCAGCGGCCGAGGGCATTTAAAACATCTCGGCAGCAGGCACGGGCACTAGTTGATGTGCGAGGCCATCTCAAAGATGGGCATGTACATGGCGATGACCAGACCGCCGACGACGATGCCCATGCCCGCCATGATCAGGGGCTCCATCATCGAGGTCAGGGCCTCGACGGCAACGTCGACCTCCTCGTCGTAGAAGTCCGCGATCTTGCCGAGCATGGTGTCCAACGCGCCCGTGGCCTCGCCGACGCTGATCATCTGGCACACCATCTGCGGGAACACCTTCGATTCGGTGAGCGGCTCAGCGATCGTCCGACCTTCGCTAATGCTGACGGTGACGGAGTTGATGGCGTTTTCCACGACCTTGTTGCCCGCTGTACGGCCGCAGATCGAGAGCGCTTCGATGATGGGCACTCCCGAGGAGAGCATGGTGGAGAGCGTGCGGCAGAACCTCGCAACGGCCACCTTCTTGAGCAGATCCCCGAAGACGGGGAGCGACAACATCAAACGGTCGAGGATCAGCCGCCCGCTGGCGGTGTTGTACCAACGCCGGATCGACCAGAGGGTCACCGCGATACCGATCACCGCGTAGAAAAAGTTGTTTTGCAGCCACTTGGACAGGCCCAGCACGATGAGCGTCGGCGCGGGGAGCGAAGCCCCGAAGTCTGAGAACATGTCCTCGAACGTCGGCACGACCTTCAGGAGCAGGATGGTGACGACGACGATGGCCACCAGAATGACGATGATCGGGTAGCTCATCGCCCCTTTGATCTTGCGCATCAGCTTCTGGCTCTTCTCCAGGTACTGGGCGAGCCGGTTCATGATCGTGTCCAACATGCCGCCCACCTCGCCGGCGGCGACAAGGTTCACGAACAGGTCATCGAAGGTGTTCGGGTAGGTCTTGAGGGCCTCGGCGAAAGTAGAGCCGCTCTCGACCTTGTCCTTGACCACCTTGAGCTGGTTGCGCAGCGAGAGGTTCTCCGCCTGCGAGGACTGGATCTCCAGGCATTGAACCAGGGGAAGGCCAGAGTCGATCATGGTGGCGAACTGGCGCGTGAAGATCACGAGATCTCGGGTGGTGATCGAGGGCGCGAAGATTGCGGGCATCTTGATCTCGCGCCCGAAGCCACCCTTGGACTCCACGATGGTGTTCGCCGTGATGCGCTGCTCGCGCAGGCTGGCGCGCGCCGAGGCCTGATCCTTGGCCTCAATCGTGCCATTGCGCGTTTCGCCGTTCGCCGTTCGACCTTCGTACTTGAACATTGCCATGCGGGGACTCCACGGCGCGCGAGGCACGCCGAAGACGATCATACCCGATCTGGGGCGCGCTGCCCGTCACCCCCGCAGGATCAAGCCGCCCAGCGTGAGGAAGCAGCCCAGCTGCGTCAGGAAAAAAGCGAAGCGGATGTTGATGACCGTGGCGCGCCCGCTCGCGAGGTGGGTGACGGTCTGGCCGGCGCGCGCGGCGACTACGACCTGGCACAGGGTCGCGAACAGCCCGTCGTGCAGGCCGACGGCGTGGCCGACCAGCACCAAGGCGCCGAACACGGGCAGGTTCTCCACGCAGTTCATATGGGCCCGCAGGAGCCGCTGATACCAGTCGGGGCCCTCCAGCACCCCGCCTGGAAAATGGCTCGACTTGGCCTTTCCCATGAGGACTTTTCCGACCCGATAGGGCCCGACGCCGAGCAGCAGGAGCCCGATGGTCCAGGCCGCGAAGGCGAGCAGGCAGGCCATGGGGATGGTCAGGTTCGGGTTCATCCGGTCAACCGATCCAGAACGGCGGATCCCGCCTCTGCCGTCGTGAGCTTGCCGCCCAGCTCCCGGGTCACGAGCCCCTCGATGAGGCAGCGGCCAACAGCATCTCCGATGCGTCGTTCGTCGGCGGGACGGCCCAGCTGGCCGAGCATCATTCCCGCCGTCAGGATCGCCGCAAAGGGGTTGGCGATCCCCTTCCCCGCGATGTCGGGCGCGCTCCCGTGGACCGGCTCGTAGAGCCCGACACGCCCGGGGTGTAGGTTGCCGCTCGCCGCGAGCCCGATGCCCCCCTGGATCGCCGCGCCCAGGTCCGTGATGATGTCGCCGAACAGGTTGTTCGTCACGATGACCTCGAAGTCCTCGGGGGCCTGCACCAGTCGCATCGCGAGCACATCGACGTACAAATGGGAGCATCGAATCTCCGGATATTCGGCGCCCACCTGCTTGAACACCCGCTGCCAGAGGTCATGGCCATGGCGCATCGCGTTGGCCTTGTCGCTCATGCAGACCTTTCGCTTGCCGTTGGCGGTCGCCCACTCGAACGCGGCGCGGATGATGCGCTCGACGCCCTTGCGGGTGTTGATCTCCTGTTCGATCGCGATCTCGTCGGGGGTGTCGCGCTTGAACTGGCCGCCGATGCCGGTGTAGAGCCCTTCGGTGTTCTCCCGAAAGACGACGAAGTCGATGTCCTCGGGGCGCTTGTCCTTGAGCGGGCAATACCGGGCGTCGAGCAGGCGAACCGGGCGGAAGTTGATGTAGAGATCCAGCTTGAAGCGCGAGCCGAGCAGGATGTCCTTCGCGTGGACATTGCTCGGGACCCTCGGGTCGCCCAGCGCGCCCAGGTAGATACAATCGAACTCGTTGCGGAAGCGGTCGAGCGCGGCGTCGGGGAGCGTGACCCCGTCGCGAAGATAGCGCTCGGCTCCAAAATCGAAGTGCTCGGTGTGCGCGTCGGGGGCGAGCGCCCGGAGGATCCGAAGGCCCTCGTCGATCACTTCTGTGCCGATGCCATCGCCGGGGAGAACGGCGATGCGCGGGGCGGGGG
>CANKNP010000197.1 GCA_947483545.1 Deltaproteobacteria bacterium | reverse complement strand
CACGAACCCGCACGCCGACCTGGGCCTCGCGCGGGAGCTCGATCTCGTAGGCCGCGGCGACTGCACGCCAGAGCACGAGGCGACCCGCGTTGTTCTCGGGGTCAAACCCGTGCAGCACCGCGAGCCGCTGTCCCAGGCGGAGCGCCAGGACCAGCCCAGCCAGCACCTCGGGCGGGATCGCGGCCGCCCCCACGAACCCGCTGGCGACCCCAAGGCCGACGCCGCGCCGCTGGGCGCTGGTGATCACCCGCTTGGCCGCCTCGTCCAGCTCTTGCGCGCTCGGCCATTGGCCCGCGTCCGCGTAGACGAACGGCAAGCCCTCCTCGCGGAGCTCAGCCCGGATGGTGAGGGTGGGGACCGAGACTGCGGCGTACAACGCGGGTAGCAGGTCGCCATCCAGGCGATCGCGCATCTCATCGCCAAGCGTCTCAAGCAGCACCTGCCAGGGGGTCATGGGCGAGAGGTAACCACAAGGGTCAAAACGTGACGCGGGCGCTCAGCGACAGATCGCCGCGAACCTCGGCCCCGTACAGGCCTTGGCCGCCGTTCTCGGGCGGGTCCTGCTGGAGCGCGATCGTCACCCGAAGCGCGGGCACGAGCGCGAGAAAGGTCCGCACGCGAACGTCCGCGCCCATCCCGACGAAAAATGCGGGCGCACCATCCCAGTTCCCCAGTCGGGCCGCCCCGTCGAGGCCGCCCAGCGTGAGCACCGTGTGGGAGGCCACAAAAGCCATGCCCACCTCGGCGAGGGGCTCCACGACGAGGTGATCCGCGGCCGGATCGGCCAACTGGAGCTGAAGCCGCGCGCCGAGGCTCAGCGCCCAACGGTCCCGCCCGCCCTCGAGAGCATCGGGGGAGACGATGTCGTTTGGGAAGTACGCGGTGGCGTCCTGCAACACATGGTGAGCGTGCTCCACGGCGACAACGACGGAGTGGATGGGACCGGCGGGGACATCGACGCCAAGCCGCTGAGAGGCGCCCAGTCCATAGCCAGCGCCGTTCCCACCCGCGAGCAGCCCGAGGCCTAGGCCCAGCTCAGCAGAGGGGTTTCGGTCCGCGGCGAAGGCTGGGAACGCGAGGCATAGGAGGAGCGCTATCAGCGTTCGGGGCAACGGGTTTAGCGGCATCTAACCTGCTCACCCGGGGAGGGTTTCGAGGGTTCTCCCCTTCTCCCGCTTGCGGGAGAAGGTGCCCGCGTACTCGCGGGCGGATGAGGGCCGTTCAAGATCGCCGGGGAGCCCTCATCCGCCGCCGCATACGGCGGCACCTTCTCCCGGAGGGAGAAGGGGAAATGCGACCACTCGGGCATCAGACCCCCGTGACCCGCGTGATCGCCGCGCCGATCACGCTCGTACAACGCCGGATCTGCGCGGCGCTCATCGCGAGCGGGGGCATCATCACGAGGGCGTCGCCGAGGCAGCGAACGATGACCCCGTCGTCGCGGCAGGCGAGCGCGATGTGGTGTGGGATCCGGGCGGCGGGGGCGAACGGACCCACGCGGATCGCGGCCATGAGCCCATGTTGGCGTCGCTCGATCACGTTTGGATGCTGCAGCAGGAGCAATCCGTCGCGCAGCGCGTGGATCTTGGGGCGCAAGCCCGCGAGGACTTGCTCGTCTTGGAAAATATCCAACGACGCGAGCGCAACGGCGCAGGCGAGGGGATTTGCGGTGTAGGTGTGACCGTGGAAAAGGGTCTTCCAAGCGGTGTAGGGGCCGCGAAAAGAATCGAAGATCGCCTCGGTCGTCAGCGTCGCGGCGAGCGGCAAATACCCACCGGTAATCCCCTTCGCGACGCAAAGAATATCCGCCCGGACATCGGTCTGTTCCAGTGCAAACATCGTGCCCGTGCGGCCAAACCCCGTCGCGACCTCATCGGCGATGAGCAGCGCACCCGCCGAACGGGCCATCGCGCAAAGTTGCGACAAGAACTGTGGTGAATGCATGCGCATCCCCGCCGCTCCCTGCACCAGCGGCTCAAAGATGAAGCCGGCGAGGCTCGGGCCGTGCTGATCGAACAGCTCCGCGGCTTGCCGGAGGCAGCGGGCCTCGGCCTCGGGGTCCGGCCGATCGGGGCAGGGGATGCGCACGGCGTCGAACAACAAGGGGCGGTAGACGCCGTGAAAAAGGTCGATGCCGCCCACCGAAACGCTCCCTAGCGTGTCGCCGTGGTACGCCTCGGTGAGCGCGGCGAAGCGCGTCCGGCCGACCTGACCGCGCTGCTGCTGCGCTTGAAAGCCCATTTTCAGCGCTACCTCCACGGCGCTGCTGCCGGAGTCGCTGAAGAACACGCGATCGAGGCGGGTCAGCGCGGAGAGGCGCTCCGCCAGCTTGATGGCCGTCGGGTGCGTGAGGCCGAGCAGGGTGGTGTGCGCCACCTTGTCCAACTGCGCGCGGATCGCCGCATCCAGCTTCGGGTGGCGGTGGCCGTGGACGTTGCACCACAGCGAGCTGACGGCGTCCAAGTAGCGCTTGCCTTCGGTGTCGATGAGCTCGACACCCTCGGCCTCAGCGATGCAGAGCTTGGGCTCAGCGGCCCATTCATCCGCTTGGGTGAACGGGTGCCAGAGGTGGCGCAGGTCGGCGTCGAGGAGGGCTTGGGTGGACACGGAGGACGGGTATCAAGCTCCCAGCAGAGGCCCTACTCGTCGCACTCCACGATGCCGTCGCCGTTGCCGTCGAAGGCGTAGATCACGAAGGGCAGGGACTCGCCCGTGGCGTAGGCCGCCTGGTTCCAGTAGTACACGTTGGCGGCGTCCAGCTCCACCATAGGGGTGTCCGCGCCGCTCGTGCGCCGCATCACGTAGGACAGGCTGTCGCTGTCGATGCTCGTGTCCGTGTACATGGAGCTGTCCGACGAGTAGCCCTCCACGCTGGTGGTCCACGACAGCGCGACCTGGCCCGCGGCGTTCGTGCTGGTGGTCACCGAGCCGGTCGCCGAGACGAGCTCCCAGCCCTCGGGCAGGGTGTCGCTCACCACGCCGGTCCCGTCGTACAGGCCGAGGTTGCGCGCGGTTACGGTCACCGTCACGTCAGTGCCGGTGATCTCGGCCTGCTTGCCGACGGTCATCAGCGTGCGCGCCGCCTGGAAGGCCCAGATGTTGTAGTTCGCGAGGACGCCGTGGGAGCCGTACCAATCCGCGCGGTCGCTGCGACCGTCGCCATCCGTGTCCGCGCTGCTCTCGGTGTAGTTCACCAGGTCGTCCGGGGCGAGCTCGCCGAGGAACTCGAAGTCCTGGCTGCCCGACACCCACTGGCCGGCCTCCACACACCACCAGCCATAATAGCCGTAGTAAGGCGCATAGTAGTAGTTGTAGGTCGTCCACGAGGCGTAGTAGAGCGTGACCGAAGAGTTGGCCGCGATCTCGACGCCGTTGGTGATGAGCTGCCCGTCCGGGAAGAACGCCTGGGTGCCATCGCTCGTGAACAGGACCTGCTCATCGAGGCAGATGGGCACATCGCCCGAGTTGGAGATCTTGACGCCGACCCCGCTGGACGTGCTCTTCGCGGAGATCGTGCCCTGCGAGTAGGCCTCGTAGATGGTCAGGCAGTCCGGGTCAGGCTCGGCGGGGCAGTCCACCGGGCAGTCCTCGTCGGCCTCGCCGTCGCCGTTGTTGTCCACGCCGTCGAAGCAGGTCTCCTCGTCCACACAGTCCGCAGTGCCGTCGTCGTCGGTGTCCTCTTCGCCCTCGTCGATGTAGCCATCGCCATCATTGTCGAGGCCGTCGCACTCCTCCTCGTCGATGTCGTCGCAGTGGCCGTCGCCATCGGTGTCGTTGAAGCCTTCGTCGATGTCGCCATCGCCGTCGTTGTCGGCGCCGTCACACTCCTCGGTGTCGATGCCATCGCAGTCGCCATCGCCATCGGTGTCGGTCATGCCCTCGTCGATCTCACCGTCGCAGTTGTTGTCCTGCCCGTCGCAGATCTCGGTGTCCATCTCGTATTCGTAGGTGATCTCGACGCAGTAGAGCAGGCCGCCGGGGTTGGAGGTCGCGGAGCCGTTGGTCTGGGCCCAATTCCAGACCTCAAACTCGAACTCGTTCTCGCCGAGCACGACCGCGTCGGTCACGTCGTAGGTATCGACGCTCCAATCGAAGTAGTTGAACTCGGTGGAGTCGGAGCCGACGCCGTCGCCGTTCAGCCAGACCTCGTAGGAGTTGTCGGCAGCGATGGTCAGGGTGCCGGCGATGCCGGTCGCGCCGGTCTGGATGCCGAAGGGGCGGAAGATCGAGTGGACCTCGTCGGCCCGGGGGCTGGTCTCGTAGTACTCGTCCCAGATCCAGGTCGCGCCCGGGATGTCCGCGGTCCAGCGCGCGTTCGCCGAGTAGGTCTCGACGGCCGGGGAGTCGTCGGCGAGGTGGTTGTCGCCGTCCTCGGCGGAGCAGAACACCAGCTCGACCTCGCAGGTCTCGTCGCAGTCGGGGTATCCGTCGCCATCGGCGTCGAAGCCCTCGTCGATGTCGCCATCGCCGTCGTTGTCGAGCAGGTCGCACTGCTCGGTGTCTGCGCAGTCGGCGGTGCCGTCCTCGTCGGTGTCGGTGAAGCCCTCGTCCACTTCGTCGTCGCCGTCGTTGTCGAGGCCGTCGCAGTCTTCGGTGTCCACGCAGTTCGCGGTGCCATCGTTGTCGGTGTCGCCGAAGCCTTCGTCGGTCTTCGCGTCGCCGTCGTTGTCCACGCCGTCGCAGGTCTCGCTGTCCACGCAGTTGGCGGTGCCGTCGCCGTCGTTGTCGGCGAAGCCCTCGTTGTTCTGGCCGTCGCCGTCGTTGTCAACGCTGTCGCAGGTCTCTGCGTCCACACAGTCGGCGGTGCCGTCGCTGTCGCTGTCGCCGAAGCCTTCGTCGGTGGAGCCATCGCCGTCGTTGTCCACGCCGTCGCAAGTCTCGGAATCCACGCAGTTGGCTGTGCCGTCGCCGTCGTTGTCGGCGAAGCCCTCGTTGTTCTGGCCGTCGCCGTCGTTGTCGACGCTGTCACACGTCTCGCTGTCCAGGGCATCGCAGGTGCCGTCGCCATCGCTGTCGGCCTGGTCTTCATCGACCAGGCCGTCGCCGTCGTTGTCAACGGCGTCACACTCCTCGCTGTCGAAGCAGTCCGCGGTGCCGTCGGAATCGGAGTCGAAGCCCTCGTCGATGGCGCCATCGCCGTTGTTGTCAACGCCGTCGCAGGCCTCGCTGTCGAAGCAGTCGGCGGTGCCGTCCGTGTCGGAGTCAAAGCCCTCGTCGGTCGAGCCATCGCAGTCGTCGTCGGTGCCGTTGCAGCTCTCGTCGGCGTCGGGGTGAACGGAGCCGTCCGCGTCGTCGCAGTCGGCGTCGGACCCGCCGTCACACTCGGAGAGCCAGCCCATCGTGGCCAGCCAGAGGGTCGAATTGTCGCGGGTGGCGGTCGGGTCGGGGTCGTAGACCTGCTCAAAGCCGTAGGTGGCGAAGATCTCGTTGTCGGCCGAGAATACGACGCGGCCATCGCCGCTCTCGATCTGGGCGTAGACCGGAGAGCCATCGTACCAGGCGAGGGTCTCGACGTCGCTGCCGGTGACCGAGAGGGTGGAGCCGTAGGCCCAGAATACGCTGTCAACGCCCGCAGTTGCGGCGTAGCCAGTGGCCCAGTCGGTGATGCCGGTCCAGCCGATGATGCCGGGGTAGCCCAGGAACGTGACACCGTACTCCGAGGAGATCGGGTTGATGTACTGCTCGTTGTAGTCCGTGATCAGCAGGACACCGCCGCCGCCCGCGACGTACGCGTGGATGGCGTCCACCTCGGCCGACGTGAAGCTGGAGGTCGGCTCGGCGATGACGAGCGCGTCATAGCCTTGGAGCTGCGCCAGGGTGAGCTCGCCGGCGGAGTGGGCTTCCCAGTTGTACCCGGCGGCGGTCAACTTGTCGGCCGCCGGACCCCAGGAGTGGAAGGTCGAATACTCGTAGGGGTCGCTCCACTTGTTTTCGCCGTGCGAGATGCTGAAGAGCACCGTGCAGGGCTCGGGCTCGCTGCTGCAGGTCTTATACCCGTCGCCATCCTGGTCAAAGCCCTCGTCCGTGGAGCCGTCGCCGTCGTTGTCCACGCCGTCGCAGTCCTCGGCGTCCACACAGTCGGCGGTGCCGTCGCCATCGGTGTCGGCGAAGCCCTCATCCGTCGAGCCGTCGCCGTTGTTGTCCACGCCGTCGCAGGTCTCGGTGTCGAGGTCGTCGCACGTGCCGTCGCCATCGGTGTCGGAGGTGTCCTCGTCCACGGCTCCGTCGAGGTCGTCATCGACGCCGTTGCAGGTCTCGTCGCTCGGGCACTCGGGGCTGCCGTCGCCATCGGTGTCGGCCATGTAGACGGCCGCGGGGAGAGAGGTGCCGGTCTGGTCGCTGGATCCGTCGAAGAAGGAGATGCTGGCGGGCTCAAGCTCCAGGTAGGGCGTATCGGACCCGCTGTCGGGCGCGATGCTGTAGGTGAATTGCGCCATGTTGAAGCCGGCGGCGCCCGCAGTCCCGGCGATGCTCACGTCGCAGGTGATGGTCGAGCCGCTCTGGGCGCAGCCCGCGCCGAGGGAGGTGACGCTCCAGCCGGCGGGCACGGTGTCGGTGATCGTGCCGGTGGCGTCCAAGTCGCCGACGTTGCGGCTCGTGAGCGTGACATCCACGCCGGTGCCGTTGGCCACGGCGGCCTTGCCGACCGTGAGCGAGCCGGATGCGGCCTGGTAGGCCCAGACGTCGTACTGCGACTGCACGCTCGAGCCGGTGCCGTGCCAGTCGACGTGGTCCTCGGCGCCGTCGCCATCGGAGTCGTTGGTGCCGTTGAGGATGGCTGCGATCGCGTCGGGGACACGCTCGCCGTAGTAGTCGAAGCTCGCGCCGCCCGCGTAGTACGTCGCGTCGCTGATGCACCACCAGGGGTTGCTGCCCAGGTAGGGCGAGTAGACACCGTTCGCGGTGGTCCAGGAGCCATACGCGAGGGTGACGCTCCCGCCCGCGCTGACCGTGGCGTTTTCGCCTTGGGTGAACGGCTGGGTGCCGGTCGAGGTGTAGAGCGCTTGGTCTTCGAGACAGACCTCCTCCGGGCCGTTGTTCGTGATGGTGACGGTCGCGCCGCCATCGCCGCTCGAGACCGAGAGCCAGCCGCGGGCCTCCGCCTGCCAGACCTGCACGCAGTCGCCGTCGTCGATGTCCGCGCAGTCTTCGCCGCCGCAGTCGAGCCCTTCGTCGACGCTGCCGTCGCCATCGTTGTCGATCATGTCGCAGGACTCGCTGTCCGAGCAGTCCGGCGTGCCGTCGCCATCGGCATCGAAGCCCTCGTCCACGCTGCCGTCGCCGTTGTTGTCGAGGCCGTCGCACTCCTCACCGTCGAGGCAGTCCGCCGTGCCGTCCGCATCGCTGTCGCCGAACCCGTTGTCCAGGGCACCATCGCCGTCGTTGTCGATACCGTCGCAGGTCTCGGCATCGACGCAGTCGGCGGTCCCGTCGGCGTCCGAATCCCCGAAGCCTTCGTCCGTCGCGCCATCGCCGTTGTTGTCCGCGCCGTCACACTCCTCGGTGTCCATGCAGTCGGCGGTGCCGTCGGCGTCGGAATCCCCGAACCCCTCGTCGGTCGCGCCATCTCCGTTGTTGTCGGCGCCGTCACACTCCTCGGTGTCCATACAGTCCGCGGTGCCGTCGGCGTCGGAGTCCCCGAAGCCTTCGTCGGTCGCGCCATCGCCGTTGTTGTCAACACCGTCGCAGTCCTCGGTGTCCATACAGTCCGCGGTGCCGTCGGCGTCGGAGTCCCCGAAGCCTTCGTCGGTCGCGCCATCGCCGTTGTTGTCGACCCCGTCGCAGTCCTCGGTGTCTACGCAGTCCCCGGTACCGTCGCCATCGCTGTCCGGCGAGCCGTCGTCGAGCACGCCGTCAAAGTCGTTGTCATACCCGTCGCACTGCTCGTTGCAGGCGCAGTCTTCGTCCACCGTGCCGTCGTGATCGTTGTCCGTGCCGTCGCAGATCTCGGGGTCGGCGACGCATGTGGCGTCGAACCAGAGGCCGAGGTGATCGCCCACCTTGTTCATCCGCTCGATCAGGATCGCCATCGCGGAGCGCTGCCGCGTGGTGCCGCTCTGGTACTAGGTGTCGGCCAGGGCGATGATCTCATCGACGGTCTCGACATTGCCGTCGGCCGTGACATCCTCGAAGGTGAGGGGCCCGAGGTTGAACGCGGCGCGGTTCAACTTGGCCGCGAGGAGCTGACGGCCCAGGATCACCTGCTGGCTGCCGCCCGCAGAGGCGTTCATGTACGCGATGGCGGCGGCGCCGGTCGTGAAGGTCTTGGACGTGCCGAGGGTCTGGGGCAGCAGCGCATAGTCGGTGGCGGAGCCGTCGATCACGCAGGCGTGGACCTTCCAGAAGCCCATGTTGCGGCTGGTGAAGAGCTCGCAGGTGTCGCAGCCTTCGTCGACCTTGCCGTCGGCGTCGTTGTCCTTCTCGTCGCACACCTCCTGGTTGGTGTGGTGCTTTTTGGACTTCTCGACCGCGTAGATGTCGAGGTCCGCCGCTGGATCGGCGCGCTCGCCGGGGGTCAACGCGTCGGGCAGGGACTCGCCGAAGCCGGATTCGCTGGAGCCTTCCGGGGCACAACCGGCGTTGGTGGCGATCATCAGCGAGAGGAGCGAGAGGAGCGAACGACGCATGGGGGGACTCCGGGGCGAAGCGAACTTCGCTCCCCGCATCCTCTCACAGATGACACTCAGTGATCGCGTGTCACGGAGTGTATTTTTGAGTCACCCCAGCGCGACCACGGCGTCCTTCGCGGCCTGGAGGTAAGGGCTCTTCTTCGGCGCCTTCGTGACGTAGCGATCCAGCGACTCCCGGGCCGGCGCTGCCTGCCCGAGCGCCGCGCGCACGACCCCGTAAAAATACCAGGTGTCGAGCGGACAGCGCTTCATCTCTGTGGCTGCTTCGAGCACGACGCGCGCCTCTTCCAGACGCCCCTCATGGAACGCGAGGGCGCCTCGCAAGCGGAACGTCGAAGCGGTGGCGGGCAGGATGGGATCCACCGCCGAGACGGCGTCAAACGATCCGGTGCGAAGCAGCAAGTCGCCGAATTCCATCTGCTCGTCGGGATCCTGAGCCCAGCAGGTCCACTGCCTCAACTGCAAGACCTCGACGGCGGGCTCGCGGGAGCCGGGGCGCCGAAGCAACCTTCGGCGAACGCCCTCGGGCCGCTCAAAGGACTCCAGCGTGACGCGGGTGGTGCGCTCGCTGGTGGGCAGGGCGATCCGAAACACCCGACGGCCGACCGTCGCCAGCATCGCGACGGGTTTTGCGTCCGGTCGGACCTCGCCCGCATCTACACCCAGGTCGATCCAGAGTCCGTCTGGCCCCGGCGGGAGCGCGAGCCGCTGCACGGCCTCTGACGCGACCTGCGCCACGCCCCGGGCGCTGCTCTCCGCGAGCCTCCGGGCCCCGTCGATGGCTGACCAGTAGCCAAGCTGCGCGCAGACGCGCGCGAGCTCCGATTGGGCTTCCGGCCGTACCTTTTCGTTGCGGAGCAGGGGCACCACCTGATCCTCGAGATCCAGCGGGGCGGCGGCGCTCTCGGCGAAGCGCACCAGCCCGACGATCGCGCCAGCGCGCACATCTGAGCGGGGATCTCGGATCCCGATCAGGATCCGGCTCCACGCAGCCGGCGTGCCGAGCGCACCGCAGACGGCAAAGAGCCCGACGTTGTG
>CANKNP010000196.1 GCA_947483545.1 Deltaproteobacteria bacterium | reverse complement strand
CGCCCAATCGGTACGCGACTGGCTCCTCGTCTCCGCCATCTACACGCTTGGGAGCATGATCTTCCTATGGCCCATGCCCAGCGCCATCATGGATCAGGTCTGGGGTGACCGATTCGATGCGTGGACCACACTCTGGCTCATCGATCATGTGCACCACCGCCTCGCCGACGGCACGCTCTCCGCAGCGACAACCGACATCCTCTTCCCCTTCGGGTACAATCTCTGGTCCTTCGGGCACGCTGCACTGCAGCTCTTCGGCGTCGCGCTCATGTTCCTGGGGATCCCGCTGATCCCCGCGTACAACCTGCTGCTCATCGGCGGATTTGCGAGCTCCGGCGTTGCGGCCCACATGCTCGGCTGGACGCTGACGGGCCGCCACAACGCGGGTTTTGTGGCCGGGGCCGTGTTCGCGACCAGTCCGTACCTGTACGGCGAGGGCGCCGCGGGCTGTATCGAGCTCGTCGCCGCCGGATTTCTGCCCCTGTACGCCCTCAGTCTCGTTCGGGTCGCGCGAGAGCCTGGGTGGAGAACCGCCCTGCAGAGCGCCGTGGTCCTCGCCGTGATCGGTCCGTTCAACTGGTACTATACGCTGTTCGCCGGCATGCTCGGCCTCGGTATGGTCACCTGGCAGTTGCTGGAGTTTCGCGTCCGAGGTGCTGCGTGGATGCTCGCCGGCATCGTGCTCGCCGCCGCGGCAGATGCGCCGCTGATCCCCCTCGTACGCCGCGAAACACCAACCCGACCGCCGCTCTCGGCCGCCCTCTTCGAGGACCGGGAGGCCTGGCAGGCCAAGATGCGCCTCTCCGACGGCAAGCTCGACCTCCCGGACCTGAACGAGCAGGTGCTCGAAGACCATGACTCCATGCAGGTCATCGAGAACGCGACCACGGTGGAGGCGCTCCTGCGCGCCCGTTTTACTGTGAACCCGCTGCAGAGCACGCCGGGAATGTTGGCGTTCGTCGTCGGGATCATCGGTACGGCCATCGCATGGCGCCGCGGGGCTGGCTGGGCCCTGATCGGAATGGGCGCGACGGTGCTCACCCTCGGGCCTTTTCTGCGCCTGGACGAGACGCCGCCGCTGCCCGGCTGGTCCGGCGACCTGCCGCTCCCCTACTACTACGCCTATCAGTACCTGCCCTTTTTCTCCAAGGCCTACCGGCCTTATCGGATCGGTGTCGTCACTCTCACCTGTTGCGCGGCCCTTGGAGCAGTGGGGATGGCCGTGCTCGCCGCCGAGGTCAAAGAGCGCTGGCTTCACCTCGGCGCGTTCGCCTTGGGGGTGCTGGCCACCACTCAGCCGTTCTGGTCTGGCGACAGGCCCGCATTGCGTCCGCTCACGGCCTCGAAGATCCCCGATGTCTACACCAAGCTGCGGGACCTGCCGGAGGGCGCGGTGGTGGAGATCCCGCTGCAATACCAGCCCCTGACCGTGGCCAACGCGCGCTTTCAATACAACCAGATCGCGCACCGCCACCCCACAATCAACTGCAATCAGCTGATCCGCCGCACCGATCTGTTGGCGTTTCGGGACTACGTCTCAGGCAACGACTTTCTGACCACCCTGGTCGACATCGGCCGACGCAAGCCTCCCTTTCGCTTCTCCGCGGCGGATTTGGACGCGGTCCGGAGAGATGGCTTCCGATACGTGATCCTGCACACCACGGCGGAGGCCGATGACACCCGGCTCTCTGGCAACGAGACGAGCGCCGATCTCGTCGGCCAACCCGCCGTCGCGATGCTTGAGGATGTGTTCGGGACCCCGATCCTGCGGGACGAGGGCAGGCGCATCTATCAGATTCCGGACGAATTCCCTGACCTCGCCGCGCGTTACGTCTGGTCGGGGGACGACGTCGTCAACCTCGATCTGCTCGTCGACGTCAAGCGTTTCGGGCTTCCGCTCCATCTGGCGGCGAAGGCGTCGCTCCGGCTCTGGGAGGGCGAGGCCCGGGAGGTGTCGTTCTGGGCGAGGCCAGAGTCCGGCGACGGGCTCACGGTGCGGATCCACTCCGACGCGGGCAATCGCCTCGTCCCGGCGCCCCTCATCGACCGGCATTGGCGCTGGATCCAGGTGCCCATCACCGAAACCGGGCCCGTGGAGGTCTCCCTCATCGGCGCCTCGGGTGCTGTGCGCGTGCGCCTGACGAACGCCCAGGTGCTGCGATGAGGCCGCTCGACCGGGCGCTCACGGCGGCCCTCGTGATCGGGCTCTGGCTCGGAGGGTTGACCCCGTGGGTGCTTGAGGTGCTCGACGGACAGCGCGCTGGGCGAGCGTCCCCTCAGGGGCCTGGCGACGTCCGCAAGCGGCTCTCGCTGCTACCCTCCGACGCCGGCGAGACCCCCGCCGTCGCCCGTTTGCACGCCGCGCTCGCGCGCGACGAAGAGCTGATGCGGATCGAGTCCGACTGGAACCGCGCGGTAGCCGGACTGCTGACGGATCCGCAGCGGGCGCAGGCTGTCGCGCTCGCCGATCTTCGGTCTCCGACCCCACCGCCCCCCTTCGAGGCACCCGAAGCCGATGGCGACGTTGTGGCCGTCGCCCGCGCCATCATCGAGCGCTACGGCTACGACGAGCGGGAGCCGCCCAAAACTCCCGCGAAGGACCGTTGGCCGGGCGCGGATCGGCGCACGCGGGCCCGTGGTCTGGTCGCCCTGGTTCGGGGCCCGGGCCTGGAGGCGGAGGTCGCGCACAACCTGCTCGCGGTGACCCTCTCGTTCCTCGACGCCCAGCTGCAACGGGCCGACAACATGGCGATGATCCAAACCTTGTTGCCGGTCGCCATGGGCGAGGCACCAGACACGCTCGGGCCCTACCAGTAGCCGTTCTTCCGGAGCTCCTCGACAACGCCCGGCGCCAGCTCAGGGGTCTCGCCCCGGGTCGCGGCGGCTGAGAGCCCGAGGAACCAGGAGAGCAGCGCCGCACGCACCGGCTCATCCTCGATGCGCTCCCAAGCGTCGAACGCCTGCGGGCTTCGGCTCACCCTGCGGTACAGCACCGCGCGCCCCTCCGGCGCCTCCAACCGAAACCGGGAGGTCAGCACCACGCTCTCCACGCTCGAGACCGGCCCCGACGCCCCCACGAGCTGGGCGATCACGGGGCGCACGCGGCCATCCGTCCCCGTGGAGGTCCACCCTGGCGCCGACTCGATACCAACCAGGCTTCGCCCGTCCAACCCCGCCGGGAGCGGCACATGCGCGAGCTCGAGGATGGTCGGCAACAGGTCCACGAGGCCCACCTCGGTTGTCACGGCCGTCGCTGTCGCCTGACCCGGGTAGCGCACGAGCAGCGGCACGTGCAGCACGCCTTCGTCCAGGTACCGCTTGTGCCCCAAGTGGCCGCCCTCTCCAAGCGCCTCCCCGTGGTCGCCTGTGACCACGACGAGCGCCTCGTCCGCGTCCGCTCCCAGCGCGCCCAGCACCTCCCCGACGGCCTCGTCTGCCCGATGCACCCCCCGGTCGTAGACGCCGCTCAACTGGCTTCGCAGAACGGCATCCGCGCCGAGCGCGTTCGCCAAAGTCATCGTGATCTGCACGCCCTGGGGGCCCGCTTGAAAGGCGTTCGCCTGCCAGTCCACGATCCTCGGGTCCGTCGCCTCGGGCGCGCTCGCATACGGCTGGTGCGCGTCGCGAAGGTGGACCACCGAAAACACCGGATGGGGGGCTGCACGCCACCACGTGGCGATGCGCTCGGCCATCTGGGTGGTGCTGGCGAAACCCGACTCGAAGTTTGCAAATCCACGTGACAAACCATCCCCGTTCCCAAACGTCATCGGGCCGCTGGCGATCATGAACGCGCTGGTGCGGTACCCATACCAGCCAAGCACCTCGGGCAGACTGGGGATGTCCGGGGCCAGCGCATCCCCGAAGTCCATGACCCCGTGCCGCTCAGGCCGCAGCCCGGTGAGCAACGAGGCGTGAGACGAGCTGGTGTAGGGGGCCGCGGACCATGCGTTCACAAACCGGGTGGAGGACGCAGCCAGTCGATCCAAGTTCGGCGTCGTCGCGGGGCCGTACCCCCAGGAGTGGACGTGATCGGCGCGGATCGAGCAGAGGGTGATGACAAGGATATCGGGCTTGGGCGCGCTCGCCGCCCTAGCCCTCTCCGCCGCTTGGAGGGCGCGTCGGCCCTGTCCGTAGACGCCCCACCCCGCGGACAGGACGCCCGAAATCGCTAAAAACACAAGCAGGGAGCGCCGAAAGACCACCGGTGGAGTTTGCACGCTTTTGGGCGTGGCGTCAATGGCGGGCCGCGCCGTCAGGCGGTGATGTATGCGCGGAGGTCGGTGGGTGGCAGGTTGAGCACGGTGGTCACCTTGGAGCTGACGGAGAGCTCCGCCTCGAGCCCGGACGCGAGCCTGGCCTCCCCGCCGATGTCGCTCTCGCGGGTGACCTCAACCCGACACTCGCTGATGTCGCAGCTCAGCAACGCAGCGTCGAGGTTCTCTTCCAACTGCGCAGCCCCGGCCCACTCGTAGCGCTCCCCCAGGAAATAGGCCGAGATCTGCCGCTCGGCGTCGAGCACGGCATCCTCCGCAGATTCGCCAGCCGCATCCAGCGTCTCCGACGCCCCCAGCGCGGTCCAGATGGCAGGCCGACCGACCCGGATCGTGCCCTTGGCAATGGCGTCCGTCTGCACATCCACCCCGATGAACACGTCGTCGTTGACATCCTCGGTCTCTGCCTGCGAGAGCAGTGCGGCCTTCACCTCCGGCGACTGGACCTCGTGCTCCACCGCGCGGACCAACACGCGATCGGGCAGATCTTCGAGGCGAAGCTGGCCCGCATCACCTCCGTCGCCCAAAATGCTCCAGAGCAGCGCCGAAGCATCCGCCAAGGCGCCGGCCTCCACCCAGGAGTTGTCGGAACCGCCCTCTGTGGCGGTGCCCCAAGAGAAAAAGAACCGCGCCGTGCTCGGATCCGTCTCGGTCGCGATGGGGATCTCGGCGCGAATGCCCACCCGTCCCCCAAACTTCGCGGCCGCATCCTCGAGTCCGGGGCCGGCGAGCAACTGGAGCAAGCCAAAGTCCAGGCCCGTGGCGACACCTCCTTCAATGGTGGCGTGACTGTACAGGTTCGTCCCGTCCGATCCGTACCCCGCACCTCCACCCGCAGCGCCCTCCGCGCTCGCGCCCATTCCCGCCGCAATACCAGCCTCCCCCGAACCCTCCACGGCGTGATCGACCGTCCACGTGGTGGGCGCCGCAAGCGACGTCACGAGCGTCTCCATCGCGGGGACAAGCACTTCGAGCCCGGGCGCCAGGCTGAGGTCGTAGTCGGGATCGTCGAGCGCGTCGTCCGGCAGTTGCCACCCGGCGGTCGCTCGGAACCCGCCGCTCAACTCTGCCCCGAACTCCAGGTCGAGCACGGCATCCATCCCGAAGCTCGCCGGCAGGGTCGGCATGAAGTCCTGCATCCATTCCATCTCGGGGATGCTGAGCCCACCCGTCGCGTTGACCTCTCCGGTGATCCCCACCGCGAGGCCCTCCGCGGATCGCTCGGCGGTCATCGAACCCTCAAGCTCGCCACCGATCTCCACAATGCACTTCCCCACCCCGGCGACCTCCACCTTTCGCCCCACCGGCCAGATCATGTCCCGCGCGATGTCCAACATCGCCGGGGCCTCTTCGGCGACCTGGGCCAATGTCACGCCTTGAAGCCACCGTTCGTGGTCCGCGCGCGTCGGGTCCGCGAGGCAGTCCACAAGGGTATTTTCAAAGTCCACAAGTCCCCGACCCAGGAGTAGCGTGTAGTCCAGCGCGCTGTCGTGCGCGTCGGTCGTCCGCGCGAGGCCCGCGTCCTCCAACGCCGCCTGGTTGCCCTGCGGCTGCGTGACGACGGGCGAGGGCGCGCTCGTGCTCGGGGTGGTCTGGGGCGTGAGGGCCGCGGTCTGGGACTGGTCAGGGGTCATGGTGGTTGCTCCGTGTTGACCCTTCCGCAAGGGGCGTGCCAACGGTTCAACCGGTGTTTTCTGAGAGGTGTCAGCCCTGACGGTTGTCAGTGACGGTTGTCAGTGACAGTTGTCACCCTGTCAGAACACGTTCCCCAAGCTCACGTGCACCTGCGCCCAGTCCTCTCCTCGGACCTCGATCCGGTGGGGGTTGAAACCCAGGTCGAGCTGCACCGGGCCGACGGGCGTGGAGCGGCGCAGGCCCACGCCGACGCTGTACCGGAACAGGGGATCGCCGCCGGCCGCGACGGAGCGCTGCATCGAGGTCGTCTCGACCAACGACGAGGCCCACCAGACATTTCCGGCATCCGAGAACAGCGCGATACGCGTAGCCTCCCAGCCTTTCAGGCCGAACACGTCGAGGGGGATGGCCAGCTCGATCGTGCCCACGGCGAGCGCGTCGCCCCCCGTCGAGACCCAGCGACCTGTGGAGGTTCGCTCTGCATAGTCGAGGATTGGCGCCAGCGTGTTGGGGTACGCAATGTCCTCATTGCTGACCAGGTTGGCCGGTCCAAGCGTCGCGAGCGAAAATCCGCGAAAACTCGCCCCCCCTCCCCCCTGGAACCGATCCTCGACGGGCAACACGGCCTCCCCGTCCGGAACCCATGCCGCCCCACCCCGCATCCGCAGCAGCAACGACGGGCGTCCGAGCGGCACAAGCTGAGTCCAACTCCCCTCCGCACGCAAGAAGACGATGGAGCTCAAGAATGGGTCGGTGATCACCCACGCCGTGCTCCCCACGCCCCCGCGGGTGGGGTTGAAGGGGTCATCCCGCAGGTCCATCAGGAACGAGAGATCGAAGCCGGAATGCCGACGAAAATCGCTCGGCGTGTCCGGAGAAGGATCCTCGGCGTCGGTCAAACCCAATGCCGAGAGCCAGGGATCCCCATCGACAAGCACGCCGGGATCCACGTCCAGCAGGCGGCGCCACTGCACCCGGTAGTCGGCACGCAGCGTGCTGAAAGGCCCGACCTTCAACGAGAAGCCAGCCGCGATCCCCGAGCGTGCCAAACGCCAGTCGGGGGCCTGCTCCTCGGCGCCAAAGAG
Source organism: Deltaproteobacteria bacterium (assembly GCA_947483545.1). The sequence continues at coordinate 2,702 of CANKNP010000196.1, read as the reverse complement.
CACATCGCCGGTCACCGACTCCCCGCGGGCTGGAACATGCGGAGCTTCGTAGTGGGCCGTGGCGCGAAAAGTCGGGTCGGTAAAATCAAAACTCCAGCCGTCGCCGAGCCAGCCGATACCGGCCTGGCCGTACAGCGTCAGCGTATGGGCCAGCCCAAAAAGATTTCGATGACCGGCTCTCGCGAACACCCGAACGCCCTGGTCCGTCGCCAATCCGCCGCCGGCCTCGGCGTACAGGTTCTTCCGCTCCGAGACGTCGATCAGGATGTCCTTCACGCGGTCCTCGTCGCCGACCGCCTCCACGCTCACCCGGTCAAAAACGGCCAGATCGTACAGCCGGCGGCGGATCTCGGCGATCGCGTCGGGCGTGATCGGATCCCCCGGCTTGAGCCGAATTTCCCGCTCGATGACGAACCGCTCGGTCCGCGAATACCCACGAATCAGCACCGCGCGCAGGTACACCACGGCCCCGGGCGTGACGGTGACCAGCAGATCCGCTCGGGTCCCGTCGGGCGTGAGCGTGAGGTCCGTCGTCGCGTCTGCGGTCAGGTAGCCGCGCTCCCCATAGGCGTCGACCAGCGCACGGGCACGCGCCTCGATCGCGCTCGGGTTCACCGGGTTGTTGATGAGATCCGCGTACATCGTCGCGACGTCCACGTCGCCGACGTTGCCCTCCACCGAGACGCGGGCGAGCCAGGCGCGGCTCCCGGGTTGCACGTTGACAGCAATGTCGCGCACCGTCCGCAGGGTCGGGCGCCCCTTGCCGCGGCGTCGCTGCTCCACCCGGGACGTGAGCGCGTCGCGGGTGAACGTCACGCCGAGGTAGCCCTCTGCGCGATAGAATTCGCGCATCGCATCGAGCGCGTCGTCCACGCTTTGGGGGGTCAGTCGCCCGCGTTTGAATCCCTCGCCTGCCTCCAGGAACGCGGCCCGAAGGTACCGCTGCGTCCAGATCCGCGGGCCATCCGGCGCGTCCAGCGCGCCTTCGGGCCCGGAAAATACGATCTCCCCGAGGCGAGAACGAGGACCGGCGCTTCCGGTCACGCGGATGTTCACGGTCTGGGGATCCACGACCGCCTCCAACGTCACGTCGGTGTCCAGATGGCCCGCCGCCCGGAGGACCTGATTGAGGGTGTCGGTCGCGTCGGCGTCGAACGTGCGGGTGACGCGCGCACCTTCTCCCAGCGCGAGCGCGTCGGCGACCGTCTTCGGCGTGAGTCCGGCCTCCCGCGCCTCAATGGCCCAGGCACGTCGCCCGTCCACAAAGACCGCCGCTCCACCGTCCTCGCCGACCGCGATGGACACGCGCGCCTCATACTGTCCGTGGGCCGGCGCCCCACGGCGGCGAACCGCGGTGAGCAGCGCCTCCCGCGCGGCCTGAATTCGCTTCTCGGTGTACGGTCGGCCGCGGACCACGCCATTCCGCAGCAGGATCACCCGCGCCCGCCACGGGGCGATCGCCCCATCCGTATGCAAGTTCAACGACGAGATCCGCCGCGCCTCCCCCTCTTCGACCTCGATGCGCACGTCGATCCCATTGTCCCCCTCCACCGCGTTGGGAGGGGTCGAGGCGAGGATCCTCGCTTGGGCGTCCGGCCAGCCACGCGCCAGATACGCATCGTGGATGGCAGCGGCGAGCTTGGGCACATCCTCCGGAAACCAGGCTGCGCCTTTGTGAAGTCGGATCGCGGCCTGGATTTCACGCGCGGAAAAATGTGCGTTTCCGACGACCCGCAGGCCCCGAACCTCATCCGGGGGGTAAATCCGGTAATCGACGTGCACCGCGCGGATCGCGTTCCCATCGGCGTCGAAGGCGGGCCAGTCCTCGACCTCCACCTCGACCTGAACGATGTGCCCGACACGGTAGAGCATCGCGAGATCCTGCCGAACATCCTGTGGATTGTAGATGCCGTCCTGGCGAACACGCAGCAACGGCTCCAAGTTCTCATCCGATAGGCGACCGCGCGCGGCCGAGAGCGTCCGGAGCGCGATGAGCCGACCCGTGTACCGGGTGGGCACCGACGCGATGTCGGCGTTCAAATCCTCCATCGCGGCCCGATAGAGCGCGTCTGGATCGAGCGTCGCAGAGATCCCTGCGGGCTCGGTGGGCTCGGCCAGGGCGTGCGCGCAGAGAAGGAGCGCCAGCGCGATCAATCGGCCTCCACCCGGACCTTGAGGTCGAGCCCATACGCAGCCCCAATCGGGAGCGTGCGTCCCTCCTGTTCGGTCGCCAGCCAGAGCGCTCCGTAGAGCTTTCGGGCGATGCGGCGCTCGATGCTGATGTACCAGTCTCGGCCGAGATTCTGCCCCAGCTCCGTCTCCAAGGTCACGTCAAAGCCCGCGATTTCCTTTTGGGCGACGAGGCGCAGATCCGACGACAACGTCGGCGTTCCCCGCTCGGTCACGCCGCTCACCAGATTCCAGCGGTCCACGACGATGAAGTTCGTCCGCGAGAGCGCGGTCTGCCCAAGGAGCAGGTCGCTCGTCTGAGCGAGGAGCGCGGTACCAAGCCCCCCGTAGCGCTCCAACTCCTCGCGCGTGACCCCGAACAGCAGCAGCGCGTTGATGTCTGCCTGCGAGAGGTACGGGTCCGACGTCGTGGTGGTCCGCCAGTCCGAGAACGCACCGTTGACGAGGTAGCTGACGCGGTAGTCCTGGTCCTGGCTGCGGACGTCGGTCTCCAACCGGATGTCCAACTCCGG
>CANKNP010000195.1 GCA_947483545.1 Deltaproteobacteria bacterium | reverse complement strand
GGGTGCTTACGGCGTTGCGACGATGGTCACGCTGGATGTCTCCCGCACGCTGAAAGGCGCGCCGCTTGAGCAGATCGAAATCCTGGTGCCCGGTGGGGAGCTCGACGGGGTCACGACCCCCGTGGAGGGCGCGCCACGGTACGGCGTCGGCGAGGACGTGCTGGTGCTCCTGACCGAGCGCCACGACGGCAGCTACCTGAACGTCGGCTTGTCGCTGGGCAAGTACTCGGTGAAGCAGAACCCCGCGGACGGCGAAGACATGGTCGTGCGCTTCTTCGTCTCCCATGACCGCGCCTGGGACTACCGTTTCCTTCCGAATCCGCCTGTGGCGGATCGCGTGAGCTTCGCCACCATCGAGGCCCAGATCACGGACCGCGTCAAGCTCGGCTGGGACGGCAAGCCGATCCCCGGCGCCAGCCTCGAACGTCTTCGCGCCATCAACAACCTTCAGTCTGGGGTGCGGTGATGCTGCTCTCTCTCCTTGCATACGTCTCCGATCCGGCATTGGCATACAAGCTCACTGGTTTTGCGTGGTCTTCCGCGGATGATTGCGCCGAGTTGGACGAGGAGGGCAACGAGGTCGAGGGCGACGATGGTCGGCTGCGGCGCTGTTGGTCCATGGACGATGATGTCGAGGACTCCCTGCCCGAAGGCTACCCGCTCGAGGTGCTGCAGAAGTCCTGGGACAACTGGGAGGAGGCCGCACAGTGCGCCGCCATCGCCAACCAGTACACGGGCACCAGCGACCTCGGGGAGCCCGACTACGACGGCGGCCAGAAGATCTACTGGGACGACCCAGCCGGGGAGCTCGGCGTGGGCGTCCTGGGCGTGAGCTATAGCGCCCCGGATGGTGCGAGCGTGACCTGGAACGGCCAGCGCTACTACCATATTGGCGACGGAGACATCGTGTTCGCCGCGAACGTCGATTGGGCGACGACCGAAGAGGTCGAGGCCGGCGACTGCCAGAGCGGTTTTATCGAGAGCACCGCCACCCACGAGATTGGGCACTCTTGGGGGATGGGCCACTCCTGTGACGATGGTGAGTCCTGCACCGACCCCCTCGCGCAGGAAGCGACGATGTTCTGGCAGCGTTCCGGTTGCAACACGGACGAAGCCAGCCCGAACGCAGATGATGTCGCGGGCATCACCAGCATCTACGGGCCGAGCATCGTGATCTCCGGCGGTGGGCTCGCGGGCGATGTCGTCGGTACCGACCGCACGGGCGCTGTCCCGTTCGAGGCCTGCTTCTCGGTGGATATCAACGACGACACCGTCCGCGTGCTCTCGCAGCATTGGGAGTTCGGCGATGGCGAGTCGGCGGATTGGGTTGTCGCGGATGGCGAGGACGATCCCGACAACAACCCCTGCCATACGTACACGTCCGTCGGTCAGTTCAGCGTCACGGCCACCATCGTGATTGAGAGCGACGTCTGCGATGCCCAGACCGTGTCCACCACCTCGCTCGGCTACATCGTGGCCTGTGATCCCCCGGCCCCCGAGGAGGGCGCGGGCGGCTTCTTCGAGATGAAGGAGATCGACGGCCTCGATTGGCAGACCATCAACTATACCGACGTTTCGACCTACGGGTGCGTGGACACCATCGTCTGGGAGGCCTACAAGGGCACTTCCTCCGCGGACATCTCGGATGCGAACCGCGTGGACTTCAACGGCACGGACGTCGAGGGCGGCGAGTCGTTGGGCGCTTGGGCCCCGCAGATCAACTTTCCCGAGGCGGGCAGCTACGTCGTCGTGATGAACGTCGGCGGGCCGGCGGGTCTACAGGCCGGCTCCCTCGTCGTCGAGGTCAGCGACAGCGGTGGTGGTTGTTCCACTGCGCCTGGCGCAGCGGGCGGCTTCGTCGCGGGGCTCTCGGGCTTGGCCCTGCTCTCGCGTCGCCGGCGGATCACGGGCGTCTAAACCCGGCTCCGAATGCTTCACGGGCTGGCTCTGGCGGTGGGTCTCGCGGCTGCGTCCGGCGTCGGTCTGGCTGAGCTGCCCCCGGCGGAGCTGAGCCGCGGATCGGGTGTCGCCGCGTCCTCTACGGACATCCCCGTGACCGGCGCGTTCCGCCTGACAGGCGTGCAGCAGGGCGTCCGCACCTATGAGATCGCGTTGCCGGTACGGCCGCGCGTGATGTTCCTCAGCAGCATGCCGCCCGGCATGGAGGTGCGGCGGAACGGCAAAAAGCTTGGATTCGCGCTGGGGGATGACCGAGGCCAGACCTGGTCCTACTCCGCCCACGGGCTCAAGGTCCGGGTCGCAAAGGGTGACCCGCGCCCGACCCCGGAGGAGTTCATGGTGCGGTGGCCGGATGCCGAGCGCAGGCAGACGATCCTCGACGGCGCGGGCGACGATGCTGGGCTGAAAGGCGCCCGTTCTTCCCTTCAAGTGGACACCACCACCCGCACCGGGCTGCTGCTCCCCGCGCCGGCCCGCATTGCCTGGCAGGTGGACATCCCCGCGGGCGCGGTGCTCCGGTTCTCCGCCGCGATCGTGCCCCCCGAGGTCGCACGCGGGGCGGTGAGCGACGGCGCCACGCTCACCGTGCGCGCAGGCGACCGCATCGCCGGGACTTTTCGTCTGCACCCCGGCCGGTTTGAGCCCTACGAGGTCTCTCTCGCAGCGGAGGGCGACACCACCTCCCGGCTTGAATTCCGCGTGGACGACGCCGATCCCCACGCCGACTACGCCTTCGTCGCCGAGCCCCGCGTGGTTGTCCCCACTGCGGCCCCAAAACGCGTCGTCATGGCGTTCATCGACACGCTGCGACGGGATCACCTCGGCACCTACGGCTACGAGCGCGCCCCCGCCCCAAAGCTCGACAAGCTCGCCGCCAACGGCGTTGTGTTCGAAGACGCCCGGTCCGTCGCCCCCTGGACGCTGCCGAGCGCGCGGACTGTGCTCTCGGGGATGCAGCCTGAGCGCTGGTCCTCGACGCTCCGGCTCCAGCAGGCCCTCGGCGCGCGGGGGTGGGCCACCGGCGCGTTCGTCGGCAACATCTACCTGACCGGCAACTTCGACATGGCGCAGGGCTGGGGTGAACATGTCGCGCAGAACCTGCCGTATGCCGACTACGAGGTCGAGCGCGGCATCGACTTTCTGCAACGTCACCCCGATGAGGACGCGCTGCTCCTTGTGCACTTCATGGACCTGCACCTCCCCTACAAGGAGCTCTGGCCCTACCGGTCCCGCTACGCCAAGCAGGATCTTCCGGGCCTCGGCAGCGGGTTTGCGCGCACCGCGCTCATGCAGTACTCCAAGGGCAAGGGCAAGCGCGATCAGGTCCGCACCTATCTTGCGGACCGGTACGACCAGAACCTCGCAGCCGTGGACGACGCGATCGCGAGGCTGCTCACCGTCGCTGGGCCGGACGCGCTCGTGGTCGTTTTTTCAGATCACGGCGAGGAGTTCTTCGACCACGGGGATTTGGAGCATGGCCACACGCTGTACGACGAGCTGCTCCGCGTGCCGCTGATCGTCTCGGGGGGTGGGCTCGCGCCGCGGCGGGTGCCGGAGCCGGTCAGCCTCTTGGACGTCACCCCCACGGTTTTGGACCTGCTCGGCCTGGGTGGCGCGGACTTCGACGGATTCTCGCTCGCCGGCCTCGCGCGGGGCGAGCCGGACGACCGATTCGTAGACCGATCGCTCGCGTTCGGCAGGCTGCTGTACGGCGCGAACGCCTGGGGGAGCCTGCAGAACGGGGAGAAGTGGGTGAGCCGCGCGGGGGGCGAGCGTGTCTTCGACCTGCAGGCCGACCCCACCGAGCAGCAGGGCCGGGACCGCGGCGACTTCGCGGCAGGGCGCGCCGCCCTGGAGCGCGCGCTCGACGTGCCCGTGCACACGGTGTTCCGCGTGACCCCTGTGGGCTCGCGAGGCAAGGGCGCGGTGAGCCTTCGGGTGCCCGGGGGCGTGGAGGCGTGGTGGCTTGGCGACGAGCCGACGAACCACGCGGATGCTGAGGTGGAGGTGGCCGAGGAGACGGCGGAGGACGGCAGCGTGACGGCTGTGGTCGAGATCCGATTTTCGACGAACGGGGCCGCGCAACGGGAAGTTTACGTGCTGCCGAAGCTCCCGCCCCTCCAGGCCGTGCAGGGTGCTGCGCTGTTCATCGACAAGGGAGCGACGCAGCCGCTGATCGTTCGCGAGCCGGGCCTGGGCTCCACGCCCCTGGCCAAGGTCAGCCGCTCCGGGCGATCCTACGTTGCCAGTTGGGCGCTGGTGCCCCCGCCCTTCGGCGACGAACTGTCGGGGTTTGACGCGGAGAGCGCCGCTGCGCTCCAGGCGATCGGCTACCTGGACGAGGATCGGGGCGCCGGGGCCGACGAAGAGCCCAGATAGTGCCGCGCCCCCCCCCGCCCATTGGCCCGACCGACGACCCGGTCGCCGACTGGGGGCCAGACGCCGGTCACGGCTTGTTCGACCCCGCAGATCCGACAGGCACCGGCGAGGTCACCGGCACCGGAGAGGTCACCGGCACCGGAGAGGTCACCGGCAGAAAGGACGTCACCGCAGGGCGGGTGACGGAGCGCCCGACGGCGGTGCTGGCGTGGATCGGAGCCACGCTGAGCGTGGCCCCGGGCGGATCGCGGGGGGAGGTGCCGGGGCTCGGGCTCTTGCTCTCGGCCGAGCCCTTGGAGCTGCTGCCGGGGGGGTTCCGGTGGACGGGTAGACCGGAGCCCAAGGCTGCTCCCGAAGCCGTGACTGAGGAGGCGCCGAAGCATCCTGCGGCGTTGCCGGCGAACCCCGAGACCGAGGCCCCAGCCGTCTCCCCGGATGCTCAGGGCACGCCCCGCGCGCCCCACCGTCGTGGGTTGGACCCCGCGCGGCCGCGGGAAGTCGAGCGTTGGGCCGTTCTCCTCATGCTCCTCGTTGGCCTCGGATGGCTCACGGTGCACGCGTGCAGCACTTGACGGTTGACGTGGGGGGTGTGGTCGCTTACCCGGGCGGACGCCGGGCGTTGCAGCTCGCGGCTCTTTGATGTACCCCAAAATCTCCTCATCCATTCAGGCGCCCGACGACGAGCGCTATATGCGGCGGGCGCTTGCGCTCGCAGCGGAAGCCGCGTCGCGAGGCGAAGTCCCGGTTGGTGCCCTCGTCGTTCGCGACGATGTCGTGCTGGCCGAGGCGAGCAACGTCCGCGAGGCGGAGCGCGACCCCTGCGGTCATGCCGAGCTGCTGGCGATCCGCGCCGCAGCCCGCCACCTGTCCGATTGGCGGCTAGAGCGCGCAACGCTCTACGTGACGTTGGAGCCCTGCGCCATGTGCGCCGGCGCTATCCTGCTCGCCCGGATCCCCCGGGTCGTCTACGGCGCAGCCGACCCCAAAGGCGGCTTTTGTGGCACCGTCGGTGACCTGTCCGCCCACCCCAAGTTGAACCACCGGTTCGACGTTGTCCCCGGGGTGCTGGCCGAAGAAGCTTCGATGCAACTGACTCAGTTCTTTGCATCGCTGCGGGCCAGACGCCGGACCTGAACGAGGAGACTGTTTTTCGCGGAAAGGTGGCCGAGTGGACGAAGGCGGCAGACTCGAAATCTGTTGTAGGTTTCCCCTACCGTGGGTTCGAATCCCACCCTTTCCGCCATCCCTTTAGGAGAGGTGACCGAGTGGTCGAAGGTGCACGACTGGAAATCGTGTGTACCGAAAGGTACCGCGGGTTCGAATCCCGCTCTCTCCGCCATTTACCCTACGAATGAATCGACAAGTCATAAAGCGTGTCGCAGCTCCCGGCCGGCCAGGTCGTGGCGTACACCCGGATCGCGAAGTTGTCGTCTTCGTCGCTGAAGATGTCGCCGCTGAAGCTCACGGTCAGGCTGGACGCCCCGGAGTCGGAGTCCACGATGCTGCCCGTGTCCAGGCTCCAAAGCTCCACCACGTACGTGCCCGATGCGGGCAGCCCGGTCACCGTCGCGGAGACGCTGACATTGTCGTAGTACTCATCGTCGGCGGACCAGGAGAACCAGTCCTCGTCCGAGGACTCTGACAGGGTCAACGCGGACAGCTCCAACGTGGAGCCGGTCCAAAGAAAGCTGTCGTCCACCTCGCCGCAGGCGTAGCCCGGGGAGGTGTCGTTCGACTCGTAGCTGTCGAGGTCTTCGTCGTTGATGACCCCGTCGCAGTCGTTGTCCGCGCTGTCACAGACGTCCACCTCGCCCGGGCTTGTGCTGGGGTCGGCGTCGTCGCAATCGCCTTCGTTCTCGGTCCAGCCATCGCCGTCATCATCGCGATCGTTCGGGTCGTACACGGTGACGACGATGCTGTCGGAGCCGGTCTTGCCTTCGTGATCGGTCGCGGTGAGCGTGACGGTGTGGATGGCTGTCGAGAGCGCCGGTGCGGTGGATGTGGCGCCCGACGAGTCGGCGGGGTTCGCGGCCAAGAGGCCGTCGATATCGCTTACCCACGTCAACTGCAGGGCTTCCACGTCGGTGATGTCGTCACTGACCGTGCCGCGAAAGCTCGTGGACGTGCCGGTCGCGATCTCCGAGCCGTCGGCGGGCGTGTCGATGGTCACGTGGGGGCGGCCATCGTCGATGATCGAGAAGGTCACCGACGCCGTGGCGGTGTTCAGATCCGAGTCCACGGCGTTGACCGTGAGGATGTGCGTGCCAATCGAGAGCGACATCGGCACGGTGAGCGAACCCGTGGAGGTCGGGTTGCCCACCCAGAGCGACCCGTCCGGCACGTCGATCAGCTCGACCTGCAGCGTATCGTAGGCATCCTCGGCGTCGGTCACGGCGGCCACGAGGTTCTGCACATCCGTGGACGCGATCTCCTGGCCATCGGTCGGCCCGAGGATCACGACCGTCGGCGAGCCGGGCCCGCCTCCACCGGTCCCGACATGCAGCTGGATGGTGGCCTGAGCGGACAATCCCTGCTCGTCGATGGCCGACAGCGTGATCGCATGATCGCCGCCAGTCAACGCAGAGGTGGCGTAGTAGACCTCGCCATCGATGGCGGGTGCCGTGGTGTCGAGCTCGCCATCGATGTCGCTCGCCCAGCTCACAGCGATGTCCACCGTGTCGGTCTGGGCATCTCCGACCACCCCGAACAGCTCGACCAAAGCGCCCGCGTCCACCGCGGTCCCATCCGCGGGCGCGAGGATGCCGGCGGTGGGGTCGGTATTGTACGCGCTGACGCCTTTGTCCTGACACGCAAGGGTCACTGTCGTGAGGGAAAGCAAGGCCAGAATCGGAGTCGGGAACGTGCGCATGTTGACATTCTACACGGGTTCGGGATCGGTCGGGCGCAGCGCGGCAAACCGGCGGCGCCCGCCGACCCACACGTCCGTCACAGCCGCCGGCGAGCCGTTGAACACCAGGGCCGGCAACCGCCTCGCCTGCTCGAACTCCAGCCGGGTAACGTCCAGGGCGATCAGATCCGCGAGCATGCCGGGCGCGATCTCGCCGGTGCGGAGCCCCAAAGCACGCCCACCCTCCGCTGCGCCGATCTGCAACAATCGCGCCGCCAGACCGTCCCGCGGATCCGTCGTACCGGCCGGTCTCAGCACGTTGCGATGCCCGGAGAGCGCGCGGGCATGCCACTCGATGGCCCTCAGCTCGGCGAAGGGGTCGATGCAGGCGTGGCTGTCCGAGCCGATGCTGATGGGCACGACACCGTCGAGCTTGGCCAGCGGCAAGAAGCCGTCGCCGAGGTCCAGCTCCGTCGTCGGGCAGGCGACGACCGATCCGCCGGCCGCGCGGAGGGCTTCGATCTCCGCGTTGTCGGGATGGGTCAGGTGTACCGCCGCAAAGCGCGGGGAGAGCATGCCCGCGGCCTCGAATACGTGGATCGGGCGGCAGCCGTGCTCGGCCAGGCTGGCCGCGATCTCGCCGGGCTGTTCGTCCACGTGTGCATGAATGATACCTTGAAAGGCGGATAGTTCCCGAAGCCAGGGCGCCGGACACGCGCGGATGGAGTGCGCGGCGAGGCCAACGGTGAACCCCGCGGATCGCGAGGTCAAGCGGGCGATGGCGGCCAGGACCTGGTCCGGTGAGCGATGCAGGAAACGACGTTGGCGCGGGTTTGGTTCGACCCCGAACCCGGCGCGGGCGTAAGCCACGTAGAGCAGGACGAGCCGGATGCCAGCGGCTTCGGCGGCGGCGACGATGCGGTGGGAGAGCTCGTCGGGATCGGCGTAGGGCGTGCCGTCGGGCTGGTGGTGGACGTAGTGGAATTCCGCGACGGTGGTGAACCCGGCGCGGAGCATCTCGCGAAAGGCGAGCGTCGAGATGCGCTGAAATTCGTCGGGGTCGAGGGTCTCGGCGAGCGCGTACATCGCCTCGCGCCAGGTCCAGAAGCTGTCGTCGGACGCGCCACGATGCTGAACGTGGCCCCGCAAGCCCCGTTGAAAGGCGTGGGAGTGGGCGTTGACGAAGCCGGGCAGCAGCGCGCGGCCGGGGAGTCGCTCGGGGTGTTCGCCCTCGGGGAGGGCACCGATCCGGCCGATGCGATCTCCGACGATCTCGACAGCCACGTTGTTGACGAGGCCGGCGGGGGTCAAGACCGCGTCGGGGAGGAGCCAGGTCAAGGCTGTTGCGCGGGCGGGGTGCGGACCGGGTGAAGGAGCGCGTGCAGGTCCGCCTGAAGGTCCGGGCCAAGGATCTTCGAGCCTTGAAGGTCCACAAGATCCTGGCGCAGCAACGTGGGGAGGAGCTGACGCGCCAGCGCGGAGGGCGTATGCGGGTTGAAGGCCAGCGCCTTCCGCACCCGGTAGGCGGGCGACCAACGCGGATGGGAGGCGATCAGCTCGAGGATCTCGCCCAGCGTCGGCCGCATCGCTGCGATCCGCACCACGTCACGCTCCACGAGCCGCGGATTGTCGAGCAGCGCGCGGATGATGCGCGGGTCACGGTCGTGCATCAGGCGGTCGAGCGTCATGCGGTCGAACCGGCGCGCCTTGGCCGTGCGCTCGCCGGCCGAGAGGTCAAGGTGAGGGTTCTCCGCCCGCAGTTGAACGCCTGGGACAGGCCGATCCGTCAGGAATCGGCTCGCGAGGCGGTCGAGGCCGGCCGCCCGCGCGATGGCGTAGAGCTCCGTGATGCGATCGTACGGCAGCTCGGTGAGCACCGAGGGGGTCAGGGCCAGCTCTGTCTGGAGCCAGCGCACGACACGTTCCCCGGTCTCCGCCCTCGCGTCCAAGCGGGGCAGCACCCCGAGCAGCGTGCCATCATCCGTGCCTTCGACCAGCTCGAAGAGCACGTTTCGCCGCAGCGAACGGTCCGAGATCACCGAGAACTTGTGCAGCCAGCGGTCCAGGAACACGTCCGCCTCGACGGGGTCCGCGAGCACCGCCCGAGTCCGCTGGACCGCGGCGTGGCGGTTCGACGGCATCGTGTGAAGGAGCGGCATACCGCAGGTTATCGCTCCCAGGGCCGGGATACAGGCACGGAATGCGCGTCCGCCTCTGGCTCCTGGTCTTGCTCGGCTGTGGCGCGCAGCCCACCACCGTAGACGGCTGCATCGCGCTCGCCGAGGGCCCGGACCGCGACGAGTGCCTGCTCACGCTGCTCCCCGCGTTGTTCAAGACCGATCCGGCCCGCGGCATTGAGGTCACGGAGCAGTACGTGTCGGACCCGACGACGCGCGATTTTGTCTGGCTGACCATCACCCGGGACGTAGACCCCAACTCCCGGAAGTACTGCGATCGCATCGTGGACACCTTGCTCAAAGAGCGGTGCGAGGTGCTGGTCTCCAGGCCACACCT
>CANKNP010000194.1 GCA_947483545.1 Deltaproteobacteria bacterium | reverse complement strand
GGAGACCGAGTGGGACTCGGAGAACTCGCTAATGTCAAACTGCACAAACGAGTCGTCGCTGGTGTAGAGCACTCGGGCGAGGGTGCGGGCCAGCATGGTCTTGCCGACGCCGGAGGGACCGACGAAGAGGAAGACGCCATCGGGGCGCTCGGGGTGCGCGTCCATGTCCAGGCGCGTGAGGCGGACGCGTCGGGAGATGGTTCGGATCGCGCGGTCCTGACCGTGAACGATGGCGTTCAGCTCCTCGTCGAGGCGTGCCGAGCGAGGGTCGGGCCCCTGTGCGCCCAAAACCCCGGGGTCATCCAAATCGGCGACCCGTACACGATCCCGCTGGGCTTCCAGCACCCGGGCGGCCGCGGCGTCGAGCATCGCGGCGGATCGACCCGGCTCTGCGAGGCTCTGCTCGCGGACCGCGGAGGCCCGCCAGGGGATCGCGCGGAACGCGTCGTCATCGAACTTCACGCCATACCAGGCTTCGACCTCATTGCGGGTGCGCCACAGGATCGCCTCGACGGCGGCTGGCTCCAGATCGCCCAGGCGTACGGCCTCGGCGCGGGCGCTCAAGGTCTCCTCGGAGGCCAGGAAGCGGGCGTGATCGCCGGGCGTTGCGACGAAGGCAAAACGCAGGTTTCCCTCGGACAGCGCGCGCCGAAGCTCCTGCAGCGTGAGCGGGAGCGCTGTTCCGCTGGCGAACAGGCGGGCGACGTCGTGAACGATGACGAGGACCTTGCCCCTTCGTTCGAGGGCTTCCAGCGCGTCGCGGAGCTTCTGTTGGGGGGATTCCGCGGATAGGAACCAACCGATGGACAGCTCGACGACGCCGTGGTCTGCGAGCGCGCGGACCCGCCCGGCGATGATCTCCGTGGCGAGGTGAAGGGTCAGCGCCCGACGCCCGGCTCCCGGCTCCCCCAGCACGATCGGGATGTTCCTCTCCCGCCTCGCGACGATCCTCAGGAGCTGCTTGAGCTCCTTCTCCCGACCCAACGTGGCCGTTGGATCCGTCGTTTTCGTCGAGAGGTCCACGCATCCCGGCAGGATCACGCCGGCGCTGGTCCGGCGCCGGCCTGCCCGAGCAAGCTCCTCGACGGCGTTCGGCAGCACGATCGTCAACCGACGATCCCGTGCTTCGGCCAGCACATCGTCCATGGCATCGAGGGCAGCGCCGGGCAAAGCGACGCCTGCTTTGGTTGCGCACGCTGGGACCGCCCGAACCGCCTGCGGATCCACGGACAGCCCGTAGTGTTTGGTCGCCGCCGCGAGATCCCGGTCGAGGACCGCCACGAGGTGCGCAGCGGAGAGCGGACCGACCTCGATCGGCACGGCACGGCGCGTGAGATCGACGTCTTTGCCGAGCGGTCCCGCGAGACCTTCGGGGGTCGTCACCAGCACGATCGAGAGATCCCCGCGGAGGATCGCCGCGCGGACCACACCACACGTCGCCGGCAGCGTCGCTGCCTTGGCGAACAACACATGCACCTCGTCCAACACAAGGATCGTCTGCCCCGCGCCCCGAACCTCCACGAGGATCTTCTCCAGCTTGGTCTGGGGGGTCTCGCCCTCGCAGAGCGCGGACATCGACACCTCCAGCACGTTCCAGCCCTTGAAGCTCCCCGCCGCCATGTCCAGCGCGAGGTGCTCCAAGATGGCGGTGCGGCCCGAGCCCACTGGGCCGACGAGCACCGGCATGTTTCGACGTCTCCGGGACAGCACCGCGCTGACGAGCTTGAGCTCTCGCGTTCGTCCCACAGTCGGGCGCAGATCGGCGACCTGGGCGGTGATGTTGCGCCCGAGAGTGAGCAGCGTATCAAGCTTCATCGGGGGTTCTCCGGGGCGACGGCGATCTGGAGGAGCGCGTCGAGGGCCTCGTTGGGGATGGGATCCGGGCTCGAGAGCTGGCGGGCGAGGTGGAACACCCGACGGCCAAACCGCCTCGCGTAGAATGCCCGGCGACTCGGCCAGGACATCGGCTCAGCCGGCGGCGGCTCGCGAAACGGCTGCATCACCTCATACGCGGTGATGTTCGAGAACCGGGCCACCTCGAGGATGCGCCGGGACTCGAAAACCCGCATGGTCACCGACACGTTGGCCCCGGCGACCCCGAACGCCTTGGACACTGCGAGGGCGAATTGCAGGTTCTTCTCGTCCCGGTCGGTGCAGATGAGGAACCGCACCGAGCGCTGCCCCGCAATGGTCGCGATGTCAGCGAGCAGCCCGGGCTCCAGCATGTCCATCGGGCGCGGGTCGAGCTGCGGGTCGGTGAGCAGGGCCCAGCGGGCGTCCTTGCGCACGGCCTCGACGGACAACGTCGGATCGACCACGAGCACGGTGACAGTAGGGTTTCCACCGTACCGCCGCGAAAGTTCGTCCAGCACCGCGCCGCCAAAGCGCCCGAGGCCTGCCACCACATAGAGTGTCGGCAGCGTCGCTTCGCCCGGCTTGGGTTGGATGTCCGAGACCAGGCGCGCCGCGGCACAATGAAAGCTGTTGAACAGCTTGACCTGGGGCCCTCCACTCGTGCCGATGGCCCTCGGGAGCGCGTCGCGCACGGCATCGTCGTAGACCTGCACGCAGATCTGCATGTCCCCGTGCCCGCCGGGCTCCTGGCTGTCGGCTCTCGCATGCAAGCCGACCTCGATGTTCACCAGGTCGAACTCGGTCACGGCGAACACGGCCCTCGCCTTCCGCATCCTCGCCAAGGCCCGGACCGCCGGATCACGCCCATCGCCGACCACCACGATCACGCCGAGCGCGCGCAGCCCGTACAGGTAGGGGTTGTCCTTGCTGTGCTCGATCGCGATCACCGGGTTCAGCCCGTGTACGAGCCGTCGGCAGAGCAATTGACCGAGCCGCCCGACCCCGACGACCACGATGGGCCGCGGCCAACGCGGGATCCAGCCGAGGAGCTGGAACGAGAGCCCGGCGACCGACAGCAGGCCGGCCAACTCCGCGGCTTCCAAGAGCCAAGCAGCGGTGAGCATCGGGGCGACGAAGCGCGCCGCCCAGCGGAACACGTCGAGGCTCGTCGCCGAGCCCGGCTCATGCGCGCCGCCCAGCCCGAACATGCGCACGGCCTCATAGAGCGCGCTTCCGAAGGGCAGGCCGGCCTGGCGCTCTCCGGCGGTCCCCCCGATGACCGTCAGCGCCATCATCCACGTCAACAGGCGCCGCCGGGTGCCCGGCATCGCAGCGGTGATGAACGCGGGCGCCCGCAAGATGCGGAGGGCCTACCGGCCGAACTTCGCGGAGAAGTCGGCCTCCTCGACGAACCACTTGTCCCAGTCGCCTTGGATGACGGCGGTGTACCGGGCGCGGTTCGCGGAGGTATCGGCCAACTTGCGGCAGACCGCGCCGAGAATTCCAAGCAGGAAGCGCCCGGCGAACGCGGGGGAGCCCTGGACCAGCTCGACCATTCGCGCCGACGAGAACTCCAGGAGCTCACAGTCCGTGACAGCCATCACGGTGCCGGTGCGCGCGCGACCCGTGAGGAACGAGAGCTCGCCGATCACGACGTGCTCACACTGGCTGTGACCGCCGACGAACGCGCGGATCGGGCTGTCCAGCGCGTCCACCCGCGCGGTGCCGACGACCAACAGGTACAGAGAGTCCGATGGCTCTCCATCTAGGATGAACCGATCGCCGGCGGGGACGTGTCGGGTGCGGAACAGGCGAGTGACCTCCGGCGTGATCTCCTCCGCCTTCCAACGGAACGCCGCCATGCCCTTGAGGTGGTCCTCAATCCCGGCGTTGTTCGCGTACATCCCGGTCGGATCCTCCTTGGGGGTGCCATCGCGGCCCGGCCCCATCGGCGTGCCCGCGCTGTCGGTCCGGATGATCTTCTCGACCACGTTCTCGGCGAACGCGCGCAGGAGCGCGAAGCCTGTCCCTGGCGAGCTCGCCAGCAGGTCCGAGAACGCTGTGTGCGGGAGCACCAGCACCTTGACCGGCTCGTCCGCGGTGACCGTGGAGATCGCGGGTAGCTTCGTCACCATCGAGACTTCGCCAGCGACGTCGAGCGCCAGGAGCCGGTTCACCATCGCCCCCGGGGCCATGATCGCGACCTTGGATTCGCCCTCCAACACCAAGTATAGCTCCGTGGGTTGTGACCCCTCGCGGATGATCACGTCGCCGAGCGCATAGTCTCGGACATCCACATAGGGGGAGAGCGTCTCTCCGGTGGCGCCCGAGAGCGTGAGCAGCGCCTTGACGGCGGGGCTCTTGGCGGCGATGGCATCCAGGTAGCGCTGGGCGGCGGCGGGGTCTTTCATGGTCGGCAGTCCTCGCACGCGGGTTTATCACAGATCCGCTGGAATTTTCGGAGGCCCTCCGTTCCGCTCATGGAATTTTCGAAGGCCCGCTGTTCCTCTCATGAGAGTTTTGGCGGCCCGCTGTTTGTCTCATGAGAGTTTTGGCGGCCCGCTGTTTGTCTCATGAGAGTTTTGGCGGCCCGCTGTTTGTCTCACGGCTGGTAGATACATTCGGGCGGCATGCTGCTCGCCGTTGGCACATCGTTGGACCGCTACGTGGTCGAGGCCCGGATCGGGTCGGGCGGCATGGCGGTCGTGTACCGGGTGCGGCACGCGCAGCTTGGCAGTTTACACGCCCTGAAGGTGCTTGCCCTGCCGATGCCGTCGGTGCGGGATCGGCTGCTTCAAGAGGGCCGGCTCCAGGCCTCGCTTCGCCATCCGAACGTGGTCGCGGTCACGGACATCATCGATGTGGACGGCAGCCCCGGGCTCATCATGGAGTACGTCGCCGGGCCCAACCTTGAGGTTTTACTTCAAGGATGCCGGCCGTCGGAGGCGCAGGCGGAGGCGCTGGGGGCGGGGATCATCAGCGGGGTCGCGTACGCACACCAGCTCGGTCTGATCCACCGCGATCTGAAGCCTGCCAACGTGCTCTTGGCGCTCGGGGCCCACGGGCCGGAGCCGAAGGTGGCCGACTTCGGGCTCGCAAAACTGCTCACGCCCGAGCCCGGCGCCATGCGTCAGACCCGCCAGGGGGTGAGCCTGGGCACGCCCTCCTACATGGCGCCCGAGCAGATCCGCGATGCCCGCAGCGTGGACAAGCGGGCCGACGTCTTTTCCCTCGGGGCGATCCTCTACGACCTGGCTTGCGGCGCGCAGGCGTTCCCGGGAGACGACCTGTTGACCGTCTTCACCGCCATCTCGGAGGGCAGGTTCAAGCCACCGTGGGCGTGCGCGCCGAGCCTGCCCGTAAGCATGGTCCGGGCGATCGAAGGAGCGTTGAAGGTGAACCCCGACGAGCGTGTCCCCGACTGCGAGACGCTGCTGGACATGTGGCGTCCCAAGGGGCGCAGTTCGCTGGACGCCGTTTGGGATGCGAGCTTTTTGAAGACGTTCGCCGCGGCGGCCGTCGCCCCCAGCGTGGCCCGAACGAACAGCCTGTCGGACACCTACGAGCCGACCGGCAGCCATCAGGTCACGACCCCCGCGCCGTCGCCCCAGCCCCGCGCCCGCGGCCGCGTGAGCCAGGCGAGCCAGTCCCACGTGCTCCTGCTCACCGACGTGGTGGACAGCACCCGGATCGCCGAGAGCCTCGGCGACGCGCGGATGACCGATCTCTGGACCGCGCATGATCGGGCGGCGCGGGACCTGCTCGTGCGTTGGCCTGGGCAGGAGATCGACCGCACCGATGGGTTCCTGCTGCTCTTCGACTCCGTGCTGGACGCCGTGCGCTACGCCCTCGACTACCACGAGGCCCTCCGCACCCTGTCCGCCCAGCTCGATCAGCCGCTCCGGGCCCGCGTCGGTATCCACCTCGCAGACGTGATCCTGCGGGAGAACGCCTTGTCGGACATCGCGCTGGGCGCCAAGCCCATCGAGGTGGAGGGGCTCGGGAAACCGCTGGCCGCGCGGGTCATGTCGGTCGCGGCGGGCGGCCAGACGCTCCTGACCGCGGCCGCGCGTCACGCCCTCCCGGACGCCGGCCTGCGCGTGCAGTCCCACGGCCACTGGCGCATGAAGGGCATCTCCGAGCCGGTCGAGCTGTTTGAGGTCGGCGGCGGGCAGGCGCCGTTCACACCGCCCCCGGACGGTCCCAAGGTCTACCAGGTGGTGCGGCAGGGCGATCTCTGGATTCCGCGGCGGGAAGTTCGCAGGGTCCTCTCCGCGGAGACCGACGCCTTCGTTGGCCGCGAGGAGGAGCTGCAGGCGTTGTCCCGGCTGATCGAGGAGGGGGGGCGGGTCGTCAGCTTGCTTGGTCCCGGTGGCACAGGAAAAACCCGCCTGGCGCGCCACTTCTCGTGGACGTGGCTCGGCGAGTTCCCCGGCGGGGTCTACTTCTGCGAGCTGGCGGAAGCGCGAGACCAGGACGGGCTCGTCGCTGCCGTGGCCCGGGGGCTCGACGTGCCGCTCGGCAACGACCCGCTGTCCCAGTTGGGACACGCGATCGCGGCCCGCGGCGTCTGCCTCGTGATCCTCGACAATGTCGAGCAGATCGTGGCTTATGCGGCGGCGAGCGTGACCCGTTGGGGACAGCTGGCCCCACAAGCCGTGTTCCTCGCCACCTCCCGCGAGCGGCTGTCCGTCCCCGGCGAGCAGGTGCTCTCCGTCGATCCGATGGGTCGGGACGAAGCAGTGGGCCTGTTCGAGATCCGGGCACGCGCGCACCAGCCCACCTTCGCGGTCACGGCCCAGAACCGCGCCGATGTCCTCGCCATCGTCGAGACCCTGGATGGCCTGCCGCTCGCTATCGAGCTGGCCGCGGCGCGCATCCGCATCCTCTCGCCCCCGCAGCTCCGCGAGCGCTTGAAGGATAGGTTCAAGGTGCTGTCCGCAAGCTCGCGAGGCGGCACTGCTCGCCAGGGGACGCTGCGCGCGACCATCGACTGGTCCTGGGACCTGCTCGCGCCGCACGAGAAGGGCGCGCTCGCCCAGCTCTCCGCGTTCGAAGGGGACTTCACCCTCGCCGCGGCGGAGGCGGTGCTGGACCTGAAGCCCTGGGAGGACGCGCCGTTCGCCATGGACGTGGTGCAGGCGCTCGTGGACAAGAGCCTGCTGCGGCTCGAGCCCGACCGATCTGAGCAGGGCGAACCCTGGTTTGGCCTTTTCAGCAGCATTCACGCCTACGCTGTCTAGAAGCTTGGTACCCCCGGGGCGTTTGCAGGCAGCGGCGTAGATGCCCAAGCGACGGTCTGGGTGCGGCACGGGGACTACGCGGCCACGTTCGGCGAGGATGCGTTCTTGGACGCGTTGGACACCGCCGGCGGTACCGCGGCGCGTATGGCCCAGGCGGAGCGGCTGGAAAATCTCGTCGTCGCGTGTGAGCGCGCGATTGTTCGGAAGGACGCCCGGGTAGCGGCCGCGGCGTGTCGTGCGGCCTGGGTGGTTTGGGCGGCCAAGGGGCCGTCCGCGGTCGCGGTCGCGCTCGCGCAACGTGTGCTCGGCCTGGCCACGCTCGACGATGGAGACCGCGGCCGGGTGGAGCGGGTAGCCGGGCTCGCCCAGCGGATGTCGGGAAAGCCGGGCCTGGCGGAGGCGCACCTTCTCGAGGCCCTGGCGCTCTTTCGCGCGGTCGGCGAGGTGTGGGGCGAGGCCTCTGTGCTCGGAAACCTGGGGCTCCTGTTCATGGAACGCGGGCGCATGGACGAAGCCGGAAAGGCGCAAGAGCAGGCATTGGCGCTCCACCGGTCGGTCCGCCACCGAAAGGGGGAGGGGATCGCGTTGGGCAACCTCGCGGTGCTTCACCGTCGCATCGGACAAGGCGCCCGCGCTGCCCAGGAGTGCGAGGACGCGCTCGCCATCCACCGGGAGGTCGGGAACCGTCGGGAGGAGGGGGTCGCTCTCGGGAACCTCGGGCTGCTCTGCGCGGAGCGGGACCGACTGGACGCTGCGAAGCTGCACTTCGAGGCAGCGTTGGCCATCCACCGCGAGGTCGGGAACCGCCGCAGCGAGGGGGTGATGCTTGGGAACCTCGGCGAGCAGGCGCTTGAGCAGGGGCAGTTGCACGACGCGCGACGCTCGCTCAGCGCCGCGCTCACCATTCACCGGGAGATCGGGAATCGCAGGTTTGAAGGCGTGATGCTCGGCGCCCTCGGCTTGTTGGCCGCCCGCGAGGGTGCGCACGAAGAGGCGCTCGGTCACCTACAGCAGGGCGAGGACGTGCTCCGCGGGGTCGGCGACCAGCTCGAGCTTGGCCGCCTGCTGTGCGCGCGCGCAGAGGCTGCGCACCTCGCCGGGGACTTCGAAGGCGCCACGGTCGCGATCTCTGAGGCTGGCTGGCTGGCTGGCGCCGTGGGGGCCACGCCGAACACGGAGCTTGGGAAAATGCTCGCCAGGGTGACGGCGCTGGTGGGGTGAGGGGTCACTCTTCGAGCTTAGTCCACGAAATCATCGACCTCGGCCGGGGTCGGTGTAAACGCAAACGTCAGGCCGACCGCATCCAGGTCGTAAACGAGGCTCTCCTCTACCGACGCCTCGCCCTGCACGAGCGGCAATCCGCCTCCCGGATCCTCCGACGACGGCGTGATCAGCACGTTCGCCAGCGAGACCGCAAGCCCGTTCCCGGTGAGCAACACCCCGACGCGGCTCGCCGACAAGACGGTCGCGTCCTCCAAGCTCGCCTGAAAATAAATCGCGTCGTAGGGCTCCTGGTCTGGGCTGTCCGAGATCACGATGCCGTCCCCGCTGGTGTCGTCACTCCCGGGGATCTCGGCGGATCGTACGTCGGTCACTTGAATGCCGCTCAGGCTGAGCGAGGTCGCGCCGAGGCCAAAGATCCCCGCGTCGTGATTTTCGGTGAGCACGGCGTTGGAGATGACGGCGGAGGCGCGCTCCTGGACTCGGATCCCCCGACCAAAGGTTCCATCCTCGCGCGACGCTGTCCCGACCACCTCGATGTTGTCGACCACCACGTCCGCGTCTCCCCCGTCGATCAGCAGGCCGATCTCGGTCGCGCTGGTGATCACCAGGTTGCTCAACGTCGCGCTCGCGTTTTGGACAGCGATGCCGAAACCACCCGCGCCGCTCACCGCCACCGGGTCCGAGACCACGATTCCCGAGAGCGTCGCCACCGTGCCCGAACCATCGATGACGATTCCGACCAGTTGATTGCCTTGCGCCGTGACATTCGAGACGGTGATCGTCGACCCCTGCCACACCCAGAGCCCGCGCCTTCCGCCGGACAGCGTCAGCCCGCGCAGGTCCATGTCGAGCGCATCGGAGACCTTCACCACCGGCGAGCCCGAGTCGGGTGCTGTCAGCACCACCTCTGCGGCGCTGCAGCCCTGGATCCGCAGCGCGTCGTCTCCCAGCGTGCCGCCGAGGTCCAACGAAGCGGTGTAGCCCCCGGGCCAGATCAGGATTGCCTTGGCGCCCCCCGCGCGGGAGGAAACGAGCGCGTCGTCGATGGTCTGGAACGGGCGCTCCTTTGTGCCATCCCCGCCGGCCTCCGCCGTGGCCTGCACATGCAAGCCGGTGTCGACGAGATCGTCCTCGATCTCGCCCCAGCCGCCATCCGCGCAGGGCGGCGCGAACAGGTCGGCCGGTGAGTCGTCGGGGAGAGCCGCCGTGTCGTCAGCCGGGCCCGGGCCAGAGCAGGCGA
This sequence comes from Deltaproteobacteria bacterium, assembly GCA_947483545.1. The sequence continues at coordinate 195 of CANKNP010000194.1, read as the reverse complement.
GGAGGAGGAGCCAGAACTGAAGGCGCCACGAAGTGCGCGCCTTCAAAGCTGGCTCCCGTGTTCGCGTCCCGGGCGGGAACGGCGCAGAGCGCCGGACCCGACCGAGAGGACGCGAACACAAGCCCGCGAATGTGGGCGTTCTGGGCGAACACTGGCCGATAATCCCGGCGCGCGCCCTCGCGCGGCGGGAGAATC
>CANKNP010000193.1 GCA_947483545.1 Deltaproteobacteria bacterium | reverse complement strand
TGCTGGCCGAGACCGGCCGTGACGACGACGCCGAGGCGGCATGGCGGAGCGCGCTCCGGGCCGACCCCAAGAGCTGCGCGGCGCAGAACAACCTGGCGGGCCTCGAGCACCGCCGGGGGGCGTGGCGGAAGGCGCTCTCCGGCTGGCAACGCACGTTGGAGGCCTGCCCAGACGATCCGCTCGCTCACCTGAACCTCGGGCTCCTCGCGTGGGAGACGGGGCAGACCCTCGAGGCGACCGTACACCTCCAGCGTTTTGTCGAGCTGGCCCCGGGCCACGCCCTCGCCTCGGACGCGCGCCTGAAACTCGCGGGGCTCCTGGCCACGACGCCGCCGGAGAGACGATAATCACCCCTGAACCCCCGGATTCCGCCCGGGAGAACTCCCGGCCACTTGATTCGTGGCCTCGAAATAGCTGAGTGAGAGGGTCTGGTCAGGAGAACCGACGCCCCTGATCAGAACGGGACCTGCACGAGCCCGAATCGTCCGGGCCGGGAGCGGCGCCTCTGGTTAGCAAGTGCCTCCGATGACTGTGTCTGAGCCGACTTTTCCGTCTCCATCCCGCGGCGTGGTACCGCGATGAGGCCCATCCAGATCGGCGACGAGATTGAGCGCTATCGCGTCGAGGGGGTCCTTGGAGAAGGCGGCATGGGCACCGTCTATCGGGTGCGGCACCTGTCTTTGGACACCCAGCACGCGCTGAAGATCCTCCAGGTCCTACGCGAAAACCTCCTCGCGCGGCTGATGTTGGAGGGCCGGATCCAGGCTCGGCTCGACCATCCGAACATCGTCGCAGTGACCGACGTGCTCAACGTCAACGGTTTTCCCGGCTTGCTCATGCGCTTTGTGGACGGGCCTTCGCTCGCCACCTACTTGGAGACGCCGATCCCGCTCGTACGAGCGCTGAACCTGTTTCGCGGCATCGTCGACGGAGTGGACGCCGCCCACCACATCGGCGTGGTGCATCGGGATCTCAAACCCGGCAACATCCTGCTCGCGCCGATTCGCGGCGGCCACCGCCCGATGATCTGTGATTTTGGCCTCGTGAAGGCCTTGAACGAAGAGGGGGCCACCCGGACGGGCATCGGCTTCGGCACCCCGGGTTATCTCGCACCCGAGCAGGCCACGGACGCCAAAAATGTGGATCAACGGGCCGATATCTACGCGCTCGGGGCCATCCTCTACGAGCTTGTCGCCGGGCGCCGGGCCTACGTGGGTGACAACCCGATCAGCGTGATCTCCCGACAGGTCGCGGGGGATCTGCCGCCGATGGAGGCGTGTCCCCCGGGCTTTTCCGAGCTTGTACGTACCTGCCTCGCGATCTCCCCACACGACCGGTACCCCGACTGCGGCGAGCTGCTCGCCGACCTCGAACGACGGGTGGACCCCGAAGGACGGCCGCGTCTGGTCCCCCCGCGTGCCGCCGTCGCCGCGACCATGGCGTTCTCAGCGGATCTGCTCGATGAGGTGGCGCCCGGCCAAGGAGCCGTGGGAGTCACGGCGGTCCCCGTCACGGGGCCCACACAACGGCCGGCACTCGACGCCGCCGCCAACTCGCCCACCAGCGCCCACACCGTGGATCTGTCGGGCACGCTCCCGCCTCCTGACTCGCTGCTCCCACAAGACCTCGTCGCCGGCCACGTCGCCCCGGCGTCTCTCGCGCCCGACCCCGAGCGTCACCAGACGCTCGCCCCCGTCGCACGTAGCGTCGTGGTCCCCGAGCCGCCCCCGATAGGCACGCAGCCGGGTGGCCCACTTTCGGCCGAGCCTGCCGCGAATCTGACCCTCGGCCCCGTTTCGCGAACGGACGTCGAGGCGGGCAGCGGGCCAGGGGTCGGCAGTGGCTCAACGCACCCCGTTTCACAACGCGCACGGTGGATCGTTTTCGCGGCGCTCCTCTGTCTCGGGACCTTCGGGGCCTTTCTGTCGCTCGACCGGGCGGATGAGGAGCACGGGAAGGAGGCGACGCCGTCGGTCGATGCGGTGCTCACCGCGCCGGAGGACCCGCCGCCGGATCCGTCGCCAGCCGTGCCCCCGGCGCCGACTACCGCGGCACCCGAGACCCCGGCCGACCTCTCCCCCACCGCCATCGCGACCCCCGTAGTTACCCCGGCAGCGGCGACCATGACCGGAAACACCGGCACAAAGGTGGAGAAGACGTCGCCATCCCGTCCCTCGCGCGGCGAGCTGGCCCTCACGACCAGCGCGCCCGCTGTCGTCACCACAGCCCCGGTTGCTGCTGCGCCGCCGCCGGCCGCAGCGGCACCGACAATCGCGGAGCTCCGAGCCTCCTCGATCCCCGCGGGTGCAACCGTGCTGGTCGACGGCGTCAAGGTGGGCCAGACCCCGGCGCGCTTCAAGACCCCTGTGGGCAGCCACACGGTCAGCCTCACCGATGGCACCACCACCCACTCCGGCAAGGTCGAGGTGCCCGCGGAGGGTGCCCGCTTCTGCTGGGACTTTCAGTCGGGAGGCCCCTGCCCATGATGCCCGTGTTCTCCTTGGCCTTCGCGTCGGCACCACTTCTCTACTCGGGCGATGCGACGAAGGCCCTCCAAGGCGCGTCGATGGACCTCGGCAGCCTCGCCTCCGAGCTTGCCCCGCTACCTCCAGAGGGCGCCTCCCGGGGCGCTGGGCTCCAGCTCCTCGGCGCCACCCCCCGGAGCTGCAGCGGCCCCGCGCTTGACGGCCAGACCATGCTCCCCGAGGTACGCCGCTGGACCTCCCTCGCCCTCGATCTGCGTTGGGAGGAGGTCGTCGCCCAGGCCGACAAGCTCAGCGCCAGCCTCGCCTGTCTCTCGACCCCGCTCAACCCCGACGCCGTGCCGGAGCTCTACTTCATCGCGGGCGTGGCGGCCGGCGAGCTTGGGAACGTGGCCAAGGCCAAAGCCTATTTTCGCCGCGCCTTGGACTTCAACCCCAGCATTCGTTGGCACGCGGACTACGGTATCGCCGCAAAACCCGCCTTTGAGGCGGTCGCCGCGACGGTGGGCTCGTCAACGAACCTGCGCCTCGGGCCGGGCAGTGAGGGGCTCCTGAGCCTGAGGATCGACGGCGCCTCGCGCCCAGTGGTGGATGGGGTGGTGGTTCTCACCGAAGGCGAGCACGTGATTCAGACCGAGGCCGGCGGGCTGATGAGCTGGGTGGTCGAGTTCGGCTCGCGGCCACTCGCGCTGGCGGTGCCGGATCAGGTGCTCGCGGCGTCGGGAGGCCTCGTAGAGAGCGAGGCCGGCCGGCCGGTGCTGGATGCTGCGCTCAGTCAGCTTGAACCTGGCAGCTCGGTTGTAGTTTGGACGGGCTCGCACACCTACCGCCGTGGGCCTGACGGAACCTGGGCGGAGCTGCCAGGGGTCGCGAACGCCGCTGCGGGACGGGCGCGGGGCAAGGCCCTGGTGACCATCGGTCTGCCCATCGCGGCGGCGGGCGGGCTGTTCACCCTGGCGGAGTACATGGCCGGGCGCCGGTTTGGCGGCGACATTTCGGACGGACGCTGTGACTGCCCCGGGCTGGAGGCTGAGACGCGGAACGATCTCATCTCCGATTTCCGGCCTGGTATGATCGCCGGTTCGGTCGTAGGCGCCGCGGGCCTCGGAACCACGATTGCGGGTGCGGTGATGCTGACGGCCAGCCCGCGTGGGCTCGAGGTGAAGGGGAGCTGGTCGGAGGGACAATCGTAGGTCCCCCGGCTCGCGGCCTCCAGGCCGCTCCCGATCATGGGGCCGCCGGAGCCGCTCCGCCCGCGGCCGCTTCGGCTTCGGCCTTCTCCCTCGCCATCTTCTTCCACAAGGACTCGTGTTTGGGGCGCTCCACCCCGTCGGGCCCGATCACGGTCTTGTCTTCGGGCGGCGGGTGCACCACCCCGCAGCTGCCCTTGGGCTGGGTGCCCGGGATGAACGGCGCGCCGATGGTCGGACAGGTCGCCCCTCCGCTCTTGCCGGTGATCCGGCAGATCCAACGCCGCTCGATCGCCGGCTCGGTGGGGAACTCCGGTAGCGGGGTGTCCAGGCGGGTCGCCCGGTTCATCCACCAGCCCCAGAGCGGCGCCGCGAGGTCCGAGGCCGCCCAGCCCAGGCTCTCCGGCACATCAAAACCCAGCCACAACGCCGCAGCATACCGGGGAGTGGCGCCGACGAACCACAGGTCCTTGTCCCCGTCGGTGGTCCCGGTTTTCCCGGCCGCGACACCCTGGTATCCGCCCTCTCCGCCCGCACCCCGGGCCGCGCCCCCGGTGCCCGTCTCGATGACCAGCCGCATCAGCTCACGAGTCAGCGCGGCCGCCTCGGGGCTGAGCACGGGGTCACCCTTACCGGGAGGCTGGAGCCGAGCCACGCCGCTCGGATCGGTCACGGAGACCACCGGGCTACCCTCCACCTTGAAGCCACCGTTTCCGATCGCGCTGGCGAACCGCGTCATCTCCAACACCGTGACCTCGCCCTGGCCGAGCGCGAGCCCCAGCTCCTCCGGAAACTTCGAGCTGTCAATGCCGAATTGCGCCGCAAAGGGAATCAGCTTGGCAGGCCCACCGAGCTCCTCGAGGAGCGCGGCCGTCGCGATGTTCTGCGACCACGCGAGGCCCTGCGCCAACGCCGCAGTAGGGCTGTACTCGCCGCCGGTGTTCCGAGGCCGCCAATCACCCTGGGGGGTCTTGAAGGTACGGGGTTCGTTGGGTTCGGTAGATGCCGCGGTGAATCGCGGCTTTCCGTCCTCGCCCGGAGGCTGGCTGAAGGCCAGAGCATAGACGAGCGGCTTGAACGAGCTACCCGGCTGGCGTCTCGCCTGGGTCGCACGGTTGAAGGAGGTGGGTGTCACGTCGTCACCTCCGTACAACGCGACGATTCGCCCCGTCTCATGCTCGATCATCACGCCGGCGCTCTGCAGGCTACGGCCCTTGCGTCGCCCGATGAGTCCGCTGAAATAATCAAGTTTTGCCGGCATCAACCGGTCAGTTTCTTCCTGGATCAACACGTCCATACCGACCACGACCGTCAGGCCGGCGCCGTACACCGTCTCGGGCGGGAGCTGAGCCTCCAAGAAGGCCCGCGCCGCTGAGAGCCACACCGGGTAACGCTCCGGCAGCGGTTCAGGTTCGACCGTGAGGATCGGCTCATCCAGCGCCGCCGTGATGTCATAGTCGAACGCTTCGGCCATCGCGTGGAGCACAAGGTCTCGCCGCGACTGGGCCCGTTCCAGGTTCTTGTCGGGCGCGTACCGCCCTGGGGCCGGCAGGATTCCCGCAAGCGTCGCGGCTTCGGAGAGCGTCAGCTCGGCGGCGTCCTTCCCAAAATAGTGCTTCGCTGCGGCCCGAAAACCACAGATCGACAGACTCCCGCGCTGCCCGAGATAGGGCGCGTCGAGGTACATCTGCAGCACCCCGTCCTTCCCCAGTGTGTGGTCCGCCGCCAGTGCCATCACGGCTTCGCGCGCCTTACGTGTGAGGGTCTTTTCCTTCTTCTGATCAAGGTTTTTGACGAGCTGCATGGTCAGCGTGCTCGCGCCCTGCGCGTAGCCGCCCTGCTGGGCGTTGGCCCAAACCGCCCGGAGGGTAGCGCGGAAGTTGACCCCGTGATGCCCACGAAAATCGCGGTCCTCCGCGGCGATGATCGCGTCGATGAGGTGCTGCGGCGCCTCGGCGAGCGGAAGGTGCTCCCGAAGCTCGCCATCGGGCCCGATGAGCCAGCCCAGCTCGATAGGCTCGAGGCTGCCACCTGAACGTGGCACGATCTCCCCCGTCTTGGCGCAGAACTCGCCAGGCCCTGGCTCCTTGCAGTCCTCCACGTAGCCGCGCGCTTTCGCCTCGACCACGAGGCGTTTTCCTTGTTGGACGCTCGGGTTTTCATCGACCGGAACAGCCTGCGTGTACACCCGCCCCGGGAATGACCAGCCGGGGTGCGCCACCTCGTAGCGCCGGTGCTGGTCCACCAGGACCAGACCCTCATCCCACCATTGCCCCCCCACGACAATCGCGGGCACCGACAGCGCCGGCACGATCACCAGGAGCGGAGCCACCAGGATCGCCAACCGGCGTCGCCAGGGGCTCAGCCCCTTTGAGGTTCCAGATCGAGGTTTAGGGGGAGCCCAGGCGGCCATGGCGCGCGCCTATCACCAAAACCAAGGCCCTGACTCGCCGAGGTTGCCTTGCCGCGTCAAGAGGACTCAAAAATAGTAACGAAAGCCGACCGACCCTCCTACACCGAACTCGCCGAAGGGCAGCACAAAAAGCACGGGAACGGCCTCAACGAAGACCTCCACCGGCGGGCCGAAGGTGAGCGAGAGGCCAAGCGGCATCTCGGCGGCCAACACATTGCCGGTCCAGCGACCCAACCAGACATTTCCGCCACCCCCCAGGTAGAAATCCAGATCCACCTCCCCCGAGGCCAGGCGGCTCATCGTGACCACGTAGTCGGCGGAGACGAGGACATCGTCCTTGTCCCAATAGTGCCACATCTCCCCGACGAGCAGGTCAAACCCCGCCTTGTGCGAGGTCATGATCTTGAGGGTGACTCCCGTAGGGGAGCCGAGCGCGAGACCCAGGCCGACATTGGCGGCCTGCGCCGAGATGAGGAACGGGAGGAGCATCATGGACCATCCTTAACCTGCGGCCGCTCGCCCTTGCGGCCGCGCTGGTCTACACTCAGCACATGTCTATTGCTCACGCGGAACCCCGGCCCTTAGCCTCGATCGCGGTGGTCGCGGTCGCGGTCTTGACCCTGGTCGGGCTGGAGCTCGGCGTGCGCGCCATCTACGAAGCACCGACCCCTCTTCTGGACAAAGCACGGGCATACGCCGAACTTCCGGTGGGGCCGACGCGTGACGTGCTGCTATTGGGAACCTGCCTCCCCGAGCAGATCCTCGACGAAGATCGTGTTTCCCGTGCCCTTCCGCCCGATGTTCGCCTCGTGGAGCTCGCGTCGGCCGCCACCGGTCCGATGGACTGGGCGTTGGCGCTCAGACATCACATCCCGACAGACGCACCAGTCTCCGCCTTGATACTGGCTTATGGTAAGTCTGACCTTACGATCGAGCCCGACCCCTGGGAGTCGGAGATGATGGACCTCGCGGCGCTGTCCGATCTGCCGCTGTTGATGGAGATCGGCTGTCAAGACACCGATTGTTGGGCGGAGATGGGGCTCCGGAAGGCCTCCAGGGCCTACCGCTACCGGGGCTGGCTCGCCAACCGCTTGTGGAACACGCTCGGTACGCGAGTGCCGCGCCCAACCCGGCGCGTGGGGGACACGGCGGCCCCACCCACCTCTGCGCCGACCCGCGATGACCTCCGCCCGCTCCAGCAGGTGCTCGCCGCGGCCACAGCCAGAAACGTGCCGATCTACGCCTGGGAGCTGCCGCGCCGGGAGCAGCTGGAGGGCCAGGTCACCCCGCCAGCGAACGCGCAGCAGGTACGTGCGCTCCTGGACGGAGCGGGGGCGAAGCCGTTGGTGCTCGGGACCATGCCGTTGGAACCCTCTCATTTCACCGACGACGTCCACACCACCGCCGCCGGCACCGCCGTGATCTCCGACGCCTTCGCCGCGGCCCTACTCGCTGCGCTGGGCGCTTGACTGGAGGATCCGCTGGTAGATCTCACGTTTAGGGAGCCCGGTCGCCTCGGCGACGATGTCACGCACCTCGCGAGGCGCCCGCCCTTCTGAGAGCAGCTTCGTCATCAAACTCTCCGCCAGCGCCCAGCCCTGCGCGGCGCCACCGGTCGCCCCGCCGATGAGGAGCGTCGCCTGGCCACGCGTCTCGTCCGCCAGCTCCGCGCGTACCGCCGCCGCGGTCCCCCGGATCCACTGCTCGAACCTCGCGGTGAGGTTCCGCGCGAGCACCACCGGGCGCTCAGGCCACAAGCCGGCGATGAGATCGAGCGTCTCGGCGAGGCGCAGCGGCGACTCATACAGGATGAGGGTGCCCCGCTCCCCCCCCAGTTCCTCCAAAAAACGGAGCTTCTCCGAGCGCGTGTGTGGCGGAAAGCCGACAAAGAGGAACCGGTCCGAGGGCAGACCCGCGCCCATGAGCCCCGCGATCGCGGCGCAAGCCCCGGGCACGACGTTGATCCGCACGCCCGCTTCTACACAAGCACGAACCACCCGAAAACCAGGATCGCTGACCAGGGGGGAGCCCGCGTCGGACACCAGCGCGATGTGCTCGCCGGCCGCGAGGCGCGACAAGAGCTCGGGCACCCGCTGCGCCTCGTTGCCATCCCAACAGGACATCACCGGCTTATCAATGTTCAAGCTGCGTAACAGCTCGCGCGCCACCCGCGTGTCCTCCGCCGCAACCCGGTCCGCAGCTTGGAGCACCTTCAGTGCGCGCAGGCTGATGTCGTCGGCGTCGCCGATCGGCGTCGCCACCACCGAAAGCTGTCCGACGCTCAAGGGGTAGACGGGCGACTGGACAACGCGACGTCGGTGAGACCAGCGGCCCGGACCTTGGCGATCACCTGCATGATCAGCTTGTACTGGGCATTCTCGTCACCACGGATGACCACACGCGTGCCCGCGACGCCCTTCTCGATCGACTTGAGCTTCTCGGGCAGTCCATCCAGGGTGACCTGCTCAGCTTCCACGTACAAAGTGCCGTCCGGCGCGACTGAGATGACGACGTCCTTCACCACGAGCGCGCTGTCGCCCGTGCCCTGGGGGGTCTGCACCGCCAGCGCCTTCTCCGAGAGGAGGGCCTTGGCCTGTGCCGCCTGTTTTTCGGCCTCGACCATGCCTGAGGCGACCACCATGAAGATGATCAACAGCACCAGGAAGACGTCCGTGAGCGGCGTGACGTTGATCTCGGCGAAGATCGCGTCGTCTTCGTCCTCGGCGCTACTCTGGGGTCCCGCCTGCATGGGCGCCCCCCCGCGTCGAAATCAACTCGAGGGTCTCGTCCACCAGCAATGCCAGATCTCGGCCGACTCCGCCGATCATGTTGGAGAGCCAGTTGAACAGCACGATCGCCTCGAGCGCGACGAACAGCCCGGCTGCGGTGGCGACCAGCGCCTCCGAGATGCCAGCGGAGACCACGGCAAAGCCGCCGGTGCCCGCGTCGCCAATCGCCTCGAACGAGCTCATGACGCCCAGAACGGTGCCGAGCAAGCCTACAAAGGGCATCAACGCGCCGCAGGACCCGAGAATCCACACGCCAGACTTCAACGTCGCGTTGGCGCGTTTCGCCTCCCGCAGCATCGCCATCGCGGGGTCGCCCTTCACCCGACCGAGCGCACGGTCCAGTCCGACCATGAAGACCTTCCGATACGGGGTGCCCAGCTTTTCAGCGAGGCGGCGTGCCTCCTCGAAATCGCCCTTACGCGCGGCGTCGATCACGCGATCGTCCACCCGGCGGAGGATGAACCGAGCGCGGAACACCGCCCAGGTCCGCTCGAGGGCCAGGGCGACCACAACTACCGAAATGACCACCATGAAGTACAAGAAGACGCCACCGGCTTCGAAGTACTTGCCCCACGTCTCCAAAGTGCTGCTGAAGTCCATGATCCTCGCTAGCGGCGCAGCGTAAGCGCGTAAAACCGGGTGAGCACGGGCCCGGGCCCGAAATCGTCCAGCGTATTCCAGAACAGGCCCTCGACGGGCCAGGGAAGCGAAAGGTTGTCGGGGCTCCACGCCCGCGCTGGAAGCGCACGGCCTTCAGCACGAAAGCGGGCTCGAAGCGCCTCATAACTGTGTCGGGCCAGCTGGCGCGCCCGGAGATCGAAGCCAAGCAGATCGGCGAGCGGCTCGAGCTGCACCATCAGGCCGTGGGCCCGTGCGACCGCAGCGAGGTGGCCGAAGTGGAT
>CANKNP010000192.1 GCA_947483545.1 Deltaproteobacteria bacterium | reverse complement strand
CTCCATCCCCGCGCCCGCGGGCCCGAACTGGCCGCTTTACAACACGTTCCGCTCCGGGGACCTCTCTCCAAACTCCGGGGGTGCAACGCCGGACGCGGTCCCGTACGTGACGTCCTGCCAGGATCCCTGTCGCAACGGACGGCTGGACGTGATCGTGCGCGTGGGGAACGCAGGGACGGCTGACATGCGCAGTCAGGTGCCGGTGTCGGTTTACGCAGAGGTGGAGGGGGAACTGCGTTGGTTACACACGCTCCGGACCCCGGTCGCGACGCGCTCTGGACGCAGCAGCCGCGTGCTCCGGTTCTTTCTGGATCCAGTGGACGTACCGGAGGGGCTCATCTGGGTCGTCGTCGATGATGATGAAGGCGTGGAGCAGGTCGTCGAGTGCCACGAGGACAACAACATGGCACGTCTCGGCGGTCTGTTCTGCCCTGAGGAGTGAGGCCCATCGGCGCGTCGCCGTCATCCTCGCGGGGCCAGCCGCGTCTTCGACGGGGCCGCTGCCTTCCACCGGTAGGAACGGTGCAAAAGAACCGCCGATCCGGGCGCGAGGTTCGCCGAGCGCTCGGATCGGCGGCGCTCCCGCTTCTTTCCTACCGGGCCGATCCCGTCAAAGCCCCACCCCCACCGTCTCCCCCGGCACGAGCACGCCGGCCGTGACGATGTGGACGGGCATCGCCCACGTCGCGACCGGCGGGCGGAGGGGCTCAGGCACCAGCTCCACCGCGGGTCCGATCCAGGCAATGGTGCCCGGGACGGTCGTGCCGCCGTCCGGGTGGATGTCCACACCGGCACCCACGGCGAGCGAGCGCGCGTAGGGTACGGCGACGTAGGCCACCACCTCGTGGCTCACCGGCTCGGTGATCGTGAACAGCGGCGTGCCCGCGGTGGTCCACTCGCCCGGCGTCGGGACGAGCGGTCCGACGATCCCCGCGGCGGTGGCCCGAAGCTCGGCCGAGGCGAGCCGGGCGGCCAGCGCGTCTCGCCGGGCGACGGCTTGGGCCAGCTGGGCCTCTCCAGTGAACGTGACGTTCGCGCGCGTGCGCGCCGCATTGAACGACGCCTCCAGGGCGCTGACCTGGGCGTCGCGCGAGGCGAGGGCGAGCTCGAGCGCGGCGATTTGGGTGCGGCGCTGGTCGATCAGGCCCGCCGCCGTCTCCGCCCCAGGCGTGGACAGGCGCTGCAAGTCCGACGACGCCTGTGCGAGCCCCCCCCGCTCGGTCGCCAGCTGCACCTGGGCTGCCAACAGCGCCCGGCGGGCATCCTCGACCTCCTTGCTGAACCTCCGGCCGCGATCCGCCTCTTCGAGCTGCAGGCCCTCCTGGGCGAAGCGCACCTCGGCCTCCGCCGCCGCGAGGTCCTGCGCCATCCCCGGCACTTCCAGCCGTGCGACCGTCGCCCCGGCCTCGACCGCGAGCCCCGGCTGCACGGTGACCTCGACCACCCAGCCGCTCTCCGGAGCGCGCAGCGCGTGGCTCCGGGTGACCGCCAGCGCGGTCGTCGCCCCCCCCGTACGCTGCATCCATGTCAAGCCGGCCGCCCCGAGGAGCGCCGCGAGCCAGACGGTTCCCAGCGCTGCAGGGCCGGCATAGACCGCAATGCGCCGACGGAGGGAAACCTTGCGGCGCATTACCATTCCTCCGCCTTGTCTTCGAGCGCCACGCTGACGTTCGTCATCCCGGGAACGGCGCGCATGGCGGCGAGGAGCGGCTCGCGATCGGTCGGGTGGTAGAGCCGGATCTCAAAGCTGTACTCGGCCTCGCTGGGCCCCTCCGCGCTTGAGGCCTTCGTCTCCCGCAGCGAGATCATCTCAAACGTGCGGCACCACTCGCTGAGCACCTCATCCAACTGCGCCCTGAGCGACGCATCTCCCCGCACGCGCAGCGTGCCGGTGTCCGCGTGGCGGTTCCCGAAGCCGGTCACCTGCAGCAGCACGGCCGCGCCGCCGATCGCGAGCGTGCCGACGACGGCCAGCACGTGGTGCTGCACCCCCACGGCGATCCCCACCGCGAGCGCGAGAAAGATGAAGGTCGTGTCCCGGGCGTCGCGCACGACGGTGCGGAACCGCACAAGGGCGACCGCCCCGACAAGACCGAACGCCCGGGCCATCGAGTCGCCCACCACCAGCATGACCATCGAGATGATCATGGTCAAAAGCACCAAGCTGTGCACCATGTTGCGGGAGTAGGACAGCCCGCGGTGCGTCGCGGCGTACAGCCAGGCCACCGACTGCCCAAGGACGAACGCGAGGAGGAGGGTGATCAACGCCGTGGCGGGCGGGGTCGTCGCCGTCACACCTGGAAGGAACCAGCCGCTCATGCTGCCCGCAACGCAGGCAAGAGATCGGCGGCGATCAGCGCGTCGATCCCCTGCCGATACTTGGACATCGAGCTGCGGTGAATGCCGAAGCGCCGCACGGTCTCGGCCACCCACGCAGGGTAGCTGCCCGTGTACTTGACCTCGACCACGACAAGGCCCACGACCTCAGGCAGGACGTACCAGCGGGCGGGCTCGGAGAGATCAGGCGTAGGCAACGCGGCCTTCACCTCTGAGTCGAAGGTGATGCGCACGAGGCTTCGCTCCCCGCCGACGTAGGCAGCGCGGTCGTAGGTGATCCAGGCCACCGGCCGCGCACGACGACCGTCTCGCGCGGCCATGAACGCCGCCAGTGCTGGGTCTGAGCGGTCCGAACCGGCACCGCTGAGGATTTGCCGAGTCTCTTCGAACGAGGCCGCGGCGCGGGTCTTCGTCATCGCCTCGCCGCTCCGAGATTTGACCTCCAGGAAGAATTTGCGGCCTGGGGCGAAGTCGTAGCAGCGCGCCCGGAGCTTGTAGCGGCTGTACGCATCCTCCGCGGTCTCTCGGTAGATGCTGAAGCTCGGTGCATCCAGGTAGAGCGAATGGACGGGGTAGCTCGCGCCGCCGCCTTCGCCGTGCTCGTCCGGCTGCATGTACCGCGCGAGATGTGCCGCGAGATCCTCCGCGACGCCCGGCGGGACGCGGTATTTGATCTCGAATCGAACGGAGGGGCGCACGGGAGCTTGCTCTGACACAGGACTGTAACAATAGAGCGCACCCCGCGCGTACGCAAGCAGGGCCACATCGTGTGCGTTTCTGGATACACCCGCCGCCCGTGCCCATGCGAACCGTCGCGCTGCAGGTCGCCCTCGTCGTCGCGGCGGTCGTCGGTGTCGTTGCGTGGTTCGGGTGGCCCGCGCTGGGCTCCGGGGCAGTGCTCGGCGGGCCAGGAACCGACGTTCTCCGTGCGGTCTGGGGGCTGGACCACAGCTGGGAATCGCTGCCAGGGGCCCCGTTCTGGACCGGTCGGATGGCGTTCCCCGTCGGCGCGAAGATCGTGATCCTGCCGCAGTTGTCGGCGATGATCGGCGCGCCGCTCGTGCCCCTGCTGGGGCCGGTGCTGGCCTACAACGCCTGGATCCTCGGGGTTTGGGCCGCCGCCGGTGTCGGTTCGGCGTTCCTGGCCTGGCGTCTGACGGACAGCCCGGCTGCGGCCCTGCTGGCGGGCGTGGGCCTGACCGTCCAGCCGATGCTTTTTCTGGCGCTGAGCGACGGCACCGCCGAATTCGTTGCCTGGTGGACCGTGCCGGTCGCCCTCGCAGCGCTCCACGAGGCAGGTCGGGTCGATCAGGTGGATCGCCGCGTGCAGCTCCGTTGGGCGGCCGGAGCTGGCCTCTTGCTCGGGGCGGTCGCCGTGGACAGCCCGTACCATGTGGTTTTCTGCGCCCCCTTCGTGTTCATCGTGTTCGGCTGGCGGAAGTGGCGGAGCCAATGGCCGACGCTGGTCGCGCTCGCCGCCGGGGCGTGCGTCTTGGGGGGCCTCTACTATGGGCTCCCCATCAGCGCCTCAGACAACAACGCGCCTGGGAACGCGGTCCTCCTGAGAGTTTGGCAGCAGTGGGAGACGCACGACAACCCTCGACCGTGGGACTACACCCTTGGCGCGGGGTTCATCCCTTGGCGCGTGATGGCCGCGCTGCTCGTGTGCGCCCTGATGCGGCCCGTCCGAGCGCTACCCTGGCTCCTGGTGGCCGCCCTGGGCCTTGTCTGGAGCCTGCACGAGAGCTTCGACAACATCACGATGTGGCGCACGTGGTTGGGGGACCAGGGCGAACGGCTGGGCGGCTGGATCGTATGGTTCAATCAACATTTTTCTCCGCCCATCGTCCGGTTTCCGCGACGTTGGCTGGTGCCCGTGGCCCAGGCGCTCACGATCGCGGCGGCCCTCGGCCTCACGCGCCTGCCAAGGGAGTGGATGCGTTGGGTCGTCGCGGTGCCGCTCTGCCTCGGCGTGGTCTACCACACAGAGGCCTTGACCGAGTTTCGCGCGAACCTGCCGCTCTCTCGGCCCCCCGTTCCGGTGTTCACCTCGTTCATCGCGGCCTCACCGGAGCAGGGTGCCGTGCTCTTCCTCCCTCGCCAACGGGGCGCGCGCCAGGCCGTCGGCCGTGGTGACCTGCCCGTGTTCGCCGAACTGTCGAGGGAGCTGGCGAGCGCCGACCAACTCTGGCTCCAGGTGCTCACCAAGCGCGGCTCGACCTTCTGGCCCGAGGGGCTCCGGACCGCGGTCCGCCGCTCGGCCTACGACGCCGCCACGGACCGGCTCCTCCACGGACTCGATGACGCCGCGAACCCGCAGACGACCGGCAACCCCATCCCGCCATCCGCCACGCAGGAGCCCGCACGCAGGCAGAGCGCCGCCGCCGCCCTGGTGGCCCGTGGCCTCTCCTTCGTCGCGATCGACGAGGCGATCTACCTGCCCGTCGGCGTCGCCCTGATCGAGGAGACCTTCGCGCCGCTCACGGTGGCGTCCAAACACTTCGACGACGGCACGGGCGTGACCGTGCTGGTGGTCAAGGCCCCTTAGCGAGCCGCGCGAGCCCAGCCATGCGCGCCTGAACGTCCTTGGGCCGGAAGCCCGGCGCGAGGTCCACGAGCTCCTCCAAGAGGCGCAGCGCAGCGCGATGTTTGGCGGTCGCGGTGTACAGGCCCGACAGCTCGTAGAGCGCTTCCGGATAGCCAGGGTCCGTCTCGGCGGCGTCGTTCGTCGCATCGCGGAGCGCGTCCATCGCACCGGCGGCATCGCCTTTGGCCCGCAGCGCACGGGCAACCAGCACCCGCGCTTCCAGGCGCTTGTCGCCCTTCAACAGCGCCAGCGCCTCGTCGTTCATGCCGATGGCAACCAGCGACGAGGCCTCGTCGAGGGAGGACGCGCCGGCAGGCGCCTCTGCCTCAGCGGAAGCGAAAGGATCGGCAAGCTCCTCAGGGGAGATCTCCGTGAGCGTGCCGTCCTCCAGAGCGCCGAACGGATCATCGTCGATCTGGGCGACCGGCGCGGGAGGGCGGGGCTTGAAGATCGGCGCGGAGGACTTTGGCAGCGGGGCGCTGGGGGCAGCGGCTGCCGGAGCGGGGGCCGCGGGTGCGGCGGGTGCGGCGGGTGCGGAGGGAGCGACCGCGGCGGGTTTTGCCGTACCACGCGCAGCGTTCCGCAGATCCGCGATGCGCGCGACAATTGCCTCGCTCCCGGGCTCAGCGGCCAGGGCCTCGCGGAAGGCCGCCAGCGCCCCGGGGACGTCACCAGCGGCAGCGAGACGATCCCCTCGGGTCATCGCGCTCTCGGTCGGCGCGGGGACCTCATCGTCGTCAACAAGGTCATCCATCACGTCGCCGATGTCGAGGGCCACAGGAGAGAGCTCGCCGACGGGCGTTGGAACGTCGCCCGCTTCCTCCTCAGGCAGCCCCCGCAGCACCGCCACCCGGTCAAACACCGCCTCGCGCTCGCGCCCCGCCTTGGGCGCGATCCCGTCGATGAGCCGTACGGCGCCGTCCAGATCTCCGGACTGCGCGAGGATCTCCGCGAACACCGCCTGCACCGGCGTGGTGCTGGGCGCGCCGCGCAACAAAGCGATCGCGCGATCGAAGAACCCGTACCGCGCAAGCACCTCGGCCTTCACCTGGAAGCGCAGCTCCTCCTCGGTGGTCGCCTGGGCCAACTGCAGCTGGGTCAGCCGCTTCTCAAGCCGATTGGCGCGGCGCTCGACGCCGTTCAAGCGGCCGCGCAGCTCCAGATCCTCCGGCGCCAACTTCGACGCGCGGCGGAGCGCATCGAGCTCCCCCGAGACCTCGCCAGCGGCCGCCGCGATCCGAGCGACATGACGGATGGATGCGACCGCACTGGCCATGTCCCCAGCGTCTTCGTAGGCGCGGGAGAGCAGCGTGAGCGTGCGTGGGAAATCCGGGCGCAGGACATTGGAGCCCTGCAAGAAAGGGAGCGCCTTCGCGAGGTCGCCGGCCTCCAACCTCGCCGCACCGGCGTCGAGATGCAGGCTTGGATCCTCGGGAGCGAGGCGAAGCGCCACCTCTGCGATCCGGCCGACCTCATCCGGACGCCCCCGCCGACGGTAATCCTCGATCACCTCGCGGAGCGTCTGCAGCGCGGCGCGGAGATCGAGCCCAGCTTCCAGGTGCTCAGCCACCTTCAGCTTGAGCGCGACCTCTCCTGGCTGCAGGTCGACAATCCGCTTGGTCGCCCGCGCGGCATCGATGTGCTTGGACGCCACGGCGTACAGCCGCGCCGCGGTGTCGAAGTGCTGGCGCCCATCGTTCGGATACCCCGAGGTCGCATAGCAGTCCCCGAGGTCGTAGTGCAGCGATGCGTCGTCTGCCTTGAACGCGAGGATCTGCTTGTAGATCGCGACCGCAGCGCGCCCCTGCCCCTCGCGAACCAGCCCCTCGGCCACCTCACGCAGCATCTTTTCGGCTTCGTTGGGGCGGCCCATCTTGAGCTGCAGCTCGCCGACCCGTTGCCGGACGCGACGGTCCTTGGGATCGAGCTTGAGGATCGCGGTGAACGCCTTCAGCGCGCCTTCCAAGTTCCCCTTGTTGATGTAGCCCAGCGCTTCTTGTTCCAGCTTGTTGCGATCCATGCCGAGCGCTACTCCTCCGACTTGTTCGGTTGGGTGGTCAGGCGCTGTCCAATCTGGATGTCCCGGGCGGCGTTCATCACGACGGCCGTAGCGCCTGTCTCTGTGGTCCGCACGACGATCACACGGCCGACAACGCGCTCGGGGAGTCGCTCATCAACGATGTCCTGGAGGTGGATGGGGTCGCGGCGCTCGACCACGAAGAGCGAGTCCCCGACCTCGATGCCGTCATCACTGCCGCGATCCAAGAACACGGTCTCATGCACGTTGGCCAGGATCTGCTCGTTGGAGTTCAGCCGAGCGACGATCTCGGCCTCCAGATCGTCGGCGGGCGGGCGAACGTCGATGGTCAGCGCCACAGGCACGAGCTCACCGACGATGTCCCCGCGGACCATCTCGAAATAGCTGTCGCGGATCTGCGCGGTGGCCACGTTGTCATCGACGCGGATGACCTGGACTTCACCCAGCACCCGATACAGCGAGCCGATCACCTCCCCGCGGGACTTGACCTTCTGCTCCTCGAGTCGAAACACCGAAAAGCTGTCCCCGCAGGTGACCTCGCCGTCCTCGATGTCCAGGTACACGTAGGCGCCTTCACCGAGGAGCGAACCGGGCTCGTCCGCGCCGATGATCTCTCCGCGCAGGTCGAGATCTTCGACGGTGCTGATGAGCCCCGGTGCGACGAGCGGGGTCGCAGGGCGGGCTTCGGCGAACCGCGTGGGGAAGTCACAGACCTCGTCTTCTGGCTCTGAAGCCGCCTGCGCTGCCTGTGCGGGCATCGAATCTGGCGTCGCGGTCGGGGGCGTCAGGTGGTCTTGAAGCCGAAAATACACCTTGTTCCCTGGGTAGATCCAGTGGGGATTGGTGATGTACTCGTTGAGCGACCAGAGCTGCGGCCACGCGTAGGGGTCGTTCAGAAAGCGCGTGGAGATCGACCACAACGTGTCCCCGGGCTGGATCACGTAGTAGTCGGTGGTAGGGCTGGCCGTGCCGCCCATCGACACGAAGCCGCCCTCGGCCTGAGCGGGTGCGACAGCGAGCAAGAGGGCAAGAGGGGAGAACAGCATCCGCGTACCTCGACGGGCCCGAGTTTCCGCCGTTCGGCATGCCTTGTCAAGCCCCCGACCAGAATTGCCCGCTATCGGACCTGAAGGTGGCTCTTGACGTGTTAAGGGTAGCACGGAGGTTCCGATGCCCGAACTAAGCCGTGTTCGCCCTGAATCCGACGCCGCGCTCACGCGCAATCGCCTGTGGGTCTTGGTCGGCCTCGCCGTGTTCATGTCCGCCACCACGTTTGTCCTGGGCATCCAGACGGGGCGTCGGCAGCTGCCCCCCCCGCCCCTCCCCCCCCGAGACGCCCTGCTTACCGAGGCGGTGAGCAGCGGGGAGCTGGAGGTGTTGCTCCAAAATGTCAGCGCCCAAGCCCGGGATGCGCACCTCGCGTTCCCAACCGAGCTCCCCCACACACCGCCGGTGGTTGAGCCCGTCCTCGGGCCAGACGGCGCCCCCCTCCCCGATGCACCCGTCCCCGGTCCCCTCCCCGTCTTGGTGGCGTCCCCTGCCCCCGCGACCTCAGCGGTGGTCGTCACCAGCGGGGGCACGGATCCTGTGGGTGTCGCGCCAACCGATGGGTATGCGGTCCAGGTGGCGGTGACCGCCAAGGGGCTCGCCCAGCCGCTGGTCTCCGATCTCGCCGCCAAGGGTGTCACCGCCTACGCGCTCGACGCGCTGGTGGACGGTCAGGCGGAGCAGCGCGTGCGCATCGGGGGTTTCGCCTCCGAGGAGGCTGCCCAGGCCGCCGTGCCTGAGCTACGGGCGCTGACGGGGACCGCGGAGGTCGTCAAGGCACCGTAGGGCTCCCCAAGACCTCTTTGAGCGGCGCGAGGTCCGCGTTCCCGCTCTGGGCGAGCTTCGCGACGATGCGGCGCCCCACCCGGGCGAGCCTGAGCAAGCGGTCTACGCGTGTCACGAGAAAGCGGCTGCGCAACATCTCATTCGGGCTGCTCGACTTGCCGAGGGTCTCCAGCGTTCGGAGCGCGGTCTCCAGTTGAGAGATGGTCTGGTCCACGAGGCGAAGCTCCCGATCGCGAAAAACCCGGCCGACGAGCTTCCAGATGTCGGTCTCCGCCTCGTAGAGCCGGCGCTTGGTGGAGGGTCCGGCGCTCGCCGCCCGCAGGACGACCCCCCAGTGCAGCAGCTCCTGCAGGCTCATGCTCACGTTGCCGGCGGACAGTCCCGCGATGCGCTCGATCTCCTCGGCGTCCAGCGGCTCCGGCGACAGGTAGAGCACGGTCCATATTCTCCCCATCGAAGGCTTGAAGTTCCAGAACCTCATGACCTCGCCGATCGCATCGGCGGTCACGGAGATGGCCTGGGACTGCGCGGCGACGGAGGGGCTCTCGGGCGTTTCGGGCTTCATCGCTCCCGAGTAGCCTTGATCGTAGACGATTTCAATCAGTTCAGTTAGGAGTGAAAAGCACCAGCGGAGGCGTTCATGCACCCGACCCCTGCGAATACGGCGCGCCCAGCGGTCCTGCCCGCCCGAACGAGGGGTGCCGGGCTCGAAGCCGGCGCCCCGTTGACCATGCTGCCGTCGTTGCCGGAAGTGTTCGCGCTCGTCCGTCCGGAGCTGCAGGCGGCGGAAGCCCACCTCGCGGAGCTCGTCCAGAGCGAGGTCCCCGTGGTCAGCAGCATCGGCACGTACCTCACCCTCGCAGGGGGAAAGCGGCTCCGTCCTTTGCTCACCGCGCTCGGTGCGGGGGCCGTCGGCCACATCCCCTCACCAGGCCTGTTGTGCGTGGGCGAGATGATCCATCTGGGATCCCTGCTGCACGACGATG
>CANKNP010000191.1 GCA_947483545.1 Deltaproteobacteria bacterium | reverse complement strand
TTGGACGCCCTCACCGCGCCCACTTGCCCGGCCAGCTCGGTCTGCAGCCACGCGACGAACGGCTCGGCCTGCTTCCGAGCCTCCTCGGCGATGGGATCCTCCGCATCGTCGGGCAAATCGCCGCGAGCGACGGACTTGAGCGGGGTGCCCTCGAACTCGGCGAGGTTCATCACCACCCACTCGTCCACTGGGTCGGAGAGCAGCAGCACCTCAAAGCCCTTCTTCTTGAAGCGCTCGAGCTGAGGGTTGGCCTTCATCCTGCCAAGATCGAGCCCGGTCAGGTACCAGATGGCGTCCTGGCCCTCCTTCATCGCGATCTTGTACTCGGTCAGGGAGCGCCAGCCAGACGTGGTCTCGCCCTCCGCCGGAGTGGCGGTGGACCGGAAGCGCAGGAGCGGCGTGAGCTGATCGCGGTTGTCGCTGTCCTCGGCCACGCCCTCTTTGAGCGTCACGCCGAAGTTGTCCCAGAACTTGAGCCACACGGCGTCGTCTTCGCGCGAAATCTCCTTGAGGCGCCGAAGCACGCGCTTCACGAGCTGCTTGCGAATCGCCCCGATCACCGGGGTGTTCTGCAGGATCTCGCGGCTCACGTTGAGCTGCACCTCAGGGGCGTCCACGACCCCCCGCACGAACCGCAAGTACCGAGGCAGGAACTGGTCCGCGGCGTCGAGCACCATGACCCGGCGCTGGTACAACCGCAGGCCTCGCTTGACTTCGGGGTGGTCGAGGTCAAATGGGCGTTTCTCCGGGAAGAAGAGCACCGATTGGAACTCCAGCGGCGCTTCGGTGGTGATGTGCACCCAGCCGAGGGGATCCTGCCAGTCGTGGGAGATGTGGCGGTAGAAGCCCTTGTAGTCCTCATCGGGCACGTCCCGGGGCGTGCGGGTCCAGAGCGCCTGGGTCTGGTTCACGCGCTCCTCGCTGCCCGGAGCCCCGACGTAGACGGGGTATTGCAGGAAGTCGGAGTGCTTCTCGACGATCTCACGCAGCTTGCCGTCGTCGAGAAAGTCGGTCGCATCGCTCCGGACGTGCAGGGTGACCTCGGTGCCGCGCGTCGCGCGGGTGCCGGGCTCGATGGTGAATTCGCCGCCCCCATCGCTGGTCCAGCGGATCGCCTCCTCGCCGGGCTCGGCCGAGAGCGAGTCGACGACGACCTTGTGGGCCACCATGAAGCTCGAGTAGAAGCCCACGCCGAATTGCCCGATCAGGCCGTCCGTGGCGGTGCCCTTCTCCTTGAGCGCAGCGGCAAAAGCCTTTGTCCCCGACTTGGCGATGGTGCCGAGGTGCTCGACCGCCTGCGTGCGGGTGAGGCCGATGCCAGCGTCGGAGATCGTGACGGTCCCTTGGTCCTTGTTCGCCCAGACCCGAACGGCGGCCTCGCCGTCAACAGGGCGAAGGTCGCTCCGGGAAAGCTCAAGAAAGCGCGCGCGGTCGAGCGCATCGGAGGCGTTCGAGATCAGCTCGCGGAGAAAGATCTCGCGGTCGGAATACAAGGAGTGAACAACGAGATCGAGCAGTTGCTTGACCTCGGCCTGGAAGGGGAGAACGTCTGCCATGGGATCCTCTGGGGTGGTCCGCCGAAAGGGCGGGCGCGAACGTGCAACGGGTAGGAACGGCGGGGCGGGAGTCAAGGCCCCCGGCTGCGCGGCCAGCGCCCTCGACGCGCAGCGAGCGGCGGCTGGGGAGCCAGCGCAGCCAGCTTCGCCGCTTGCGCCAGGGGAGGGGCGAAATTGCAGGGGCCCCCGGCGCGGGTACTCCCGCGTCGGGGCTGTGTCACAATGCGCCCACGTGAACGTCTCCCAGCCCGCGGTTCGACACTCGCTGCTCGTGCTGCAAGGCGTCGTGTTCGCCGTCGCGCTCGACATCGTGGACAAGGCCCTGGCGCCTGGGCTCTCGCTGGCGGTGTTCTACGCCCTCCCCCCGGCCGTGGCTGCCTGGTATGGCAACGGAATTCTGGGCGTATTTGTCGCCTTGTTGATGACCACCGCGTGGACCGAAGCCGACGCATTCGACCGGATGTTCGACTACCAACGGCCCTGGTTCCTCGTGTGGAACGGGGTGATCCACTACGCCTTCTTGCTGATCGTCGTCTACCTGCTCCGGTCGCTCCGCCACTCCCTCGACGATGCGCAGCGCCTCGCCGCGACCGATCCACTGACAGGCCTCGCCAATCGCCGCTCGTTTCAGGTCACCGCACAGGCCGAGCTCGACCGGTCGCGCATCCTGACCATGATCTACGTGGACGTGGACGGGTTCAAAGCGGTGAACGACACCCAGGGGCACACCGCCGGGGATGCGCTCCTGGTCCGGATCGGCAAAGAGCTGGAGGCGAGCACGCGGTCCCTGGACTTTGTGGCCCGGCTGGGGGGTGACGAGTTCGCGCTTCTGCTGCCCGGCATGGACTCCGGCGAGGCCATGGAGATCGCGGCCCGAATCCAGGCGGGGCTCGACCGCGCCATGGCCAGCGAGGGGTGGCCCGTGACGTTCAGCATGGGGGCGCTCACCGTGCGCGGCTCAGGCGGGCGCTTCGACGTGCTCCTCCGGCACGCGGACGCCCAGATGTACGCCGCGAAGCGGGCGGGGAAGGCCCGATGCCTGGCTGAGACCATCGAGGCGAGCGCGTCGTGAGTCGATGAGGACGCTCGGTCTGACCCTCGGCGCGCTCGCCGCCGGGGCTTGGGCGCTGTCGGCCGCGCCTGCGATCAGCGGGGAGGCCGCGCTGCGTCTGGTGCGAGCGGCGCTCGTCGCCGGTGTCGTGCTGGCCGTCCAGATGGGGCTGGGCGCCGCGCTCCTACGAAGGATCGCCCCCGCGATGTTGGACCGCCCGGCAGCGGTCGGACATGCGCTCGCCATCGGTATCGGCGCCCACGCCTTGCTGCTCTTCCCGCTCCTTGCGATCGGCCGTTGTGATGCGCTTGGCGCCACCTTGCTGCTCGGCGCGCTCGCTCTACCGGCGGTCCCCGGGCTGGTCCGCCTGCGGGCGCTCCCGAGCCCGGCCCCCGGGGATTTCGCCCTTTTCCTCCTCGTCGCCGGGTTGATGCTGCCTGCGGCCTTCAGCGCCCTCGCGCCCGCGACGGACACGGACGAGCTTTCCTACCTGCTCGCGCTGCCCGAGCGGCTCGCCGGGGCGGGCGCTCTCCCGGTCGATCTGTTGGATCCCGAGGCCGCCCGCCCGCTCCCCGTGCAGCTCGTGATGGTCGCCGCGTGGGCGCTCGGGGGCAGCGCCGGGGATGCTGCCTGTCGCCTATGGAGCCTGGGCGTGGTGCTCACGCTCCTCGCGACCGTCGGCGCCCTCGTTCGGGCCCGCGGGGGCAACGCCGCCGTCGCGGTGCTGGCCCTCGCAAGCTCCTGGTCGGTCGTCCGGGCCGCGGGCCTGGCGTACACCGATCTCCCCGTTGCGCTGTGGCTGGTCTGCGCGGCCGACGCCCTGCTCACCGGGCGCTACCGCCTCATGGGCCTCCACGCGGGGCTGGCCTTTGCCGCGAAGTACACCGCCGCGCCCGTCTGCCTGGCGCTGTTCGCGACCGCCTTGCTGCTCCCCGCGGTGCGAGCGCCCGGAGACCGCCGCCGTGTGCTCCTCGCCTTGATCCTCGCCGGTCTCCCGGTCCTGCCCTGGTGGATTCGCAACGCCTGGGGCGGCCTGCACCCGCTGTTCCCCTTCGCCGGCTGGCCCCCTGTCCCCGGGCTCGATTTTGTGTTCGTCTACCCCGAGAAGTACGGCATGGGCCACACCTGGGCAGACGCAGCGCTGCTCCCCTTTCGGGTGCTCTTTCGCGCCGAGCCCGAGAGCATGGCCTTCTACGGACGCCTCTCGCTCCTTTGGCTCGGTCTGCTCGCGGTCCCGGTGTTCGATCGCCCCTCCTCCGGCGCGGTCGCCCGTCGCCTGGGCGTGCTCACCCTCGCGGGCTTCGTGGTCTGGGCGCTTGGCGCTCAGATCCTCCGTTATCTTCTTCCCGTGCTGGGCATCGCCGCGATGCTGCTCGGCACCGCCCGGCTGCCTCGCCCCGCCTGGGTCCTGCTTTTTGCGGCCTCCCTGCCGTCGAACCTGCTGCCGGCCTGGACCCGCGCCGCGTCGGTCGCCGCCGTGGTGCGCGGTGCGGAGTCTGCCGACGTCTACCTGACCGGCGAGCTGCCCCCCTGGCCTGCGCTCCGCTACCTGCGCGACTGGGTCCCGCGCGAAGATCCCGTCGCGCTCCTGGCGAGCTGGGGCCGCTACTACATCGACCAGCCCTACGTCCTGGGGTCGGTCGAGGACCATGTGCCCACCCGCTACTGGCTCGCGCTCCACGGGGACGATGCGCTTCGGGAGCTTCACCGCCGCGGGGTGCGCTGGCTCCTGGTGGGCGACCTCCCGGGCATCCGGAAGTCGTACGCGTTCCTGGACCAGCGGACCTTCAACGAGCAGTTCCTCACCCCGAAGGCGCAGCTTGAACGCCTCCTGCTGCGTGACGCCCGGCGGATGTTCGTCGAGAACCACACCGCGGTCTGGCGCCTTGACGACCCGCCCACCCCACCATAGGACGCCGGGCCAGTACCACCTGCGGGGGTGGCGGAATGGCAGACGCGCTAGGCTCAGGACCTAGTGGGGTAACTCCCGTAGGGGTTCAAGTCCCCTCCTCCGCACCACACACGACAGCCGGCTCTCGGGCCGGCTGTCCTGCGTTGGGCGGAGGGAATGCGCACTTTCCGGACTTGGCACTTGCAGCCGGACCGCGTCGGGACTCCGGTCCGGTACTCCGGAGCCGGAGTCCCGGACCCGAGTCCGCGTACTCGCAGACTCGGGTAGCGTCCGGCCGGGGGGCGAGGGGGCGCAGCCCCCCTCAGATAAAAGCCCAGCGAATCGTGATGTACCCCCCATCCGCTGTCGTCGATCCGGTGCTGTTGCACTCCTCCTGGCCGTCGCCGCCGTAGTAGGTCTCGACCCGGAACTTGATGACCCGGCCGTCCGCGAGCTGGATCAGGAACGGCTGCCCGGTCGTCTCGAGGCAGCTCTCGTAGTCCCACCACGGTCCGAGCACGACCTGCGGGCTGCCCGGCAGACCGGAGGAGTCGTTCACGATCGTGCAATCATCGGTGTAGAAGTCGTCCATCTGGTAGCTGACGCCCGACGGCGCCTCGGTCAGATCCTCGTAGGTGTAGCCCTCGCCCATGACGGCCGCGCCCACGCAGGAGGGCCCGCTGTCGCCGCCGTTCAGCCTTAGGATGAACCGTCGAAGCGAGAGGTCCCAGTCCAACGACTCCAGCGCGGTCTCGTCGTCGATGTCCACGCGCGCAGCACCGCCGGTGTCGAACTTCACGTAGACCCAGGGGTTGTTGGACGCCTGGTCGTACCCGCCCGCAGAGGCGTCTACGGTGGTGACGAAGTCGGCGCCTTCAGTGGTCGTGACGACCTCGCCGTCGCTCACCTTGTCGTCGTGCAGGGAGAGATCCTGGATCATCTCGTCGAGGCAGGGCACCTCGGTCGCGTCGCACACTTCGGCGGCGGGCGTTCCGGACGTGTCGTCGGTGGTTCCGCCGGCGCAGGCGAAGAGGGCGAGGAGCGGGGCGATTTGGAGGGTTGGGGTCATGCGGGCGGGGCTAACCGATCTCCCCGCCGATGATACAGCCGCCGCCTATGCCCGCACCGACCCTTGAGCTCCGCCAGGCCGGCATCCGCTTCGGAGGCCTGCGCGCGGTCAGCGATCTCTCCTTGTCCGTTCCCGAGGGCGGCCTCATCGGCCTCATCGGGCCGAATGGCGCGGGCAAGACGACGGTGTTCAACCTCATCACCGGGATCTACCTGCCCACCGAAGGCGACATCCTCTTCGGAGGGAGATCATTGGTCGGCATCGGTCCAACGGCGGTCGCCGCGGCGGGCATCGGCCGGACATTCCAGAACATCCGGCTGTTCCCGGGACTGACCGTGCTCGAAAATGTGACGGTCGCGATGTTCCGACACAGCACCTCGACGTTGTTCGAGCATGTGCTCCGCGTCGGCCGACATGCTTCGGAGGAGCGCCGCACCGCGGACGAAGGGCGCAAGCTGCTCGACACCTTCGGGCTGCTCTCGGTCGCCGATCAGCCTGCGGACTCGCTGCCCTATGGCCGTCGTCGTCGCCTCGAGATCGCGCGGGCGCTGGCCACCCGCCCGAGCCTGCTGCTGCTGGACGAGCCCGCCGCGGGCATGAACCCGTCCGAGGCGGACGACCTGATGCACCTCGTCCGTTGGGTTCGGGACACCTTCGGGGTCAGTGTGCTGCTCATCGAGCACCACATGCCGGTCGTCATGGGCATCTGCGAGCGCATCACCGTGCTCGACCACGGCGCGCAGATCGCGGAGGGTACGCCCGACCAGATCAAGCGGGATCCCGTCGTCGTCGAGGCGTATCTGGGCACCGATGCCGGCGCGCAGGGCCACGGCGCATCGGAGCCGGCGTGAACGCGCTCGAGATCAAAAACCTCTGCGTCAGCTACGGCCCAATCCATGCGCTGCGCGACGTCAACATCGACGTGCCCGACAAGCAGATCACAGCACTGCTTGGCGCGAACGGGGCGGGGAAAACCACGTTGCTGCGGACCATCTCCGGCCTGATCCAACCCCGCAGCGGTTCGATCAAGGTGTACGGCGAGGAGATCGCGGGGGCCGAACCCCACAAGATCGTCCGGAAGGGCATCTCCCAATCCCCGGAGGGACGCCAGGTATTTCCAAACCTCAGCGTCAAAGAGAACCTTCAGTTGGGCGCGTACACGCGGTCCGACAAGGCCGGGATCGCCCAGGACCTCGACCGGGTGCTGACGATCTGGGCCCGGCTCCGGGAGCGGCTCGGTCAGATGGCCGGCACGCTTTCGGGCGGGGAACAGCAGATGTTGGCGATCGCCCGGGCGATGATGGCGCGCCCTCGCGTGTTGCTCCTCGACGAACCCTCCCTTGGGTTGGCCCCTGTGATTGTCGCGGGGATCTTCGAGACCATCGCCGCGATCCACAAGGAGGGCACCACGGTGCTCCTGGTCGAGCAGAACGCGCACCTCGCGCTCAAGATCGCGTCGCTCGGCTACGTCTTGGAGACCGGCGCGATCCAAAAGCGCGCGCCCGCCGCGGAGCTCCTGAACGACGACGCGATCCGCGCCGCCTACCTCGGGGGTTGATGCGTGCTGATCCTGCTCTGGCTCGCCTGCGCCCACGCCGCTCCAAAGGCTCCCGCAAACGCGGTACCGCTGATCCTCGCGCCGTCGCCAGATCGCGAGCTACGGCCCTTTCCCGGCGGGGTCACGCCCGTCCCCGCCGTGCGTTCCACGCTGGTCTCGGAGCCGATGGACGCTGCGCTTGGTCGCCTGCTCGACGGCGCGCGACACTCGGGGTTTGCCTACCTTCGCTTGGGCATCCTGTGTGATCGCTACAGTCGCCGGTTCGCGGGCACGGAGGCATTGGTGAATGCGGCGACATGGGCGGCAAACACCTGGAAGGGAGACGTACCCACGGTGCGCCTGGAGCCGGTCAACGTTCGCCACTGGGTTCGGGGCCCGGAGAGCCTCACGATGACGGCCCCGGAGCGTCGGGAGCTCAACGTGATCGGCCTCGGCGGCACGATCTCGGGCACCGTGGAGGCGCCCGTCGTGGTGGTCCGGTCCTTCGACGAATTGGGCCCCCACGTGGCCGGGAAAATCGTGCTCTACAACGTGGTCATGCCGCTCGGCGTGCCCGCGGGCGAGCGCTATGGGGACACGGTGCCCTACCGCTCGGTCGGCGCAGCCCGGGCCGCCCGATTTGGCGCCGTGGCATCGCTCACGCGCTCGGTCACCCAACGCTCGCTCTACACGGTTCACACCGGCGCGATGCACTACGAGGACGACGCTGGGCCCTCGCCGAAGATCCCGTCGGCTGCCATCACCGGGGAGGACGCGGACTGGATCATGCGGCTGACCCAGGCCGGTACCGAGGTGAAGGTCGCGCTGGATCTCCAGTCGCAGGAGCTCGCCCCCGTGCCGAGCTGGAACGTGGTGGCCGAGATCCCGGGCAAGACCTCGGAGGTGGTACTGATCGCCGCACACCTGGACAGTTGGGACGTAGGGCAGGGCGCCCATGACGACGGCGCGGGGGTGGTGCACGTCATGGAGGCGATGCGGTTGATCCAGGCCGAGGTCTCAAAGACCGGCGTAGCGCCGCTCCGGACGATCCGCGGGGTGCTCTACGCCAACGAGGAATTCGGGCTCGATGGCGCTCACGCGTATGACATCGCGCACGGATCGGAGCCACACATCGCCGCCAT
This sequence comes from Deltaproteobacteria bacterium, assembly GCA_947483545.1. Next base: position 1,585 of record CANKNP010000191.1, on the reverse strand, counting down.
GGAGACGGACCTGGGGGGCGGCGTGCCACTGTCCTGGCAGTCCACAGGCACCCCGGCTCAAATTGCCTGGCTTCGCACGACGCTCGCGCCGCTCGGGATGCCTGTCGAGGAGGGCGGCGGGGGCGCCGACATCAGCCCGCTGGAGCCGCGCGGCGTGGTCGTGACCGGCCTGCACCCCGACGACACCCACTACTTCGACTTCCACCACACAGACGCTGACACCTACGACAAGATCGACCCCGTCGCGCTCGCAGAGGGCGCCGCGGCGGTCACCGGCTGGGCCTGGCTCGTCGCCAACGCCCCGGGGATGACACCATGATCCAAGTGGACCGCGAGGGCGGCGTCGGGCTCCTGCGGCTCAACCGGCCCGAGAAGGCGAACGCCTACGATCGCGCGCACCTCGATGCGATCGCGGCCGGGGTCGCGTCGCTCGCTGACTGCAACGTCGTCGTGGTGTTCGCGACCGGGCGGGCGTTCTGCGCCGGCGCGGATCTCAGCGAGATCGCCGAACGTCGGGCGACGAAAGACTGGAACGCCGCGCTCACCCTTCGCTCCCAGGCGGTGTTCACCGCGCTGTCGAAGGCCCCGTTCGTCTCGGTCGCATCCGTGCAGGGGCCGGCGGTGGCCGGTGGTTTTGAGCTCGCGCTCGCCTGTGACCTTCGCGTGGTCGGCCCCGGCGCGAAATTCTCCCTCCCCGAGACCTCGCTGGGCATCGTGCCCGCTGCGGGCGGCATGACGCGGCTCGCCCGGTTGTGCGGCGTGAGCTTCGCCAAGGGCGTGGTGCTCGGCGGGCGGGTGATCGACGCGCCTGAGGCGATGCGGATGGGCCTCGCCCACATGGAGGGCGATGACGACGCCGCGATCGGCTGGGCCATCGAGATCGCGGGGCGGGATCCGGCCGCGCAGCGGTGCGCGAAGGAGCGCCTCGGCGTGGCGGAGTCCGAGCTGGGGCTCTTGCTGGAGCGGACGGGGCAGGCGGGGTTGGTGCGGTAGGCGATACGGGGCGTCCAAGAGCCGGAGCAATGGCGTGAGGAAATCGTAGCCCCGTCAGGCGAACAGCTTCCGAGCGCCCTCGACCACGGCGCCGACCGCCGGGTGTCGGACACGACGCTCCGCGCTGATCCCCCAGAAGCGCTCCCGCACGTCGTCGGTGGTGCCGAAAGCCACGACGTCGTACTGGCGCGCCACCTCTCCGGCCACAGCCGTGGGCGCCGCGAACGCGCCAGCGCCCGCCTGACCGAAGGTCTTGATCAGCGCGCTGTCACCGATCTCCCCGACGACGTCGGGCACGATGGAAAGCCGATCGAGCCATTCGTCCAGGCCGCGCCGCAGCGGGCTCCCCTGCCCTGGGAGGAGCATGCGTGCGCCATCGAGGCTCCGCGGAAAGGTGGGCGCCAAGGCCTGGGCCAGGTCAGGTCGAGCGAAAAAAGTGACCCCGCACTCGCCGAGGGCGTGGCTATAGGCGCGGATTCCGGTACCGGCCGGGAGCGGCGCGTCGGTGAGCACGAGGTCGAGGCGGTGCGCGCCGAGGTCGACCAGGAGCGCATGGACGTCGCCGTCCCGAACGTCGAGGCGCGTGCCTCCC
>CANKNP010000190.1 GCA_947483545.1 Deltaproteobacteria bacterium | reverse complement strand
TCCTGGACGACAAGGAGCGCGGCACCGTCTGGGAGGAGCTGTTGATCTACCTGCCGAAGTCGGTGCAGGTGCTCGGGCTCTCGGCCACGTTGTCCAACGCCAATCAGTTCGCCGCGTGGATGAGCGAGGTGCGGCAGACGGAGATGGTCGTGATCCGCCAGGATCAACGCAGCGTCCCGCTGGATTTCTGGGTGTACGGCTCGGACACGGGCATGGTCCGGCCGCAGCAGTACGACGAGGAGCACCAGCGGTTTTTGAAGCGGGCACCTCCCCCGAAGCGCCGCGACGACCGAGGGCCGCGCGGGCGGGGCTCCCGGCAGAGCGGCCCGGTCACGAGCCACTCGGACGCGGTGCAAGCTGTATGGAAGGCGAACGGACTACCCTGCTTGTACTTTGTGTTCTCGCGAAAGCTTACCGAGCAGAACGGGCGCTCGCTCACGCACCGGCTCGACGGCGGGACGCTCCTCGACGACGCGCAGCTGGAGCAGGTCAAGAACATCGTCGGGGACATTGAGCGCGAGAACCCCCAGCTCATCGATGATGACCTGCGGAACGCGCTGTTCGCCGGGGTCGCCTGGCATCACGCCGGCTGCCACGTGCAGGTGAAGGCCCTGGTGGAGGATCTCTACGAGCGGAAGCTTGTTCGCGTGCTCTACTGCACCAGCACGTTCGCCCTGGGCATCAACATGCCCGCGCGAACCGTGATCTTCGACGGCCTCCGCAAGTTCGACGGCACCTCGATGCGCCCATTGACGACCCGCGAGTTCTTGCAGAAGGCGGGTCGGGCCGGTCGTCGCGGCATGGACACCGAGGGCCATGTCGTCATTCGCGCGGAGCATGGCGAGTGGGACGAGATGCGCGAGGCGCTGCAACGCCTGCTCCAGGGCCAACCTGAGCCGGTGCGGTCGAGCTTCTCGCCGTCGTTCAACTCGGTCGTCAACCTGCTGTCGCGGAACCCGCTGGATCGGGTGCGCGACATCATCGAGAAGAGCTTCTTGAGCTTCGCGCGACAGGCCGAAGCCCGCAGGCTGGAAGGCGATGCGGAGCGCTTGCGTTCGCAGGCCGACGAACCTGGCGCGAAGAAGCGGGAGAAAGACATCCACAAGCTCGAACGTCGGGCGGAAGACGTCGAGAATCGTTCCTGGCTGGAGTTCGAGGGCCGGATCCGGTTCCTGGTCGAGATCGGCTACCTCGCGCCGGATCTGACGTTCAACGCAGGCGCGAAGGTGCTCGCGCACATCCAGATGGAGGAGATCTTCGTCACGGAGCTGATCCTGTCGGGCGCGTTGGAGGAGCTGACAGGCCCGACGTTGTTCGGGTTGCTGTGCGCGGTCAACAAAGAGTTCGGGCGAAATGTGCGGGTACGCGCTCGGCTTCAGGGCCAGGCGCTCAACGCCGCGCGGGACGCGAACAAGGTGCGCATGAGCAAGACCGTGGTGGAGGCCGAGCGGCTGACGGGCTTCGGCGTGACCTGGTGCCCGGAGATGATCCCCTTCGGCGCGATGTGGGCGGAGGGACGCAGCTTCAACGACTGCCTCCTGTTCATCGACTCCGAGACCGACATGAGCGGCGATCTGGTCGGCGCTTTCCGGCGGGCGAAAGACCTGATCGGCCAGCTCAAGGACGTCTACAAGGAAGACGACGCCAAGCGCGACATGCTCGGCGATCTGTTGCGGGCGGTGTCACGGGATGAGGTGTTGGTCATCGACTGACGCCGAGGAGCCCCGGGACGAGATACTGAGCCGCCGTGCGCATGCCCCCCTCGCCTGTCCCCCGCCGCGGTCTGTACGTCCTGGCCGCGCTGGGCATGTTGGCCGGCTGCAACGGGGGTGGGGATGGCGACGACACCGCGCCCGCCGAGACCCTTCGGGTGGAGACTCAGCAGGTCACTTCCAACGGTCGGGGTATCCTGGAGGTGGACTTCGAGGTCCAGGAGGGTGAGCGCTTTCAGGTCGTGCAGTCGGGCGATCGCAACAACGGCGTCTACTTCACCGAAGAGCTGATCGACCCGGATGGCAACACGGTGCTGACCTGGGAGGACTGGACGGGGAGCGAGTATTCGCTGACTTCGGCGGTCTATGGCGCGGAGTTCGCCAACACGCTGAACTGGCCGGTGCGCGAGGAGGACGGGCCCGTCGCCGCTGGGGTATGGACGCTTGTGGGCGACACCCTGGACGCGAGCTACCGCCAGGAGGCAGATCAAGACGTGGAGGTCACGATCTTCTATAGGAAAGACCTGGCGGAAGATGTCGGAACCGTGCACTCGATCATCGCCTACTGCGAAGGGGTGCGCGAGGACGAGGAGGTCGTGCTGGGCGTGGAGGCGGCCGTCGCCTACTGGACCGAGCTCTATGCGAGCTGGGGCATCACGCTCACGACCGAGTATGCGGACATCGCGGTGGATCCGAGCCTGCCCGACACGTACCTGGGTGTGGACGAGTACAAGGAGCTGCTGGAGCAGCAGGTCGATTACCCGCTGCTGATGGTCATCGGCGAGGAGATCGCGGGCGATGCGTACATTTACGGCGAGGCCGGCGGGATCCCAGGGCCGATGCTCGCCACCGAGATCTCCGCGGTCGAGCTCTCCTGGCTCGCCCATGCGGGCCAGAACGGCAAGTTCAGCGACGAAGAGGTGCTGCTCATGGGCGAGACCATGGCGCATGAGACCGGCCATTTCCTAGGCCTCTTCCACCCGGCAGAGTACCCCAACTGGGACTATTGGGACGCCCTGGACGACACCGAGGAGTGCACGTCCTACTCCGACTGTGAGGACGACCTGGGCGACAACCTGATGTTCCCGTACCCCGTGTGTACGAGCATCGTGGATTGTCTCCGGCAGGACCGCCTCTCCGATCAACAGGTCGGAATCCTTCAACGCTACGTGGGGGTTGACTAATCATGTGGATCCTCGCCCTTCCCCTCCTCGCCAGCGCCGAACCCCTGACGCTGCAGAATGACGACCCGGTGCTCGCGGCGCTGCGGGTCCGAGACCCAGCCCTCTGCGCAGCCCTGGTCGACCCCGTCGATCTCGCGGAGAAGCTGCACGTGATCGCCGAATCGGAGGCCGCCCCCGCTTGGGTGCCGCTGCGGGCGGCGATCTGCCTCGCTGAGCGGTTTGCGGACGACCCGCGGTTCCCGGGCTGGGTCACCCCCTGGTTCAGCGATCCGGAGCTGGGTGGGCTTGGCGTCGCGGTCCTTCAAGCATCCGAGCTCAACCCCCTGGCGATGCCCCTGGTCGAGCCCCTCGCACGGGCGGCGACGGGTCGCTGGGGTGCCATCTACGCACGCCACCTCCCCTGAACCCGCGGAGCGCATTCCCTTGTCTACACCCCCAAAAAAGGACCCGCTCTCCAGCCTGTTCGGTCAGGCGCCGTCGCCCCCGGACCCGACCGCGCCGAGCGATACGCCAGAACCCGGCCAACTGCGGGCTACCAAGCCTGTGAACCGGCCGATGCCCCCGCCGACACCCCCCAGCGCAGGGCCGGACCCGCGCGCGTTGGCGAAGATCCTGGCCAAAGCCGCGCAGGCCAAGGCGGGTGCGCCGGCAAGCCGTCCCGCCGCGGCCGCGCCCGAGGCCAAGGTCGAGGCCAAGCCGGTGATCCGTGGTGTCGCAGCTGCACCCCCACCGCAGCGGAAGCTGTCTGCTTTGGAGGCGATGGATCTGGCGCGCAAGCAAGAGGCGGATGAGAAGGCGACCAACGTACGCGCATCCCAGCCCCCCGCCCCACAGATCGCACTCCCTCCCGCGCCGACGTTCACGCCCGCCCCTACGGCGAGTCTGGCGCCCGCAGCGCCCCGGCCCGCTGTCCTTGTCGCTGCGCCCGCGCCCGCCTTGGCACCGCCCGCGCCCGTCCTGGCGCTGCCCCCTGTTGCAACCGTGACCGAGGACCAGCTTGGCGACATCGTGCAGTCCGTCCTTGGCGCCGGCCTCCCGGGCGCCCAGGTCTACATCGCCAACGCGATGTTCGCCGACGACCGAAAGCCCCTCACCGCCCTCTGGCGCTCCCATCGCGCCAGGTTCCTCGCGACGCACCAGGTGGAGTACGCGGTGGGTGCTACCGTGGTGCTGCACCATCTCATCAACGATCCGCCTCAAACCCTCGCAGTCGCCCACGGTGTGACGGACAAGGGGGAGTTTTTGTTGTGGGTGGATGTGGGCGGGCGTCGGCTGATCACGGCGTTCGCGAACCCCCGTCAGCTCGTCGCCGGCTGGTAGCTTGCGTGTTCCGTGGGGGGCTTCAGGCCCCCCACACCCCCCGGGCCGGACGCTACCCAAGTTTCGGAGTACCGAAACTCGGGTCCGGTCCTCCCGGCTCCGGAGTACCGGACCGGGAGGCCCGACGCGGCCCGGCCTGGACTTCAGCACCCGCATCGCCGTCATCTCCGTGGTCGTCTAGGTGATCCGCCGCGCGCTCTCGGGGCTTGCTTGGGGAGAGTTCCTTGTCCTGGCTGGCTGCGCCGCGGTCCCTCTGCTCTCGTTGGCGGCCGCGCCTTGGGCGTTGCTCGCCGATCCCAGCTCCGAAGTGCCCGTCAAGCTCTGGGTGTTCGAGACCTTCTGGCGGGACGGGCTGTTCGGCGGCCGCATCGAAACCGCAGGCTGGCCGAACGTCGGGAGCCTGAACAACCCCGATCCGATGGGCACGCTGGTCACGGGCGCCTTGCGGCCGATGCTCGGGAGGATCGGCGCGTACAACACGCTCGTCTACCTGCAACTGCTCGCGAACATGCTCGCGATGCGCTCGTTGTTGGGCACGATCGTCGGCAGCCCCGGGGCGCGCGTCTACGGTGCCGTGGCGTTCGGGCTCACCCCGCTGGTGCTCGTGTACTGCGTGAACGGCGCCGTGACGGACATGTTGAACCTCTGGCCGTGGGTGATGGCGCTGCGTTTTGGATTGGGGGCGCTGCGATCGGGCTGGCGGGAGGGCGCGGCCGCGGGCCTGTTCGCGGGGCTCGGCTTCGTCACATGCCCGTACAACGCCGTGATCTTCTCCGTGATCGCGGTGCCGATGGCGCCGTTCCTGTACGCGTTGGTTCGTGCGGGACCGTCGATGGAGACCCCTGCGACGCGGGGTGGGATGCGGGTCGCAGGGCTCGGCCTCATCGGGATCGTGTTCGGCGCGGTCCTGCTGACGGAGCCCTACGCGCTGTGGATGGACCACATCCTTCGAGCCGCGGACAGCCAGATGTCGGCCGAGACCGTGGCGGAGACACGGCACTCAGCACCCTATCCGTACCTTCAACCCACGCACCCCGACCGCTACACGGCGTTCCTGTCCGACTACGTCGCGACGGGGAAGGACGCCCTGATCTCCCGCGAGGCGGGCAGCCGATATTTTCGGGCGTTCTCCCCCGGGATCAGCCTGCTGGTCCTCGGCATCGTCGGGCTCGTCACTCAGCGGCGGCGTGCCATGGTGGCGATGTGGTGGGCCGTCGCCGCCTTCTGCATCACGGCGTCGCTCGGACCCTTCACGCCGCTCTCGGCCGCATCATCCTCCCCCACCCCCAACAACCCCGTCTGGCTCGGCCTCCTCGCGGTCTGGCCCGGCGCCCCCCTGCTCCTGGAGCCCTTCCGGTACGCCCTCCCCGCGGTCGTGGGCCTCGCCGTCGCCGCGAGCTGTGGCGTGGACGCCCTCGCGTCCCGGTTTGGCCGCTGGGTCGCCCCCGCCGCCCTCACGGTTTGGCTTCTGGAGCTCACCCTCACCTCGCCGGTTCCCCTCCCCCTCCCCGTCGCCTCCTTCGGCCGCGATGACGCCTTGCAGGACCTCGACCGCATCCTCGGCCCCGGCGCCATCCTCTCCCTGCCCTGGTTCGATCGCGCCTCCGACCGCTTTGAACGCGTCCATTTCTACCAACAGTTAGTGCACCGCCGGCCGATCGCCGACGAGGTCAAGGGTTTTCCGCCCCGATATCTCTGCGAAAACAATTACACCGCGGCGCTGCTTGAGCTGGAGAAACCCACAGAGGGGCGCATCCGCGTACAGGTCCAGGATCGCGACCGCATCGAAGCAGACAGGCTCCTGCTCGTGGAGGACGGTTTTGCCGGCATCGTGGTCAACCCCGCGAAGTTTTCGAGCTCGCTCACCCGGGAGAGGGTTCGCGGGATGCTGAAGGTCTGGGGAGCGCCGACGAAGATGGGGGGATTGGAGGTCTACAGGCTCAACGCCGAATGATGTCCTCACATCGCACCGTCAACCGAAACGTGCCGGTCGCCCCGTCCTTTCCATCGACCGCGATCATGTAGGACCCGGGGTTTTGGAAGCTTTGCAGCTCCAAGCTGCCGCCCCCGCTGCCATCATCCCCGTCGCAGTTGGGGATGTTGTGTTGCATTCCAGGACATTTTCCGCTCGACCAGGTGAAGCCGAGCGCCAGGAGATCCAAGTCAACGCAATCCGACTGAAGCTCGACGACCGCCGAGGTGTACTCGGGAACGTCCAACGTGTAGACCCGCTCGGAGGCGGTGTAGTCGCCGCCGGGCAGGCAAAACTTGTCGTTGTAGAACTCCCCGTCCCAGTTGCTCTGGCCGCCCTCGGTGGTGCCCTCGACCGTAGCGCCGCACCAAAGCTTGCCGGTCACGCAGGAGCCGGGCGGATCCTTCGACACCTCGGCGTCGCACGGCATCGCCGGGGTCGTCGCCTTACGTCTGGCCGCCTCTGCCAACTTCTCGGCCTTCTGCTTGTACAGATCGGCCTGGGCGCAGCCGAGGATCACGCCCAGGAACCCCACCCCCAGCAGCGCCCAGCGCACCCGCGGGTTCATGCCGGCTCCACGGCGCCACCCGCAGCGATCCAAGCCGGCAGCCCGCCGGTGAGCGCCCACGTGTCCTCCATCCCGCGATCCCGAAAGAAGCACGCCACTTGCGTCGCCCTGCCCCCCGCGTTGCAGTACACGACGACGGTCTCGTCCGGCGGAAGTTCGCTCACCCGCACGTTCACGGTCAGGATCGGCATGTGGACGGCGCCGGGGATCACCTCGTTTCGCTCCGAGGCCTCCCGGACATCGATCCAGTGCACCTTTCGGCCGACCAACGCTGCAGGGGCGATCTGCACGACGTCGGCGGGCGTTTGGGTCGGGGGCAACTTGTGCGTGTTGTTCGCGACATCGCCCGGGTCCTCCGCCTTGCCATAGGTCGCGGCGGTCCGCGCGTCCTCACGCGCCTGAAAAGCCCGCGCCGCCTTGCCAGCGACCGCGAAGGGGAGGTTCACGAGACGACGAAACATCCGCCGCAGGTAACGCGCTCCTCACCTCCACTCGACCTCGACGGCCGCGGCCTCCACCGCAGGCAGCTCGACGACCACGGCCTTGCGGGGGCGATCCCCGACCGGCGGGGCCGTATCCACGCGGATCGTGCCCCCGTGGCGGTTCAACATGTCCACCGCGAGCCCGAGGCCGCGCGAGATGTAGCGCCCCCGGATCATGCCGGTGGTGAGCTGGCCTGGGGCGTCGTCCTCCACGCGGATCTGGAACCAGGAGTGGCCGGTGATCGGGTCGCTGTCCTCGCCGAGCACCACGGTGACCTGCGTGGCGCCCGCGGCCAGCGCGTTGCGGAACAGGTTGGCGAGGATGTCGTCGAGGTCGCCACGGAAGAGCCGAACCTGCCCGGCCGGGCCTGCGACCACCAGCGGCGCGCCATCCCCCGCAAACCCGGGCTCGGCCAGCACGCGGGCGTACACCTCGGTGATCACCGCGGCGGTGACCGGCAGGATGCAGATCTCCGTAACGAGCGTACCGAGCGCGGCGTAGCCCTCGCCATTGAGCGCGTCGCTGTGGGCGCGAAGATCGGCGGAGCGGGGCGCCCGACCTCTCGCGGCGGCGCGAACAAGGCCACGCAACGCAGCGCGCATCGGGGCGAGGATGGGATCGCGGCTCGAGGCCAACCGCACGCCGTGCTGCCCGCCGAGCGCTTCGAGGGCGCCGAGGTAGTCGTCGAACCGTCGGAGCAGATCGGAGGCGCCCGGACGCCAAGCGTCCCAGGCCTTGCGGTCGCCCTGGTCGAGCGCCCGGGCGATGTCCGGGAGCACGGTCGTGTTGTGCTTGAGCACCTCGTGCCGAATCGCGGCGAGGATGCGCGCGGCATCGTGCCAGGAGGTTGGCGCGTGGTTCAGCATCTGCCGGAGGTCGACGCCGCCACGGCGCCACAGCCAGCCGAAGAGCGGCACGGAGAGGAACACGACCGCGAGCCCCACGCCGACCGCGCGAACGGTGAACACGTGGGCCTCAGCCTGCTCTCTCAACCGCCCGGCGGCGACCGCGTAGAGGGAAGCCTGACCACCAGCGGCATCGAACGCGCCCAGCTCGGCCCGCACGGTCTGCCAGTCGCCCAACGCGCCGGCCGACCGCGCGAGGAAGTAGTGCGCATCGGCCTCCCCTGCCCTGGCGGCGCTCCGGTAGTGCCCCAGGGCAAGCTCCGCCTCGCCCTTCGCCTCCAGGGTCTCGCCCAGCGCGAGCTCCACGTCGCCCTGCCCCGGCTCCAGCGCGAGGCTGCGTTCCCAAGCGGCGATCGCGCCCGCGACGTCCCCAGACTGACGACGCAGCCGCGCGTCCATGTTGATCAGGGCCGCCACCTGGGGTGCGAGGGCCATCGCCCGATCCAGCTCGGTGCGGGCCGACGCGAGATCTCCGCGGTCCAGGTAGACCAGCGCCACGCGCCACGCGCTCGCTGCGGCGTCCGGGACGTGGTCCAGCGTCTGCAACGGCGCTGCGGTGGGCAATGGCGGGGCGACCCGGCGGAGCGCCGCGATCTGGGCCCTGGCGGCATCGATCTGGGCCGTGTCCGAAGCCCGCTGTGAAGACCGTTGCAGCGCGGCGATCGCGCGGTCCCACTCCCCCTGCGACCGCTCCAAGTGGGCCAACTGAAGCATGATCGCAGGCTCATCAGGGCGGAGCGCGGCCGCCTGACGCATCGCCACCAGCGCCTCCCCGTTCCGGCGCCCGGCGTAGGCCTCCTGCAGGGTGCGGGCAACGCGAACGTGGTTCATCGCTGCGTCCGGATCCAGATCTCGGGCCAACAACGCGTGAATCTCCGCAGCGGCCCAGTCGGACCCGAAGGTCGCGTCCGAGAGCACGCCATGCGCCTCCGCAGCGCGAGGGTGACGCTCCAGCAGGGCCTCGGCGATCGCGCGCGCGAGGGGGCGGTCGGTGGCCAGCAGAGCACGCGCCTCCGAGAGCCGCGCTGCGTCAGGCCCGGTGAGCGCCTCCGATCCGCCCAGGACCACGCTCCTCGCCGATCGCTCCACCTCCAGGCGATCCAGCCGCGAGCGCAGGGACGGGGCCTCCGCCGCGTCGGGCCAGCGGGCGAGCGCCTCCTCCAGCTGAAGCACCGCCTCCTCGGAGGCCGGCTCGGCCAGCAACATCGCATCGACCAGCGTGCCCAGGGCGAGCAGATTGGGCTGCTCGGCCTGGGAGAGTGTGACGCAACGCTCCCACGACGCCGTCGCCTCGGACAGACGACCGGGGAGCGCGGCCAGGAGCGACGTCTGAGCACAGAACGGCCCCGCGTCTCCGAATCGGAGCACCTCCAACTGGCGGTAGAGCTCGACGGACTGGGCAGGATCGCGCGTCTGGACGAGCCGGGCGACCCCTTCGACCGCGTCCGCTTCAAGGCCGAGCGACCGGTACAGCGACTCGGCCTCGGTCAGCTTGCCCTGGGCCTCATACGCCCGCCCAAGCCCCAACGCGGCGGGTACAAAGCTCCGATCTCGCTCAAAAAGGATGCGGTACAGCGACTCCGCCTGGGGCCAACGGCTCGCCTCTTCGGCGCCCGCCGCCTGCGCGTAGAAGCCGCGGCTCACCGGGTCGAGCGCGTCCTCAGGGCGGGCCCAGGCGGAAGGAGCCAGGAGCCAGAGCAAGGCCATCGCCGCGGGGAGGGACACCGGGGCTCCGTAGCCCGGGAGGCGGTCGCCGTCGCGAAGGCGGGGAGAGGCGAAGGAAG
>CANKNP010000189.1 GCA_947483545.1 Deltaproteobacteria bacterium | reverse complement strand
GGCGCTCGACGCCGCCGAAGCACTTGTGCGGGAGATCTGCAATGACAGCGTCCGTCCACCCCTTCTGGCGAGGATCGTGCGGCTGGAGCTCGAAGATGCTCAGGGGGTGCCTCGCGCCGTTCTCAGAGTGGACGTGCCTCGCAGCCTGTTCGTGCACAAGAGCCCCGGCGGCTACTTCCAGCGCATCGGGAGCAGCAGGCGTGAGCTCCAGCCAGAGGTGTTGGCGCGGCTGTTCCAACAACGCTCCCAGGCTCGGCTGCTCCGGTTCGACGAGCAGACCGTGCCGGACGTCACCCTCGCAGACCTCGACCCGGCGCTTTGGGGCCGGCTGTGTGGAACAAACGAGGAGCCGAGCCGCACGCTCCAGAAGCGTAAGGTGCTGGGCACCTGGGACGGCGTGGAGCTCGCCACGGTCACCGGCGTGCTCCTGTGCGCGACGCAGCCGGAGCGGTGGCTGCCGGGGGCGTCGGCCCGGGCCGTTCGATTCCGAGGCGTGCGGCAGGACTCGAACGCCCAGGTCGACGCCGCAGACATCTCAGGTCCGCTCGACCAGCAGATCCTCGGACTGTACGCCTTCGCCCGACGGAACACCGCGGTGTTCGTGCGGCTCTCCCCCACGCGCGAGGTGCGGCAGTATGCCGACCGCGCCCTGTTCGAAGCGATCGTCAATGCCGTGGTTCACCGAGACTATTCGATCTACGGCTCCCGCATTCGGCTCTTCCAATTTGACGATCGGATCGAGCTTCACTCGCCCGGGGCGCTTCCAAACACCCTGACCGTCGAGAGTATCAGCCTCCGCCAGTCCACCCGAAACGAGGCGATCAAGTCCATCCTCGTGAAGCTCCCCGTCGGCGAGGCTGGATTCGGCAGCGGTCGTGGGTTCTACATGGAGGCGCAGGGCGACGGCGTGCCCATCATCCAGCGAGAGACCGCAGCGCTCGCGGGTCGCCCGCCGACGTGGGCGGTCGTGGATGACAGCGAGGTGATCCTGACGATCCCGGCGGCGATGGCCGACGGGTGACCGGCCCTCGGCTTCTGTCCCATAGACTACGGACAATCGCGAAAGCGCCTGCTATACGTCGGCGATGCCAGACTGGAAACACCACGTCTTTGTGTGTACGAACAAGCGCCCGCCGGGTCACCCGAAGGGCAGCTGCGGCGATCGCGGCTGCAATGAGGTGCGGCAGGCGCTCTCGGAGGCGATCGACGCGAAAGAGCTGTTTGAGACGGTCAAGCTCAACACGTCGGACTGCCTTGGTCCCTGCCGCCAGGGGCCAAGCATCGTCGTTTACCCGGAAAATACCTGGTACGCGGGCGTGAAACCCAGCGATATTGCAGAGATCGTGCAGTCCCATTTCATCGAAGGTCGCCCGGTCGCCCGGTTGATCTTGCCCGGCGCGTAGGAGTCCCCATGTTGTCGAGATTCAAGGCTACCCTCGAGAAGCGTGCCCCGTCCGTGGTCGGCGCGCTCCGAAACCTGCGCGGGGCTCCGGAGCCGGCGCGCGCCACCCCAGTGGCGTCCAATCCACAGGCGGATGCGGCGCGGGCCGAGGCAGCCGCGAAGGTGGAGGCGGCCGCAAGGGCCGAGGCTGTGAAATTGGCGGCGGCCGCCAAGGTCGAGGCTGCGAAGGTCGAGGCTGCGAAGCTTGAGGCTGCGAAGCTTGAGGCTGCGAAGGTTGAGGCTGCCAGGGTTGACGCTGCCAAGCGCGACGTCGCAGCAGAGGCGCCGCCGATGGCGGAGCGCGTCGAAGCCGCCGTGGCCGCGAAGGTCGAGGCGAAGCCGGTCGCGAAGGTCGAGGCAAAGCCTACGGCGAAAGTGGAGGCGAAGCCCGCCGCGAAGGTCGAGGCGAAGCACCCCGAGCCTGCGAAGGGCGAAAAGAAGAAGAACCAGGCGGCCGACACGGGCTCTACGGACATCGGCGCCTACATCGCACGGGCGAAGGCCAACGGACGCGATCCCAACGCCATCAAGGGTGTGGAGGGCATGAACGTGGCCGACGACGGCGCCAACTACTGGGGCCCGCTGGACAACGAGTCGTCGCGAGAGAAGGCGGCGGAAAAGCTGCTCGTCATCGACCAGTTCGAGTGCATCTCGTGCGGAACCTGCGTCGAGCAGACGGAGAAGGTGTTCTACCTGCCGGTGGACGGCAAAGCGACGCCGATCGCCCAAGACGGCCCGATGGACCTGATCCAGGATGCGATCGAGGCGTGCCCGGTGACGTGCATTCATTGGGTCACCCCGGACGAAGCGGTGGAGCGCGGGTTGACCTCCGGCGTCGAGGGGTAGCGGCCGGTCGGGTCGCGCGATGGACCGGTTCATCGGATTCTTGCGCGCCGAGCGGGCCTGTTCCGAGCACACCGTGCGGGCGTACTGCCGGATCCTGGCGGAGCTGTCGGCCGAGCTGCCTGAGGGTCGCGCCCTGGCGACGGCGACGCGCCTGGACCTACGCGCGTACCTCTCGCACGCAGGCGGTGCCCCCGCGACGGTCGCCCAACGAATCGCCGCGATGCGGGCCTATTTTCGATGGGCCATGCGGGAGGGTCTGGTCACGGAGGATCCGACCGAGCGGCTCGCGCGACCGAGGGTGCGGAGCTCCCTGCCGCGGGTCTTGGAGGTGGGCGAGGCCGCTGCGCTGGTCGAGAACGTGGCGGGCGGAGAGCCCGCCCATCAGCGGAATGAGGCGATTTTGGAGTTGGCGTACGGTTCCGGCCTGCGCGTGTCGGAGCTCTCCGCACTCAACGCCGAAGATCTGGATCTCGTCGAGGGGCTCGTTCACGTTCGACGCGGCAAGGGTGGCAAGGATCGGCGCGTGCCCGTCGGTCCGCCGGCGCTGGCCGCGCTGCAGGGACACCTTGGGGGCCGGCGCAACGGCCCCGTGTTTCTCAACCCGGCGGGGACGCGCCTTGGGGTGCGCTCCATCCACACGATCGTGCACCGCTCCGGCGTGAAGAACGGCCTCGCGGGGGTGCATCCTCACGCGATGCGCCACTCCTTCGCGACGCACCTGCTCAAGAACGGTGCGGACATTCGGAGCATCCAGGAGATGTTGGGCCACGCCTCATTGTCCACCACACAGCGCTACGCTGCCGTGGATCTCGGCCGCCTCCGGGAAACCTGGACGCAGTCCCATCCGCTCTCTGAGGGGTCCCCCCTTGACACCGACAGAAATACGTTAGAATTTGAGAGCGTGCCGGTTCAACGCCACGCAGGAGCAGGATGGAACGAAAGCCGCTGAACGACCTGGAGACGCGGGAGATCGCTCGAATCCAGGAAGCAACCCGTGACGGCACGTACTACGATCTGCTGGGCGTCGATCTCGGTGCGCTCAAGGAGGACGTGGAGGGCGCCTACCATGCGTTCGTTCGTCAGTGGCACCCAGACCGGTTCTTCAACCGGGACACGGGCGAAGCGCACACGGTCATCGACGAGAACTTCGCCTCGGTCACGCGGGCTTTTCGCGCCCTGCGGGATCCCGCGCAACGCCAGGCGTACGACGCGGAGCTGCGGAGCCGCGGCCGCGCACCGAAGACGGCTGCGCCGCCACCGGTTCGGGAGCAGGGTCACGAGACACCCGGGTTCGAGGTCACGTTTCGAAAGCAGGACAAGAGCGCTCCGGCAGCCACGTCGGGTGCGGCGGCGCCTGAGCCTGCGCGCCCCGTGGTCCGAGCGCCATCCGCGATCGACAAGATCAAGCAGCAGCTCGCGGCTCAGCTGGTGCAAGCCAGAAGGTATTTTGACGCTGGCAAGATCGACTTTGACGCCGGCAACTGGACGAAGGCCGAGGGAAACCTGTACCTGGCGACCCGGTATGACCCTCAGCAGGCCGAGTACCAAGCGCTCCACCGGGAGGCTGCGGCGAAGGGTCGTCAGGTTCGCGCGCTGCAGTTTGTGATGCAGGCCGAACAGGCCGAGGGGTACGGCCAGTCGAAAGAGGCGATCGTCTACTACCGCAAGGCCATCGACCTCGATCCGCCGGAGGGCAAGGCCTTCTTCAAGCTCGCGCAGATCCTCCGGACCCAGGAGGACGATCTCCGCGCCGCGGTCGAACTCTACCGCAAGGCAGTCACCAAGGAGCCCCGCAACATCGAGTACAGCTTGGTGCTCGCCGAGGTCTACGAGGGCCTGGGGCTCATGGAGAACGCGCGGCGGCTCGCGATCCTGGCCACCGCGATCGATCGGAACCATACAGGGGCGAAGGCTTTAGCGAAGCGGCTGCGGGCCTGAGGGGGGCGTGGGGGGCTGGCCCCCACACAAGGTAGTGTAAGATCCCGGCCCTCTCGGGCGTTCCCCGTCCGAGCGGCCATGGAGGCGCTCTGACTGACGAAGCCGAGCTCGCACCGCTCCCCGAGGAGCGCGCCGTTGTCGAGCGGCTGCGCGTGGGGGATCGCTCAGCGGCTGGCACGCTTTACGTCTGGTACGGCACCCCGCTGTACCGCGAGGTCATCCTGCCGCGCCTCCCGAACCGGGAGCAGGCCGAGGATGTGCTCCGCGACACGTTCCGCGCCGTGCTCGAACGCATCCAGCAGTACCACCCCGAGGAGAACAAGAGCATCTACTTCTGGCTCCGCCGCATCGCGATCAACCGCGCCACGGACGTACACCGCGCCAACCAGCGCGCCCGTCGATTGGAGGCCGCGGTGGGCGCAGAGGCGCGGATCCACGGCGAAGCGACCACCAACGACGCACCGGGAGAGGGCCTTGAAACCGACGACACCCGCGAGAAGATTGAAGCTGCGCTCCAAACGCTCAATCCCCGCTACGCCGAGGCGCTCCGCCTCCGGCTCCTCCAAGACCTCCCCCGCGAGACCTGCGCCGCCCACATGGCGGTCACGGTCGGCAACTTCGACGTGATCCTCCACCGCGCCTCCGCCGCTTTCCGAAAGGCCTACACCCCCGACCCAGACTGATCCCATGACCCCCGAAGACAAACAAGCATCGCTGTTCGCCGAGTGGCTCGAAGCCGCCCCGGGGACGCCAGCCCCAGAGGGGTTGGACCCCGACGTGGTGGCGGCGGCGTATGCGTTGTCGCCGGAGCGGGCGCCGAGGCCGGCCGTGAGCCTGGAGGACATTCTGGGCGGCGTGACCGTGGGGCCCTTTGCAAAGGCAGAAGCCGGACAGTTGGCGAGCGATGCGTCGGGGGCGGTGCTCGCGGCGGCAGAGCCTGTCGTCAAGCGGCGAGACCCAGCTCGGCGAGCTACCGCGACTGCCGAACGCGCCGCCGCCCGCAGCCGAGCGTGGTGGGCCATCCCCGGCGTCGGGGTCGCGCTCACGGCGATGGCGGCGGGGCTGATCGCGATCAAGGTGGGTTCCGGGCTCGTGTGGGACAGCCCCGAGGCGGAAAGGTTCGCGGCGCCGGCGACGTCGCCCGCTGAGCCGATGGCCCCGGGGGCGGGTGCACCCAGTGAGACCGTGGCGATCCCGGAGATGGACGAGGGAAAGGCTGCGAGACGCGCGGACACCGCGGCAGCGGCGATCTCGAAGCGGCCGGCGTCGTCGAAGCCGATGAACGCGCCCGCGCCTGTAGAGGCGCCGCTGATGCGCGAGGAAGCGGCGCCCGCGCCGATGTCGGAGGTCTTGCCGCCGGAGCCGAGGGCTGGCGCCGCGCAAGAGCGGGAGAAGCAGGAGAACACGGCTCCAAAGGCGGCAGCGGGCCCCTCGCCGGTGGTGACGAGCGCGCCTGCCCCGCCGGCCCCGTCCACCACCAGCAACACGGCGTCACGCGTGTCGTCCAAGACCTCGTCGTCGAAGGATGCTCCGGCCCAGTCCGCTCCTTCCCCCGCAGGTCAGGCCGCCGGCAGGGCGGAACTGGACGACAAGAAGCGTGACCAGCTGGCCGCAGACGCCGCCCCCGCTGCGGCCAAGCCGTCCTCGGGTGCTTCCACCCCATTCGACTACAATCCGAGCTTCTACGTGGCCTACCCCGAGGTCTCCACCGCCTACGCGGCCGCGGTCGCCGCCGAATCCGGCGGGCGCTACACCGAGGCGCTCTCGGCGTTCGCCGGGCTCTTGACCAACGCGCGTGCCGACGTCGCCCAAGACGCCGCCTGGCATGCCGGCCGCTGCCTGCGCTCCCTCGGCCGGTTTGACGACGCGCTCCGCACGATCCAGAGCGGTCTGCAACGCTCCTCGGCGAACACCCCCTACCGGTCGAACCTGTACAACTTGCAGGGCGAGATCCAGAGCGCGCAGGGGAAGACCGCCGATGCACAGAAATCCTGGACCGAAGCTGCGAGATTGAACGCGTCGAGGTGAACCCTTGACATTCCAGCGAACACAGGTAATACTGTCGGTGCTGGGCTCCGCCTGACCTTGTGTCACGCGACTCCGCTTCCGCCAGTCCCGAGCAAACGCTCCGGGACGGCAAAGGGTGTCGTTTATCGTACGCCACCCGTCGGGCATCCGTCGAACCCGTCGATACGGACCGATCTCGACCCATCTCATCTGCGGTCCCGACCCGGAGTCGTACTGATGGCCCATGCACGTCAGGCCTGACAACCCCCTCATCGTCCAGGGCGATGGCAAAGTCCTATTGGAGACGAAGCACAAGAAGTACGAAGAAGTTCGTGACTTCCTCTCCCGCTTCGCCGAGATCGAGACCAGCCCCGAGCACCTGCACACGTACCGGATTCACCCCCTGTCGCTCTGGAACGCCGCCAGCAGCGGGCTCAAGCGCGACGAGATCGTCGATGGGCTGCGGGGCTATTCCAAGTTCGACGTACCCCCGGACGTTCTCGCGAAGATCGCGGAGACCAGTGACCGGTACGGGCTCGTCAAGCTGGTCACGCACCCTTCGGATGCGAGCCTTCTACGCCTGGAGTTCGCCACCGCGTTCATCGCGAAGGTCATCGGCGGGCTGAAGTCTGTGCGGGAGTTGCTGCTCCCCGATGGCAACCGGTACTTCTCGGTTTCGGGCGGCCACCGCGGCATCTTCAAGCAGCGCATGTTGAACGAAGGCTGGCCTGTCGAGGATCTCGCCGGCTTCCTCCCCGGGGATCCGCTCCCCTTCGAGCTGCGCGAGACCATGCTTGGCAACGGCAAGCCGTTCATCATCCGCGACTACCAGAAGGCCTCCGCGGACCGCTGGTTCCAAGAAGGCCGCCCTTCGGGAGGCCACGGTGTCATCGTGCTCCCTTGCGGCGCGGGCAAGACCATCGTCGCGATCGCGGCGATGCAGAAGGTGCAGCAGCACACGCTGATCCTGGCGACCAACGGCGCGGCCGTCCACCAGTGGGTTCGGGAGATCCTCGACAAGACGACGCTCACAAAGGACGACGTGGGGGCCTACACCGGGGACACGAAGGAGATCCGGCCCGTCACCGTCGCGACCTACCAGATCCTCACCTGGCGGGCGTCGCGCGAGCAGGAGTTCGCGCACCTGCACCTTTTCCGCGACCGGAACTGGGGCATGCTCGTCTACGACGAAGTGCATTTGCTGCCCGCTCCCGTGTTCGGCGCTACGGCGGATGTTCAGGCCCGGCGCCGGCTGGGTCTCACCGCCACGCTCGTGCGTGAAGATGGCCGCGAGGGCGACGTCTTCTCGCTCGTCGGCCCGCGCCGCTACGACATGGCCTGGCAGACGCTCGAGGAGCGCGGGTTCATCGCGGAGGCGCGCTGCTTTGAAGTGCGCGTCGATTTTCAGACCAAGGCCGCCCGGGAGCGCTACGAGGGCACAGCCGAGGCCGAGAAGAACCGGCTCGCATCCGGCAACCCAGAGAAGCTCATCGCCCTGGCCACCTTGCTCAAGAAGCACCAGAACGACAACGTGCTGGTGATCGGGACCTACCTCGATCAGCTCAAGATCATCGCGTCGCAGCATCGCGCCCCGCTCATCACCGGGGAGACCCCCGCGAAAGAGCGAGAGGTGCTGTTCCAGAAGTTCCGCGAAGGACGCATCAAGTTGCTGATCGTGTCGAAGGTCGCGAACTTCTCGATCGACCTGCCGGACGCAAACGTCGCGATCCAGGTCTCTGGCAGCTACGGCTCCAGGCAGGAAGAAGCCCAACGATTGGGTCGGGTGCTCCGCCCGAAGAAGGACGGCGCCTGGTTCTACAGCATCGTCACCCGGGATACCAAGGAGCAAGAGTTCGCGATGAAGCGTCAATTGTTCCTGACCGAGCAGGGGTACCGCTACTACATTCAAGAGGCGGGACAGCCCGCCGGTTGTTCCGCAGGGAAGTGAGGAAACACGGATGATTTTCGAGAGTCTGGACGAGAGTCCGATCGGGGCCGAGAGCGGGGTGGATGAAGGCGGGCGGAAGCGCAAGCGGCGCCGGCGTCGGCGTGGCCCGGGCGAGGCGCCAGAGGGGGGAGAGGCCGAGGCTTCTGCGCCTCGCGAGGCTCGGGAGCCGGCCGGCGACGACGGAAAGGGCGGGCGTCCGCGCGGGCGTCGGCTGGTCCGTGAGGATGCGGACGCCGCGGGCGTGGCCCTGCCGGCCACCGGCAAGATGGTCAACCGGCCGCGCGTCCACAAGAAGCGCTGGAAGCCCGCGAGCGGCATGGCGCGCCGCCGGTTGATGAGCCGCGTCGAGCTCGACGATTTGATCGCCTGGTTTCAGAAGCTGCCCGAGCCGATCCTGACCTCGCTCTACAAGGCGATGGGCGGCCAGATGGCGCGCGGCGTCGATGCCGAGCGCATGATCCAGCTCACGGTGCGCGCCTTGGCGCAGGGCAACCGCCTGGGCGGTCTGCTCTCTCAGGTCCACCAACGCGACAGGCAGGCCCTCGCCGCCCTCGTTCAGTGCGGCGGCCTCGCCCACGCGGATGAGTTTCACAAGGAGCTGGCCCTCACCCTGGGCGGGCGTGAGCACGACTGGGCGCGCACCATGCAGGCGCTCTCCGACCGCGGGCTCGTCTGCGCCTCCCCCCCCGTGGAAGAAGGCTTCTACTACCTCGTCCCCGAGCCCCTGATCGACCCGCTCTTGAGCCAGCTTGGCCCCGAGCTGGAGCTGCCTACCTTCGAGCACGAGGAGATCCGCGTCGTCGATCAGCGCCCGTTCTGCCCGCCCTTGGACTTCTCCCTCGCGACGCTCGCCACCTGGCTGGATCAGCGCCCGCCCCGGCTCACGCAGCGGCAGGAGGTGTTCAAACAGCACAAGGACGACCTCGACAAGTTCTTCTCCCAGATCTGGTCGCCCGACAGTGAGGTGTTCAACCTGCACTACGATTTCCTGATGCTGCACGGCATGATCGAGCTGCGCGGGGATCGGATCGCGGTGAACCGCGACGTCGTGGAGGAGTGGCTGCAACTCGAGCCGGAGGACCAGCGGGATCTGGCGTTCCGCGCGCTCGACCAGCGGTTCCACATGGCCGAGTGGGTCCTCTGGGCCATCCACGGGGGCGGTGGCGCCTGGATCGCCGAGGCCCCGCTTCAGGCGCTTTACCGGCGTTGGAAGAGGGGAGAGGACTGGCGCGAGCGGTACCACAAGGGGGTCTACGCGTCTGCGAAGAGCGCCGAGCGCGACACCTACGCGTTCACCGCGCTCGTCGCCTGCGGCGTCGTGGAGCTCGGCATCTGGGGCCAGCAGAAGTTCTACCGCCTCTCGCCGCGCGCCAAGGCGATGTTGGAGCCGTCGGACGATGAGGGCTTCAGCAAGTTCTACTTGACCCCCAGCTACGAGATCATGGCGCCCGCGGGCCTGTCGCCGATGATGCTCTTCCGCATCGGCGAGATCGCCGAGCTGGTCGGGTGTGACCGGGCGAACACGTACAAGATCACCGAGGTGAGCATCGAGCAGGCGCTCACCAAGGGCTGGCGCCGCGAGGAACTGCTGGACTTCTTACGGGACTACTCGCAGATCGGGCTCCCGGAGAATGTGGAGCACACGCTCCGCGGGTGGATGGGCCAGGAGGGCGATGTCGAATTCCACGAGATCACCGCGTTGGCTGTTCATCGTTCGGTGGTCAAGCGTTTTGAGGCCTCGCGGGGCGTCAAGGCGTTTGTGCTGCACCGCTTTGCGCCAGGGCTGTACGCCGTGGATCCCCGCCGGCTCCCGGAGATCTCCGCGGAGCTGGAGCGCCTTGGCTTCAACCCTGCCCGGGACGTTCGGCGATACCCCG
>CANKNP010000188.1 GCA_947483545.1 Deltaproteobacteria bacterium | reverse complement strand
GGCAGTGCCGGGCGTGCCTGTCCGGGCATAGCTCCCAGTGCGGCCGCGAGGCGGGGTACAGTCCGCTGGGTGGGTGGCGGTTCGGGAACACCATCGACGGCGCGCAAGCGGAGTACCTGCGCGTGCCGCACGCCATGGCCAACCTGGCGCCGATCCCGGACAGCGTCACCGATGAGCAGGCGGTCCTGCTCTCCGACATCACGTCCACCGGCTTCTCCGGGTCATCGGCGTTGATCCCGACCCATCTCGACGCGCGATGGGCGCCAGGTTCGGGGCTGACGTCACCCTCGACCCCGCGGCCGTCGATGTTCCCGCCGAGGTTCGGCGACTGACCGGCGGAGGTGCCGATGTGGCGATCGAGGCCATCGGACTCCAAAGCACCTTCGAGGGCTGCCTCCGGAGTCTGCGTCCGGGCGGCACGGTGTCGAGCCTGGGCGTGTACAGCGGAAAGCTGGAGATCCCCTACGAGGCGTTCGGCTCGGGCATCGCCGACTATCGGGTCGTCACGACCTTGTGTCCGGGTGGCAAGGAGCGCATGCGGCGACTCCTCGAGATGGTGCGCACGGGGCACTACGACCCCGCACCGTTGATCTCCCACCGATTTCCGCTGGCCGAGATCGGCCGGGCTTATGAGCTGCTGGGGAGTCGGGGGGACGGGGTGATGAAGGTGGCGATCGTGGTGTGAGGCCTCCCCCTCACCCCGCCCCCACCATCCCCAACCTCCCCGACGCCGCCGCCCCCTTCGCGATCTCCGCGTCCGCCTGCGCGGTCTGCCCCCGCGCCCGCAGCCGCCGGGCCGTGTGAAAGCGCCAGGCGGGCTCGACGATTGGCGCGACGGCCACGTGCTTGCCCAGGTGCTTGAGCCGGGCCGTCGCCCGCGCCTCCAGCAGCGATCGCTCCGGCGCGAGGGCAGGGTCTGCGGCCGCTTCGAGCGAGGTGAGCACATCGACCAGCAGGGTGAGCGTCGCGACGTGCACGCCACGGGCGTACACCTGGTCTGTCAGGGCGCGGTCCGCGAGGCACGCGAGGTCCCAGGCCTCCCGGGCGCGGCCCGCCGCGACGGCGAGCTTGGCCCGGATGGCAGGGATGACCATCGGATCGGGCGCGGTGGCGAGCGGCACGCCATCGATGTGCAGCGCGGCGTCCTCATTGCGGCCGGCGTCCAGGGCGACGAGCGCTCGGCCGTACACCCCCCAGGCCCGCATCTGCTCATCGCCCCGGCGTGCGGCGCCCAGGGAGACCAGCTCGTAGCGGGCGTCGGCGTCGTCGAGCTCCCCGCGGGCCGAGGCGGACCAGGCGAGAAGGAGCTGCGCTTCGTCGGCGGCACGGAGCAGGCCGACCTCCTGGAAGGTGGCAAGCGCGGCCTCGCCCATCGCGGTCGCCTCGGTCCAACGCCCGACGCCGACATAGTAGAACCCGGCCGCGGCGAGGGCCCGGGCGCGGTCTGGATCGGCGCCGGCGCGGCTCCCCGCTTCGGCGGCGAACGTGCCGAGCCGGGCGGCGAGCGCGTGGAACCCGATGCTGCCCAACACCAGCTGCAATCCTCCCCATTGCCGAGCGGTGGCCCCCCAGGCGCCCACCGACTCCGCCCGGTTCAACGCGGAGAGTCCGAGCGCCAGGCCCTCCATCGGGCGGTCGCGCATGTAGGCGTCGGTGCCTAGCAGGACCTGAGCGTCCAGCGAGGTGCGGGCGCCCGGACGCGCGGCTTTAGGCCGGACCGTCCGGTGCCAGAGCTGGCGAACCAGCTCAACACCGACGAACCAGGCCCAGCCACCGCGTGTGGAGGGGCAAGGGTCGGCGCAGGCCGCCATCGCGGCGCGGAGGTGGAGCACCCCAACGTCCATCTCTCCGAGGGCGTAGAGCGCCTCACCGAGCTGGAACGCCCGCTCGGCGCGCTCCGCCGGAGTGGTCGGCTCGCTCGCCGCAAGCATGAGCGCCACGCCGTCGCGCAAGCTGCCGCGGTCGAGCGCTGCCCGACCGGCCACGCCCGCCCAGCGGGCAGCCTCGGGCGCATCTCCAGCCCGCTGAAAATGCCAGGCGATGGCGGCAGGCGCGGCGTCCGGCTGCTGGGCCATGGCCGAAGCCACGGCACCTTCGAGCGCCCGACGCTCGGCGTCCCCGAGGGGGGCCAGCAGCGCGTCGCGGAAACCCTCGTGCGCGAACCGCAGCGCGCCCTCGTGCCACTCGAGGATCCCGATGGCGTGTGCATCATCGAGGGCCTCGGAGACAATCTCCGGGGCATGGAGACCACGGAGCAGATCCCGATCCACCGCCCGGCCGGTGACCGCGGCGAGGCACAGGACCTGACGCGCCCGCTCGGGCAGCCGGGCGACCCGCCGGGCGAGGATGCCGCCGCCTGCGGTCGTGACCCGGTCCCCCGGCTTGAGCGAGCCACCGGTCCCGCCCGGCTTCGACTCCTCGCTGCTCGCCTCCCGAAGCGTCTCGACCAGGATGAGGGGGATGCCCTCGGAGGCGAGGATGAGGTGCTCGGCGGCGTTCGGGAGGAGTTGGTTGGCCAGGAGCCGGGCCTCCCCTGCGTCCAAGGGCCCGAGGCGAAGCCGGTGTGCGCCGGGGCCAAGCCCCCGGTGATCCGCGGACGCCTCCCGACCAGCGATGACCAGCAGGATCGGCAGCCCGCCGGCCTCTCCGACCGGCGGCACGAGGGAGGCGATCGCGGAAAGCACGGTCCACTCATCCTCGGAGAGCCAGTGGGCATCGTCCACGACGAGTAGGAGGGGACGCAGGGCACGGGCGGTCAGCGATACCAGCGTGGCACGGATGCGGTCGGCGGCGCCCGACGCCGGGAGGGGCGGAGCGGCGAGGTGGTGGTCGAGGGTAACCGCCAGCTCCGGGTCGATCGCGGCGAGCACGCTGGCTTCCAGCGGATCGGGGACCGCGTACAAGCCGAGCCAACGGGCGAGCGGCGCCCACAGCTGATGGGGGCGGCGACGCTCGGGGATGCCGTGGGTCGCGACGACGGCGACGCCGGAGAGCACCGCCCTGCTCCGCAGCTCGTCGAGGAGGCGCGACTTGCCCATGCCGATGGGGCCTTCAAGCACCGCGATGGCGCCGCGGTTGGCCTGCGCGGCCTCAAGCAACTCGGTCAGCCGGGCCCGCTCGGTGCGGCGTCCCACAAAGCGTGCAGACCACTCGCTCGGGCGGGCCTCTTCTCGTCCGCCGAGATCCACGGTGGCGCGCAGCCGGGCGGCCACGTCTCCCGCCCGCGCGGGGCGATCCGCCGGGTCCATCGCGAGCAGCGGGAGCAGGATCGCGGCGATCTGCGGGGGCAGTTCATCGCCGGCGAAGGGCTCCGCCCGCCGCTCCTGCGCCAGTCCCAGCCCGCCTCCTGCGCCTCCACCGTTCGGCAGCGGGTGGCGGCCGGTCAACACCTCACCGGCGATAACCCCGACGGCCCAAAGGTCGGACGCCACGGATGGCCGCGCTCCCGTGAGCAGCTCCGGTGCGAGGTAGCCCATCGTGCCGGCGAGGCGGGCGCCGTACGCCAGCTCTTCGACCTCCGCGGAGATGCCGAAGTCCAGCACGCGCACCCACTCGTGGACGACGACGACGTTGCCCGGCTTGAGGTCCCGGTGGATGACGCCCTGCTGGTGCAGATAGTCCACGGCGTCGAGCAGCTGGGCGATGAGACCGAGCTGGCCGCGAAGCCCTGCGCCTGCCGCAGCGAGTCGCAGCTCGAGCGCGTTCTCGTAGAGCTCAGTCACGACGAACGCCCCAAGCTCCGGGTCCACGCCGTAGTCGAGCACCTCGACGAGGTTCGGATGACGGAGCGCAGCGAGGAGGCGGAATTCGCGCGCGAGCGCCTCCTCCTCCAGCCCGCCCCCGTTGTTGCGAGCGCAGAGCTTCAGCGACACCACGCGGCCCGTGAGCCCGTCCAACGCGCGATGAACCCGCCCCATGCCGCCCGCGCCGAGCTGGTTGAGCAGCTCATACCGCCCGCCGACCCGGGTGCGCTCGCCCCGCACCGGCGCGGGCACGCCGACGAGCGCGCACAGCGCCCGCGCCTGGTGCGAGAGCGCCTCCAACTCCTGGATCGTCGGCTCCGACGGCGCGGCAAGCGCGGCCAGAAACGCCCGTAGTTCCCCGTGCATGGCGGTTGGTGCGCCGGCGACGGCCTCCTCGCTGTCCCGCGCACGTCGGACCGCGTCGGACCTGCCCACCAGCATCGAGACCAGGAGACCCCGAACCGACACGCGGGTGCCCGGGGAGGGCTTGGCCTCGGCCTCGCCGCCGACAAGGAACGTCTGCGAGCCGGTGGCGCGCTCTCCCGGCCGCTCCAGCCGTACCCGCGGGGGCGCACCCGGCGCATGGTCCACGAGCGTGCAGGCCACGTCGGGATCGGGCAGTTCAAAGCCAAGCCTGCGGGCGTAGGCCAGCGTGCCCAGCAGGTCGGCCAGCAGGGTCCCTACGACCGCAGAGGGCATGGGCCCATGCCGAGAGAGCCACTCGGCCACCGGCGTACCGCGCGCCCGCTCCTCCGCGATCCACGCTACGCCATCCGGCTCCATCCCGGCGTCGATCACGGTGGGCAGCACATCGTTGGGCTCAGCAGCCCTGGCCCGCGCTTCGCGACCCAAGCGGTCGCCCGCTCCGTGGCGGACCCGAACCCGACGCCCGGTGCCGACCTGCTCCCCCCACCAGTCGCCGCCGCGGATCCCCAGATCCAAAGGACGGAGCAGGCGGATCCCGCTCCCGAGCATACGGTCCGGCGCCAGCTCAGACATTCGCGGCGGCAGTGACCTTGGAGGGCTGGAGGTAGTCGTAGGGCACGTGCCCCGCAGCGATGGCGGCGGTGTTGGCGGTCACCATGGTGACCTCCAGGGCCGAGAGCGCAGCGAGGTAGTTCGTATGCTCGATCTGGTAGCCGGCGAGCGGCGGCACATCGGCCAGCAGATCGAACTTGCGGCCTGCGAGCAGCCACATCACCTCGATCTGGCGAATGTAGGGCTCGATCGGGGGGAGCAGCTTCGGGAGCGCGGGGGCGCTGACCAGATCGTACGGGCTTGTGCACGCGGGGTCCGGGGAAGGGCCGGGAGTCTATCAGGCCGGCCGGGGGAGATTCGCGAGCCCTCGGATGCGACATGTAACAATTGTGAGGGGCTCAGTTATGTGCTGTGGGCGGCTCGGGCGGATCACGGCGGCGACGGGCCTGTGGCCGATGGAACGAAGCCCGCCCTCTCCTGGTGCGCTAAGCTCCCCGGATGCGCAACGCCCTCACCCGACTGCTGTTCTGGCGAAAGCCTGAGCAACGGATGCGCGAGTTTGCGGAGACGGAGGCGTTCGGCGCGAGGGATCTGGCGCGTGCGGCTGAACAGGTGAAAGACCCCTGGCTACGCCGCCAGTTGATCCGCCACGCGCAAGACGAGGTGCGACACGCCGGGCTCCTGGCCGAGGAAGGCTCACGCCCGGTGACCACAGGCCTGGGCGCCAGCATGGTCGGGGACACGCCGGGAGACACGGCGGCCGACATCGACGCGATGGGCGAGGTGCGGTTCATCGCGTTCGTGCACGAGGCGGAGAAGCGCGCGACGGCGGAGTTTGCGACCTACAAGGACGCGCTGGGCGAGCAGGGCAAGGTGTTCAGCTCGATCCTCGAGGATGAGAAGCGGCACGTCGCGTGGACCGGGCATCAGCTCGATCGTTACCGTGCGGATGGTCGGGGTGCTGAGGTGGGCGCGGCGCTCCGCCAGATGCGCATCGAGCGGATCAAAGGCGCGTGGATGTGGTTCGCGCGACGGATCTCGCTCGTGACAAGCACGCTGCTCCTGGGCGTCGTGTACTACTTTGTGCTGGCGCCGTTCTCCCTGGTTCGTCCGAAGCCGGCCCGCGGTTGGTCGAAGAGCGCGCCGGTCCGCTTGCAGCGCGCGTTCTGACCGGATGCGGGTGCTTGGCCTCTCAGGGCATTTTCACGACGCGGCCGCTTCGCTCGTCGTAGACGGTCAAATCGTGGCGGCCGCCCAAGAAGAGCGGTTCACCCGACGCAAGCACGATCCCTCGACGCCGTTGAGGTCCGCCGGGTTCTGTCTGCGCGCCGGGGGCTTGAAGATCGAGGATCTCGACGCCGTCGTGTGGCACGAGAAACCCCTGCTCAAATTCGAGCGCATTCTCTTGACCGCGCTCCGTACTTTTCCCCGCGGGGGCCCGACCTTCCGCCGGGCGATGATCTCGATGGTAGGCGACAAGATGTGGGTG
Source organism: Deltaproteobacteria bacterium (assembly GCA_947483545.1). Next base: position 3,964 of record CANKNP010000188.1, on the reverse strand, counting down.
CGGAATCACCTCGTCCGCGATCTGGGGATTGCCCCCGAGAAGGTTCAGTTCAGCGCGCACCACGCCTCTCACGCCGCCAGCACGTTCTGCTGCTCCCCGTTTCCAACCGCCGCGATCCTTTGTGTCGATGGGGTCGGCGAGTGGACGACGACGTCGATCTGGCGTGGCACAGCGAGCGGGATTGAGCCTATCGAAGAGCTTCACTTCCCCCATTCCCTGGGCCTGCTCTACTCGGTGTTCACGGCGTTCCTGGGCTTTGAGGTGAACGACGGCGAATACAAGGTGATGGGCCTCTCGGCGTTCGGCAAACCGACCCGCGTGGACGACGTGTGGAAGGTGTTGAAGCGCTCGGCGGACGGAAGTTTTGAGCTCGACATGCAGTATTTCTGCTTCGACCGCGAGGCCGACAAGTCCTGGACACCCGCCTTCGATGCGCTTTTTGGGGCGCCCCGTGCCGTCGAAGGCCCGATGGAGGATCGCCACCGGGATTTGGCCGCCAGCATCCAAGCCGTGACAGAAGTTGTGCTGCTGGATCTGTGTCGGCTGGTGAAGGAGCGGACCGGAGAGCGGCATCTCTGCCTTGCGGGCGGGGTCGCGTTGAACGCTGTGGCGGTCGGGCGCATCCTGCGAGAAGGCCCGTTTGAGGACGTGTTCGTGCAGCCCGCGGCCGGGGATGCCGGATCGGCGTTGGGGGCGGCGCTGCTGGGGTCGAATTGCCCTCGTACGCCCATGACCCATGTGGCGTTGGGCGCCGGCATCGACGTGGATGCCGCGCGGGCGTTCTTGGACGACGGGGGGATCAAGTACGAGGACTGCGCCGCCCAGGGCATCGCCGGGACCGTCGCTGACCGGCTGGCGAGAGGTCAGGTGGTCGGCTGGATGCAGGGCCGGTTTGAGTTCGGGCCGCGCGCGTTGGGCCAGCGCTCCATCCTTGCCGACCCCCGCCCGGCCGAGGCCAAGGATCGGCTCAACGCGCGCATCAAGTTCCGCGAGTCGTTCCGGCCCTTCGCGCCGAGCGTGCTGGCGGAGGCGTCGAGCGACCTGTTCGATCTTCCAAACTGTGGTGCTTGGACGCGGAGGTTTATGACATCCACGGTGAAAGCCAAGGACGCCCGAATCCCCGCGGCGTTGCACGTGGATGGCACGGCGAGGGTCCAGGAGGTTCACGCGGCGGATCTGCCGCTGTATGCGGACCTGCTCCGCGAAGTGGGCGCGCGAACCGGGATTCCGTGCGTGGTGAACACCAGCTTCAACCTGGCAGGCGAGCCCATCGTGACCAGCCCGGCCGATGGCTACGCGACGTTCTTGCGCTGCGGGATGGACGCGCTCGCGATTGGTCCGTTCCTCATCGAAAGGGAGCCCGCTTGAATCGATTTCGCGCCTGGTTTGGGAACATCGCGGAGATCGCCGCCTGGCTGCGGGAGCGCAACCTGATGTGGCTGGCGCCGCTGGTCTTCCTGCTGGTGGGCCTGGGCGGACTGTTGGCGTTGGCGGCTGCAGCTCCGGCGTTGTCGCCGTTTGTTTATTTGTTGTTTTGAGGGAGGTGGGCCCGAGTGGCCGAACGGCACGGTCCCCGGGCGGCGGCGAGATACGTCGGTCGGATGATCGCACCACCGCTGCCAGCCGACCGGAGCTACGCCGCCATGAGACGGTGGGTCAGCGCCATCGACCCCGAGTTGGTCGCCGCGTCCGACGAGGTGGATCGATCTCTGACGTGCGACACGCTGCGGTTGACGTTGCGCGCCCGGTTAGACAGAGCCAGCGCCACGGCGCGCTGGATTGGGGGGTTCCAACGTGCTTCGGCCCGATGGACGGAGTCCGGGAGTCTCGGGGATCCCCCCGCGTCTGACACGGACTCGAATGGATACGCCGAGCCAGACACGGTGGATTACGACTGGGCGAACTGGCACGGATCGGTGCAGTGCCGGCACGATGGCGTTTTCCAGATCCTGACCTGACGCTGCTGCCGCCCAGCCCCAGCCTCGCGTTCGGTGGATCGGCACCCATCTGCCTCTTCACGAACGCAACGATGCTCGCTGGCGGTTGAGTGCTGATTCTCCCCCTACTGTTTGTCGGCCTTGCAGGCTGCGAGAGAGAAGTGTTCGTGCAGGTCGTCACCGCCGACGAGCCCTGCGCGCGAACCAGCCGAGGCCGGGTGGCGTGCCCCAGCAACGGGTTGGACGCCTTCCGCTGGCAGCCACTCCCCCCAGTAACGCACTTGCAGACCGTAGACCGCGGGATCTGCGCCTTGAGCAACCAAGGAGTCGAGTGTTGGGAAAGCCTCCTTTGGCCCGAGCACCTCGACCGCTCGTTCCGCGCTCTTGCCGCCGACTCGAATAATCTCTGTGGTCTGGACGACGAGGGCTACGTCGAGTGCTGGCACCGCGAAAGCCTCTACTATAGCCAGTGGCTGGTGCCCGTCGATCCCAGACAGTCCCGCCCCTGGGCAAGCGTCAGCACCGGGCTTCGCGCAATCTGTGGCCTGGACGACGACGGGGCAGTGGAGTGCTTCATGACGGACGGCGGTTCCCTCGCCCTCCCCGGTACCTACGACCGCATCGAGGTCGGGGGGTTCGGGGGCAACCAGATCTGCGGACTTGCGGACGGCGTGCCAACCTGTACAGGTGGAGACGAATACTACGACCCGCCCCCGCCCGACGGCGTACGCTTCAAGAGCATCCACCTCGGCTACGGTGTTAGCTGCGGCATCACGCGGACGATGAGGTCCGCTGCTGGGGTGTCCTGGACGGCTACGACCCGGAGGTCGGGTACAACGCCGACATCATCAGGGGCGTCCCCGGCGGCAAGTTCCGCCAGGTGTTCGTAGAGGAGTGGTACGCCTGCGCCGTGGCCACGGACGGCTGCGTCGTCTGCTGGGGCTACGACGATTCCTCCCCCGCCTCCGACCCCATGTGCGTGAAGGACGTCCTACCCGCGCACCAGTGACCCTCGGCTTGGCGGGGACCACGTTGAACAAGTCTGCGCCCTGAGCGCCCCCGATTTCCAGCGGCGTCTCACGGCCCGCGTGAACGCCAGGGCGATGGCGGTGAGCCGCCCACATCGCCGACGTTCCCGGCCCGCTTCATCCGCCCGCGTCACCCCACCCGGTTCAGTCCCGCTCGGTCCTGACAATCGACCGCATGTTCCCGGCGAGCACCTTCTTGCGCATCCGGATGCTGCCCGGCGTGATCTCGACCAGCTCGTCCTCGGAGAGGTACTCGATGGCTTTCTCCAGCGTGATCTGGATGGGGGGCACGAGGATCTGCTTCTCGTCGGCGCCGGATGCGCGCACGTTGGTCAGGTGCTTCTCGCGGACGACGTTGATGATCATGTCGTTCTCACGGGCGTTCTCGCCGACGATCATGCCCTCGTAGACCTCGCAGCCCGGCGAGATGAAGAGCCGGCCGCGGGGCTGGAGGTGCCAGATCGCGTAGGTGGTGGCCTTCCCGGTGCGGTCGCTGACAAGCGAGCCTTGGATGCGCGCCTGGATGAAGCCCGCGTGGTCGTCCCAGCCGTCGAAGATCGTGTTGAGCAGGCCCATGCCGCGCGTGTCGTTCAGATACTCGCCGCGCAGGCCGATAAGGCCACGAGCAGGAACGCGGAAGTTCAGCCGGACGCGGCCGGAGCCGTCGGACTTCATCTCCGTCATGCGGCCCTTGCGGAGCGCCATCTTCTGGGTCACGACACCCATGAAGGCCTCGGGGAAGTCGAGCTGGGCGTCCTCGTAGGGCTCAAGCTTGCGGCCGCCTTCCTCGCGGATCTTGACCTCGGGCTTCGAGACGCTCATCTCGTAGCCCTCGCGGCGCATCTGCTCGATCAGGATGGCAAGCTGCAGCTCGCCGCGGCCGAACACCCGCATGGTCTCTGCCGAGCCGGTGTCTTCGAGGCGGAGCGCGACGTTCGTCAGCATCTCCTTCTCAAGACGCTCGCGAATCTGCCGGGCGGTGACGTACTTGCCCTCGCG
>CANKNP010000187.1 GCA_947483545.1 Deltaproteobacteria bacterium | reverse complement strand
GCACGAGCCCTTGACCGATGAGCTGGCGACCCAACTCTGGGAAGCCGCCGACCCCTCCGAGATCGCAGCGGACATCGAGGAGATCGGCTACCCGATCGCCCGGTGACCGCGACCGTACGCGTTCCCCATCCCCCTGTCCCTACGCTCTCCAACACACACACTTCGCACAGACTGGGTTTGTGCGCACGTCGATCTGCCTCCGCTCTGCCCGAGCCCCCGCCATCGCGGCCCGCAATCCGTCGTCCACGTCTCGCGACGACGCCAGGAAAAAACAATGGCGCCAGTTTCCCACAGAATCGACCACGCCCGAGGTCCAAGGAGCCGCGCACCGCGGTGGCGTCGGGCTTCCCGCGGCGAGCGTGAGGACCCGGGCTTTCGCTTCGGCGGACATGCGAACGAACGGGTCTTCTCGACCCAGGAAGGCGGCCAAAGCGGGCAGTTGGTCCCGACGGGGTCCCCGTCCGCGCTCAAGTCCACGCGCCCCAAAACCGTCGCTGGACGTATCGGCCGCGAGCACGCTCATCTCCGTACAGCCGGCGGCCTCGGCGGCCACCCGGATGGCGTCCAACTCCGCAACATTGTGTTCCCAAATCGTCGTCCGGGCGTGGATCGTCCGACCCGACACCGCGGCCACGCCCTCCCGAACGGCGCTCAGGCCACGGACGCCGCGAATCTGCTCGTAGGTTTGCTCGGTGGCGGCGTCCCAGGAGACGTAGACCTCGGCCACATGCGCGCGCACAAGGGGCGCATGTTTGCGGAGCGCCAAGCCGTTGGTCATCAGCGCGATGGGCAAACTCTGGGCGATCCCCGCGAGGATCGTGGCGATCTCCGGGTGGGCGAGCGGCTCTCCGCCCGTGACCACGACCTGCCGAAACCCCTGGGCTTTGGCCTCCCGCGCGAGATCAACCCAACGGTGTGCGGCCAACTCCCCCGGCTCCGCCTCGCGAAACGCGCAGCCCGCGCACTGGCTCGTACACCGATGCGTGATGTCGAAGATGACGATCTCCGGGTGCATGAAGCCCGTCGCCTGGAGCAGGTGATTTCGGAGCGCGCGGGGGCCAACCCGGGCGCGGAGGCTCAAAACAACGCTCCCCGGCCACCTTCGAGCCTCAGCAGCGCCTTCTTTCGGTCCAAGCCGCCTGCGTACCCGACCAGCCGCCCGTCCGCGCCGATCACCCGGTGGCACGGGATCAGGATCGCGATGGGGTTTGCGCCGTTGGCGGTGCCCACCGCGCGCACCAACCCCGGATTTCCGAGCACCGCTGCGATCTCGGAATACGACCGGGTCGCCCCGAACGGAATCCCCTGGAGCCCGGCCCATACGCGGCGCTGAAACTCAGTGCCCTCCGGGGCGAGCGGCGTGGTGAATACCTGCAGCGTACCGGCAAAGTAGCGATCCAACTCGTCACACACGCCCGGCATCGCCGCGGGGGTCCACCGCGAAGGCCAGCCAAACGGTCGCCCGCTGGGCCCCTCGACGAACGTAGCGATCCGCAGACCCTCGTCGTCCGCCCCGAGGAACAGATCCCCGAGGGGCGTCGGGTGCAAACAGTAGTTCAGTCGCTCGAACATACGCCCGCTTCGCACGTGCAGGCGCTCGCGTCGGGCCAGCGGTATTCGACCGCGGCGCTGCAGCCGATCTCGATCACCGCGATGCCGGCGTCCTCGTGCTGGCAGTACACGGTCTCAAGGCACGGATTTCCGCCGAGCACACACTCCGCATCGGTCTCGCAGGGCAGGCAGAACGCGAGATCTTCATCGCAGGCATCCACGATCGTGGCGGTGCGGCAGGCGAGGAGCAGGGTGAGGGCGAGCATGGCGGGGAACGTAGTAGATCGGGCGCACATCCGCCCGCGCGCCGCCCCCGACATCGGGCTATGGGGCCGGCTTCCCAGGTTTCCCATGGATGTCGTCGTCGTGCTCGCCTTCCTCATGTTCGCTGGCTTCTTCGGCCTGATCCTCCTCGGGGGCAGCTTCAACATCGTCGGGCAGGGCACGGTCATCGTGCTCACCCGCTTCGGCAAGTTCGCGCGGGTCCAGCGGCCGGGCCTGAATTTCAAGATCCCCATCATCGAGCAGGCCGCCAAGCGCCTGTCGCTGCAGAACCAGTCCGTCGAGCTCGCGTTCCAGGCGATCACCAACGACCAGGCGAACGTTCACTTCAAGGCGATGCTGCTGTACTCGGTGCTCAACTCGGACGAGGACACCATCCTGAACGTCGCGTTCAAGTTTGTGGACGAGCGCTCGTTCATGGTGGCGCTCACCCGCTCGGTCGAGGGGTCGGTCCGCGCGTTCGTCGCTACCAAGCGCCAGGCGGAGATCCTGGCGTTGCGAAACGAGATCATTGACTCGGTCAAGGACCAGCTGGACCACGCGCTCGCGAGCTGGGGCTACCACCTCATTGACCTGCAAATCAACGACATCGGCTTCGACGAGGAGATCTCGCGCTCCATGGCGAAGGTGGTGGCGTCGAGCAATTTGAAGGCCGCGGCAGAGAACGAAGGCCAGGCGCTGCTGATCACCAAGACCAAGGGTGCTGAGGCGGAAGGCAACGCGATCAAGATCGCGGCAGAAGCGGAGCGCCAAGCCGCACAGCTCCGCGGGCAGGGCATCGCGCTCTTCCGGGCAGAGGTGGCCAAGGGCATGACGGAGGCCGCACAGGAGATGGCGAAGGCGGACCTGGACGTGAGCTTCATCCTGTTCTCCATGTGGACCGAGTCGCTCAAGCATTTTGCGGAGAACGGCAAGGGCAACGTGATGTTCCTGGACGGCTCGCCGGAGAGCATGCAGCATACGATGAAGCAGATGATGGCGTTGAACCAGATCAAGACGCCGGCCGCGCGCTGAGCTGCTGATGGAACTCGCGACCCTTGCAAACGTCGCCTCAGCGATGGCGGTCCTGGTGGCCGCGCTCCTCGGCACGCTTCAGATCCGCCAGATGGTGAAGACCCGCGCGCTGTTTACGTCCACGGAGCTGGTTCGCGCCATGCTCACGGCAGATTTCACGCGGAGCGTTCGCCTGGTCATGACCCTGCCCGACCACGCCGATCCCCTGCTGATCCAGAACAGCCCGGACATGTCTGCCGCCGTGCTCTCGTTGAGCCACGTCTTTGAGAGCATCGGCGTCCTCGTTTTTCACCGCATTCTCCCTTTGCACCTCGTGGACGATTTGATGGGCGGTTACGTCCGCCAATCCTGGCGAAAGTGTCGGCCGCATATCGAGGTGCGACGCCGTGAGTTGGGCGTCTCCTATGGCGAGTGGATGCAGTGGCTGGCCGAAAAACTCGATGAGCACCCGAGCCCCGGGAAACACCTGGGCGCGCACCTGGCCCACAAGCGGTGGCGCCCATGAGGCTGGCCGCGCTCGTTTGTTTGGCGTCCGCCTGCGCGGGCGGGACCGAGGAGACGGGGGTGGCCGCGCTCGCGTTTCCCTACACCTACACGCCGCAGACGGATTTGGAGGACTACGAGGAGGTACGGTTCGAGACCGAGACCTGGGACCCGCTGACGGACATCGATCAGACGCTGCTCTATACCCAGAAGTCCGTGCTTCACCGCAAGAGCGCACCCCAGGAGGCGCTTGAACACTTCGAGGTCATGCGCCCGAAGATCCCACCCCTGGGCGTCGGCACCCAGCTTGATTTTGTCGGCGACGTGATGTGGATCGGCGACAACTGGAGCACGTTCCTGGACCCCGTGGCCGGCCTGCTGGACGGCGATCTGCGGATCGGAAACCTGGAGACGCCCGTCGATCCCGATCAGCCGACCGACAAGGATGATCTGCCGCTGTACGCGTTCAACGCTCCCCCGGAGATCCTGGAAGGGCTGCCGCTCGACGTACTCCAACTGAACAACAATCACACGATGGATCTCGGGAACGCATCGGTGACCGCGACCCTCGCACAGGTGGACGCCCACGGGTTTCAACGCACGGGGATCGACAGCCACCTCGCCGTTGGCGAGATCGCGTTCCTCTCGTTCACGTGGGGTCTGAACAATCGGGTGGACAGCCCCGACCGGGAACTTTTCATCGTCCCGTTTGGGCACCTGGACGAGGCGATCGATCTCACCAGCATCGGCGAGGCGATCACCTCTGCGCGGGCGGCAGGCGCAGCCTCTGTCGTGCTCCTCCTGCACTGGGGGTTCGAATACGAATATTATTCCGACCCGCACTTCATGGTGCTGGCGCGGGAGATGATCGCCTTGGGGGCGGATCTCATCGTCGGGGAGGGCCCCCACGTGGTCCAACCCCCGGAGATCTGCGCCGTGAACCAGGGCGAGACCGCCGGGATCGGGACCTGTGCGGTGGAGGATGGCACGGGGGTGCCGCGAAACGCGGCGATCCTCTACAGCCTCGGCAATTTTGGCACGACAATGGAGACCCTGCCGTGCCAAACCGGGATCGTCGGGAGCGTGACGCTGAACCCGGACGTCACGGGCTTGGGTTGGCAAGCCGCGGTGACCGCCGCGGGTGCGGAGGGCATCGAGGTGGTGCCTGCGTCCGGGAGCGACGATCCCGATGTCGTAGAGGAGCTTCAACGTTTGGACGCCCTGTTGGGCACTGGATGGAAAAGGTGAGTGAGAACGTCATGCCCCAGGTGAATTCGATAGCGGCCGGCCCGCGCGTGCTCTCCCCGGCGGCGCTGAAGTTGCAGGCGCGTGTGAGCAGCCGGATCCTGTTCGCTGGCTGGTCGTTCGCGATCCTGCCCGCGGCGTGGTTCGCGGGTGTGCGGGTCGAGAGCTTGACCCCCGGGCGGTGTGTCACGTCGGTGCCCTACGGGTGGCGCAGCCAGAACCCGTTCAAATCCACCTATTTTGCCGCACAGGCGATGGCCGCCGAGCTCTCGACAGGGGCGCTCGGGCTGCTCGCGGTCGAGGATGCGGGGGTGCCGATCTCGCTCTTGATCACCGGGATGGAGGGTTCCTTCGGCAAGAAGGCCGTCTCGCGGGCCACTTTCACGTGCGAGGAGGGGGACATCGTGTTTGCCGCCATCGCCGAGGCCAAGGCCACCGGGCAGGCACAGACGTTTGTGCTGCGCACCGTCGGAAAGATGGAGGATGGCCAGGAAGTCAGCCGGTTTACGTTCAACTGGTCGGTGAAGGTGAAGCGGGGGAAGTGACCGCGGGGTTCACGGGCGTTCAACGGCCAGGATTCACCGGGCCGGCAAGGCGCCAAGCCCGCCCACTTCTTGTTACCTCGCCGCGATGCGCTACCTCCTCCCGCTCCTCGTGCTCGCTCTTCCCGCCTGCGCCGACAAGGACAAGGAGACGTCCCGTGGGGATGGGGAAGATCCGACCTTTCTACGCGCTGATTCGGTGCAGGTGACCAGCCCGGCCAACGGCGAGACGGTCGCCAGCCCCTTTGTGCTGACGTTTGCCGCCGGGAGCAACGTGGACAGCGTCGCCCTGGTTGCCGGCGGCGCGGAGGTGGCGACCGCGGCCGTGGACGAGGGGGAGATCACCGTGACCTTGGCGGACGGGCTCCACGAGCTGGAGCTGTCCGGGTTTGACGCCGAAGGGGGCGCGCTCTCCACCCACGACCTCTCGATCCGCGTGGCCGAGGAGGGCTCCACGTGGGTGACGATTCAGAGCCCGAGCGCCTCGTCCACAGTCTACAACCCCGTCACCTTCGTGGTGGACGGGTCGGACGATCTCGTGGAGATCGAGGTCTACGTCGATGGCACCTCGATCGGCTCGGTGGACGACGCGGGGCTGCTGACCATCGATGTGCCGGGGGAGGGCGAGGCCCACTTTGTGGAAGCCCGCGGCTACGTGAGCACCGGGTACCTGCGCGCCTCGGATGGCATCACCCTGACGGTGGCGGAGGGCAGCTCGCCGCAGGGTGCGGGCTTCAACGCGCTGGTGATCGATGTGCTCGAGGGCTATCCAACCGATGGCACGCACGAGTATTATTGGCCCGAGGGGGGCAGTTGGTATGGCACGACGCAGGACATCGAGTACCGAGAGGAGCTCGTCGCGGAGGGCGATCCCGAAGGCAGGTGCTACTGTGTCGGGCTTACCTGGGAGGTGATGATGCAGGCGTTTGACCAGGCGGATCGAAGCACGGGCGGGGACGGTACGCTGAACGGGATGACCGTGGATGAACTCGACACTTTTCGTGTGGATTGGTTTGTCCGGGACCTGGACGGGGACGGCGTCGGGATCGCGCTCACCAATTATGGGGTGGGCGAGCGTGTGTATTCTTGGGACGATGTACAACCAGGGGACTTCGTTCAGTTCTGGCGCAATTCCGGGAGCGGCCACAGCGTGATCTTCGTGGACTGGGAGACCGACAGCGACGGCGATGTCGACGGCTTCCGCTATTGGTCCACGCAGTCCGGCACCGACGGGATCAACTACAACTCCGAATATTTTGGGACGACGGGATCCAGCATCGACGCTTCGGCGTTCTACGTCGCGCGTGCGGCGATGCCGGAGGATTGGGTCAGCTACGAGTAGGTGTCACGCATCAAACACGCACCGGAACGAATGCATGTCGGAGACCCCGTCCGGCGTGAAGTGACGACGAAACGTGGGCCGGATCGCTGACTCGTCGGAGTTCCACGCGCCGCCACGAAGCACGCGGTGCTGCTCCACTACACGGCGGAAGAACTCGCGTCGCACGACCTCGTAGGTGCTGACCGTCCATTCCCATGCGTTCCCGGCCATGCCCTCCGCTCCCCATGCGCTCGCGCCGGCGGTGAACGCGTCCACGGGCAAGGTGCGGCCATGGGCACACGCGCCGTAGTTTGCGCGCGTGCAGTCGGGCGCCGCATCTCCCCAGGGCCAACGGCGCTTTTCCTCAGCAGTGTCTGCATCTGCGGACCACGTCGCGGCCTTCTCCCACTCCCACTCTGTCGGCAATCGTCCCCCTGCAAAGCCGCAGAAGCTCGCGGCCTGCCTCCAAGTGACGCCGACGATGGGTTGTTCGTCCCCCATCAGCGAGCGGAAGACATCCCCCTTTGCACCGACACCCAACTCAAAGGCCGATCCGGGCTGGCTCCAGGCCGGCGGGGTGCATGCCCCGGCGCCGACGCAGGACAGATAGTCGCGCGTGGAGACCTCGGTGCGATGGATGGAGAACGCCGGCAGGGTCAAGGTGCGCGTCGGCCGCTCGTCGTCCTCGCCGTCCCCGCGCGCGTCGCCGGCGACAAACTCGCCCCCAGGGACCGCCACCTTCGCCACCTTCGGGACCTTCGCGACCTCACCGACCGCCAGCTCGGGCTCAATTACTGCCGCGGAGAGTGGTGGAAGCATGGCGACCGCGGTCCCCACCAGCAGCACCCCGAGGAAACCGGCCACGGCGCCGAACACCACCCAAGGGCGGTTGCGGCGCGGCCGTTGCTCGAAGGACTTGACGCGTGCCCGCAGCTCGACCCGCTCCGTCTCGCCCACGCGGGCTTCCCGGGCCTGAACCAGCCGCCGTTGGATGGCGTCCAGCTCCGCGACCAGATCGCCAGCACTCCAGAACCGGTTCGGCGGCGACGGGTGGGAGAGCGGGGACAAACCCCGTGCCAGGAGCTCGCCCAGCTCCCGGACACAGTGGGCGACCGCCTCGTCGCCATACACCGCGGCGTCGGCGAGCCGGGAGACCCCGGCCGCGAGCGCGGTGCGGTCCTGATCCTGGATCGCGCCGTGGCCCCGCACGTCGACGAGCTCCGCGGCGTGGGTCCCTTCCCGGGTGGCGACGAGCGCCCGGAACGCGGACTTGCGCGCTGCGGCGTCTGAGGCCTGCGCGGCATCCGACAGCGCGCTCCAGGCAGCGAGGCCCCGCGCCGTCAACATCGGCGCCGGATCGCTCTGATAGGCCGGCCGCCCGTCAGTCAGCCACCAGAAGAGCATGACGCAGCACGCATAGGTGTCCCAGGTCGGGTTCGGCTCGGGGTGCCCCGGGAGCATCTGATCAAACGGCGCCCACATCGGTGAGCCGAAGATGCCAAGCTCCATCGACGCCATCCCGTCTGCGACCAACGAGCCGCCGAAGTCCGCGAGGCGGATCTGACCCTCGGCATCGACGAGGATGTTCTCAGGCTTCACTTCACGGTGCACGATGTGCCCCTCGCTGCCCGGGAGCTGGACGCGGTGGAGCGTGTCGAGGCATCGAGCGATGGCGGAGGTGATGGCCAGGACCGCCTCCACGCCCCGAGAGGGGACGGCGCGGACGGCTTCGCGCGTGTGTGCGTCGACGTCCTTGGTGCACAGGGACATCGCGAAGCCGGATCGGCCGTCGTATTCAAATTGGTCCACGCAGCGAACGGTGCAGGTAGCGCCTGTCTCCTCGATGGCCAGGAGCATCCTCGCCTCGTCCGTGATCGCGATCGCCGAAGCGTGGCCGCGGTGGCTCAGCTTGATGGCGACGGGGACGCCGTCCTCCCCGACAGCAGGCCACACCTCCGCCTGAGCACCTTCTCCGAGAGGCGTTGCGCCGAGCGTGTAGCTTCGGCCGCTCCGTGCGAACAGGACAACCGGATCGCCGGTCCCCGGCACGAGGTCGGGGAGGTCGCCAGGGAGAAGGGTCATGCGCATGGTGGTTGGTGTCCTGGTACACACCAAACGCGGGCGCGCGGCCCCAGAACAAGCCTACAGCGGAACGAGGGTGCCGTCGCCGGCAGCCCAATCATCCTCGGGATCAGGTTCAGGCTGGGTTGTGGGGTCGCCCGTGACCTCCAACACGACCGCGGTGATGTTGTCGTCGCCTTCCGCGCGCATCGCGGCTGCGACCAGGCCCTTGGCCGCGCCTGTGGCGTCGTCGCCGGCGGAGAGCGCGTCGCGGATCATCTCGATGTCCACGAAGCCGTGCAGCCCATCGCTGCACAGCAGCAGTCGGTCGCCTTGCAAGAGGTTCAGGCTCCCCGTGTCCACCCCGTGGTCGATGCGGAGGGACTCATCGTTCCCCAGACCGCGGGAGCCGTAGAGGAAGTTCTGCGACAGGTGGTTCGGATAGGGCGGCTCGGGGCGGCCGTCCCGCCGTGCGAACTCGGCGCGGGTATGGTCACGCGTGAGCGTCAGCAGCTCGCCAGCGCGCAAGAGGTAGAGGCGGCTGTCCCCGACGTGCACCCAGTAGCCTCGCCCCGCGATGACCCAGAGCAGCGTGAGCGTGGTGCCCATCTTCACCACGCCGCCGACAGAGACGGTCGGGCGAAGCCTGTGATGGGTGTCGAGCACGAACTCCCGCATCGTGGCCTCGACATCCCGGGGGCGCGGTCGCCCGTACAAGCGAGAGATCGCCTGGACAGTCGTGGTGCTGGCGACCTCGCCATCCTCGTGGCCACCCATGCCATCCGCCACGGCGAGCACAAGCGTGGGGTCCGAGAGCGCATCCTCGACGTGCTCCTGATCCCCCAACCGAACGCGGACCTCGCCCTCCCGTCCGACAAGGTAGTTGTCCTCGTTGCGCGAACGCCCCCCGTGCGCGGGGCCGATGCCGACCGTGCAAGCCACGCCCACGCGGTAGATCTCGGACAGGCTCATGCGGGCTGGAACCGGTAGACGCAGTTGCCAGACATCAAGCTGTCGCCGGGGCCGAGCGTGATCGGCGCGCCGTCTTCAGGCCAGGTGCGGTAGCCCCGGGCGCCGTCCTTGTGGAAGCAGGGCCGGAAGCCGCCCGCGGGGAGCCGATAGGTGCTGAGGTAGTCGGAGATCACGACGCGCTCGCCGTCGAAGGTGGCCGTCGCCTCGACGGGACCGAGCCGGACGCGGCGACCCGCCCGCAAAGGGAGCCCGGTGGTGAACAAGGCGGCCGTGAGCCTCTCGCTCGTGTCCACGAGCAGCAAACGGGCGCGCGGGTCGGGCAGGCTGGGGTCGCTCTCCAAGGACAGCACGACATCGAAGTCGGGCTCCAGGTTCTCGTCGCGACGGACGACCTCCATCCGGACGCCGTCCAGGTTGTCCACCGTGCCGACCTCCACGCCGTGGGAGATCACCCGTGCCTCGCCCTCTTGGAGCAGCTCGATTCGGCCTTTCTTGCGCACGGCGAGGCGGAAGTAATCGAGCGTCATGAACGCCTGCTCGGGAAAAGCGCGCACTTCGGGGATGACGACGCCACAGCCGCGGTGGTTGCCCACCACCACATCGCCTGCGACCATCCAGCCGACGTGGATCAGCCGGCCCGGGCGGGACAGCTCAAACTGCCACTGGGCCTCTTCGACCGAGAGCACAGCCTGATCGAGATCCAGGGGCGGAAGCGGTTCGACGGCGGGGCCCGACTGCTTCGGAGGGTGGGGGCCCTCGATGCGATCGTTGAAGCGCATGAGCGGCTC
>CANKNP010000186.1 GCA_947483545.1 Deltaproteobacteria bacterium | reverse complement strand
CGATTGAGCGCGCCTTTGAGGATGCGCCAGCGGTCATCGCCGTCCACCGGGGGCCCGAGCACAGGATGGTCTTCGTCAACCGAGCGTTTCGTGAGGCCAGCGACGGCCGGCAGATGGTCGGCCTACCGTACGCCCAGGTGTTCCCGGAGTTTGTCGAGCAGGGGTACCTCGCGATCCTCGATCAGGCGTACACCGCGGGCGAGCCGTTCGTGGCCGTTGGCGCTCGCGCAGATACGCCGCGCAAGCCCGGTGGCGAGCCGGAGGAGCGATACTGGAACGTGACGTTCCAACCGAATCGGGACGCGCACGGGGTGGTGGACGGGATCACTTCGTTTGCGTTCGAGGTCACCGAGCATGTGCAGATGCGACGCATCGCCGAAGCGGCGGAGAAGCGCTACGACGACCTGATTTTCGCGCTCAACGTGGTGGTCTGGTGCGTGGATCCCGAGGGGTGGAGGCCCGAGTGGGTGCGGGGCGACATCACCAACCTGCTGGGTGTTCCGGTCTCCGATGCGCTCACCCCCGGCGGGTTGGCGCGGGGCATCCATCCGGAGGACACCCCGGCGGTGATCGCGGCGCGAGGCACGCTCCACGCTCCGGGGGAGAGGTACCGCACCGAGTATCGACACGGCAGCGAGGCGTCGGGGTGGCGCTGGATCGCCGAGTCGGGCCAGCTTCGGCTCGAGCCGGGTGCGACGCGCCCGGCGGTGTGGGGCCTGATGCACGACGTTACCGAGCGGGTCCTCCATGAACGCAACCGTGACCAAATGCAAACCCAGCTTCTGCATGTGCAAAAGCTGGAGAGCCTCGGGGTGCTTGCGGGTGGGATCTCCCATGACTTTAACAATCTGCTCACCGCGATCCTCGGGAATGCGTCGCTCGCCGAGCTGCAACTCGAGCCGGGCCACCCGGCTGCGAAGTCGATCGCTTCGATGGTGACAGCCTCGCGGCGGGCGGGGGACCTGACCGCGCAGCTGCTTGCGTTCTCGGGCCGCGGTCACTTCCGGGTCGTGCCTACGGATGTGAACGGCCAACTTCGTGAGTTGCTGGGTTTGCTCTCAGCGAGCGTGCCCAAGAAGGTGAACTTGCGCTTGGAGCCCGATCCCACGCTTCCGATGGTGCAGGCCGACGTGTCACAGCTCCACCAGGTGCTCATGAACCTGGTGATCAACGGGGCCCAGGCGATCGGCGAGGCAGGTGGCACCGTGGTCGTGCGCACCGGGGCCCAGGTGCTCGAAGAGCGCGACCTGGCCGCGGTGCATGGCTTTCCCGACACCGGTCCCGGCAGGTTTGTCTTCATCGAGGTCTCGGACAACGGAGCCGGGATGGACAAGGGCACGGTATCTCGGATCTTCGAGCCTTTCTTCACCACCAAGCAGGGAGGGAGGGGGCTCGGTCTGGCCGCCGTCCAGGGTATTGTCCGGGGGCACCGCGGGCTCATCCGGGTCTACAGCGAACCCGGGCGTGGCACCACGTTCAAGATCTTTCTCCCCGTAGGATCGGACCTCGGGCTCCCTGGGAGCGAGCCCGAGGCCAAAGCGCCGATCACCAAGGGGACAGTCCTCGTGGTTGACGACGAGCCTGTGGTCAGGCAATTCGTGCGTTCGGCCCTGGAATTCGCGGGCTATCGCGTGGTCGAGGCGGCCGATGGCCACGAGGGGGTAGACACCTTTCGAGCGCTGGCGGGGGAGGTGGACCTGGTCCTGCTCGACCTCACGATGCCTCGGATGAACGGGGAAGAAGCGTTGTCCGAGATGCGCAAGATCCGCACGTCTACGCCCGTCGTGCTCAGCAGCGGCTACAACGAGGTGGAGGCCACCCGGAGGCTGGTCGGGCTCGGTTCCGTCGAGTTCCTTCAGAAGCCCTACCCGGTAAAAGACCTGCTTGCGCTCGTTGGGCGCCTTCTGGGTGGGGGTTCAGAGGATCCTCGCTGACCGGCGCGCGGGCTCGCCCCGCCCCGTGCTACCCCTGCCCGACTCACCGGGTTCCCTTGGCCTCTCTCTCCCGCACCTGGGCGGTCACCACCAGCTTCCTCTCTTCTACGGCCCGGCTCGGCCACGGCTGGCGTGTGCCCCGGGACGTCCTGCAGCGGCCCGGCCCCCAGCCCGAGAAGCTGCTCGTGCTCTACGAGTTTGAGGCATGCCCGTTCTGCCGCCGGGCGCGGGAGGCGTTCACCGCGCTCGACCTGGATGTGCTCGTGAAGCCGTGCCCCAAGGGCGGCCAACGCTTTCGGCCCGAGGCGATTGCGCGCGGGGGAAAGGCTCAGTTCCCCTTCCTCGTGGACGACAACGCGGGGCTCTCCCTCTACGAGTCGGCCGACATCGTGACCCACCTCTACGCCCGGTACGCTGCCGTCGCGCCGTCCTGGCAGCTCACGGGGCCACAGATGATGCCGCTCTCGACGCTCGCCACCGGGTTTCGGTCCGGGCGAGGGCTGCGGGCACGCCCTTCGAGAGCGCCCGCGCTCCCGCTGGAGCTGTGGTCCTACGACGTGAGCCCCTACTGTAGGCTGGTTCGCGAGGTGCTCACCGAGCTGGAGCTGCAGCACGTGTGTCACAACATCTCGCGGGGATCGCCCAAGCGGCCCGCGTTCAAGGCGCGGGCGGGCAAGGAGCAGTTCCCCTACCTGAGCGACCCGAACACCGGGACCGCGATGTTCGAGAGTGACGCGATCATCGACTACCTGGAGCGCACCTACGCGATCTCCCCCCGATGATCAGCGGCGTTCCCGGCCACACCCAACGCCACGATCCGGGCACCGAGCCGCCCAAATGGCGCGACAACCCCCGCGATCCCCCTACGGCGGCGGCGGACTCGAACACCTCAGCCCGCCCTGGAACGTCCCGCAGGTATACGCCCCGCGGTACAGCACGTTCACCTCGCCGGCCAGATCCTCGCCATTGACCGTCATGTTCACGGTGCAACCCCCCGCGGGGACGTCCCACACGTAGCAGGCGGGATCGCACGAGATCGGGGCCTCGCCCTGGCACTGTACGGACTGGCGCGTGCCGCCTTGAAACACGAATTTGGCCTTGTCCACGCGTGTCCCCGGTGAGGCCCGTGTGAGCGCTGTGATCCGGGTCTCGACCGGCCCGGTGGTCGGCACCGCCACCTCCGACACGACGAGGTTGGGGTCATAGCTGGACACAACTGTGGGCGTTTGGACGCCATCGGTCGCCTGGGGCACGAGCTTCACGAGGAAGTTGTTCAGCTCTGAGCCGGTGACGAACCCGTCCCGGTCGGAGTCTGCGCGGCCTGAGACGCCGTCCAGGAACGCACCGGAGAACACCCCGGGACGGCCGGTCTGGCGCGGCGCGGCGGCGGAGACCACGAACGAGGATCGACCGCGCCCCGGCCAATCGTCGCCCGTTGGGCCGAGCAGCGCCAGGTTGTTCACCGTGCCGGTGTGCGCGGCGTCGAACGCGACGACGTAGCTCTTGCAGTGGACGTAATTTTCAAACAGGGCGTTGAGGTCCGTGAGCGACATCGAGGTGGCTTCGAGCGCGTCGGGATCGGTGTCGTAGAGCAACAGCCGCGGCTCGCCATAGTCCGCGCCCACGCCATGCCCGACGAAGTAGAGCAGGAACGAGTCGTTGGCGCTCACCTCGTTGGCGATCTGCTCGCGCAGCGCAGTGTCGAGGTTTTTCAGCGTCGCGGAGGCGTCGGTCAGGAGCCGCACGCGGTCGTAGCCGCCGCTCTGCTCCAGCGCCCGAGCCAGGTCAGCGGCCTCGGACCGCGCGGTGTCGAGGGCGACCTCGGGGGGCAGCCGCTGGTAGGCGGAGATCCCGATGACGAGCGCGACCCGCTGGCCCTCGACGGCCTCGGCCGGGGCGAGCGCCGCCAACGCCGCGAGCCCAGCCGCAGCGGCGAAGCCCAAGGGACGCGATCCAGCCATGCTTCTGCCTCTTTGCACCGCGAAGGGTAACTCAGCGCTGGGCGACCTGCCCCTGGAGCTGGGCGATCAGCGGCTGGGTGTCGGTCTCAAAACGGCTCAGCGCATCCGGCTGGATCTGGCGACGCAGCGTGCCGTGGTAGTCGATGGGATCGACGGTCCGACCGCCCTTCTCAGTCTGGTAGTGCAGGTGCGCGCCCGTCGAGTGGCCCGTGTTGCCCGTGTACGCGATGACCGTGCCCGCCGTGACGCTCTGGCCCTCTTTGACGAGGTTCTCGTTGAGGTGCAAGAACTTCGCGGTCACGCCATCTTTGAACACCAGCTCGACGCAATTGCCGTTCGCCACATGGTTCCAGTTGACCCGGCTCACGGTCCCCGAGCGGGGCGCCTCGACGGGCGTGCCGACCGGGGTCTTGAAGTCCATGCCCTGGTGCGTCGGCCGGTCCTTCAAAAGGCTGGTGATCTGCTCATAGTCGGGGAGCGGCCCCGAGACGAGGCGCTTCGGGACCTCCGCACCCTCAAGCGACCAGTACGAGGGGAACCGGTCGCCGGGCGCCTGCCAACGCAACGCGGTGTAGACCTTCTCGGTCGCAGAGCCCGGCTGGCTCGTGAACCGCGCGGCGAGCACCAGCGGCTCCTGGCCGACCGGCTGCTGGTAGAGCACCTCGATGAGATCACCGCGGTGCAGGTCGCGCCGCATGTCCATGTCCCAGGCGAACAGGCGCGTGTAGACCGCGGAGAGCGCGGCGGGCGAGGTGTCCGTCACGCCGGTAAACGTCGCGGAGATCGAGGATTTCACGACGCCCTGGAAGGCGTGGGTCCCCGCTTCGGTCAGCGCCCCGCTGGGCTCGGGGAGCGGCGGGACCTCGTCCTTGGGGATGGGCGCGTTGGAGACCGTCGTGTCGTCGCCGATCACCTGGATCGCGGGGGTGGTGAGCACCTCCGCGGGGGCGGCGGGGGTCTCCGGCGCGGGGGACGTGACCGCGACGGTCGAGCTGGCCGGCCTCGCCAAGCGGAGCGCGAGGCCCAGGTTGAGGGACAGGGACAGGCCCACGGCGCCAAAGAGGAGCCAGGGCTTGCCACCCGGAGGGTAGCGAAGGGATTCGGGGAGCATGGGGGACCTGCGGGGGTGGGCAGCGGGGAGCGAAGGAGGGCGGGGACGGCGGCGGGGGGGCCCCCCGAATCGAGGGGCGGTCTGCCAATGGAACCATGTTGGGGGTGACACGTCAAGAGGGATGCGCGAATTTTGTTTCGGTTTTCTGCGGGCGGAGACGCAAGCGCATATTCCGCGGTTCCCCGCGCTGTGAGTTCAGTCGGTTCTACCCTTCTCCCGGAGGGAGAAGGGGAAAAAAACTGGCAGCTGCGGCTCCCGGGTCCCCCCCCGGCTCCCGGGATACGCCGCCGCCGTGAAGTCCTTCGTCCCTGCCGTCCTCGCGCTCGTCATCGGCATCGTGCTCGGCTCCTGGCAGCCCCGCGGGGAGCTGCTGCAGACCCGCCAGGAGATGGACGAGCTGCGGGCCCGATCCAAGGGCGATTGCCGGGGAGAGCGCGCCATGGACGGGATCCGGGACATCCTGCGGGCCAAGCCGCCCGACGCGCTGAACGCCCCGGACGACCCGCCGGAGGCCGACACCGCGACCGCGGCCAACCCCGCAGCGCCTGGCGAACCCCCTCCCCCATCGGGCCCGGTGGACATGGCCAAAGAGGTCGGCGTGATGCAGGCCGCGCTCGACGCCCGCCGCTCCCAAGCCCTCGCCGCGCTCATCGAGCAGGGTGACCTGTCAGATGAGCAGGTGGAAGCTGTCGAGCGTGCGATGGACGAGATGAACAACCAGCTCCGCGCCCAGGTGGACGAGTTCGTGGCCGCCGCGAACGCCGGCGACGAGCCCGACCGCCGCGACATGATGGAGTTCGCCGCCGACACCCTGGACATCGTCCTCGTCGCCGACGACCAGATGCGCGCCATCGTGCCGGCGGAGGCGTATGACAGCGTGGACCCGGAGACAGTGGACCCGTTCTCGTATCTGTCCGGAGAGGCTGTCGCGAGCCTCGCGAAGCTCGAAGCGCTGCCCGAATTCGAATGATGCGCCCCCTCGCCGACACCTACTGGGTGGCCATGTATGAGTTGGGAGAGGCGGTGCGAACCCGCTTGTTCCAGCTGGTGATCCTCGCCTACCTTGGCGGAATCGGCTTCGCGGTCTGGCTGTTCACCGAGATCCTCAGTCAGGCGGAGGGCGAACTGGCAGACACCATGGGCGTGCCGCGCACCTCGACGCCCGGCGCGATGCTCCCAGAATTGCTCCAGAACGGCGACCTCCAGGACCTGTTTGGCCCCATCGTCGGCGGAAAAGAGACCGCTGCGGCGCTCCTCGCCCAGCCGGCCTTGGGCCTCTGGGTCGGCGTGTTCAGCATGGGCCTGCTTCCGGCGGTCCTCGTGTTCACGGCGGCGGGCACGGTCAGCACCGAGGTGCGCTCCCGCTCGATCCGGTTTCTGCTGGTCCGAACCGGCAGGTTGGAGATCGCGGTCGGCAAGCTCCTCGGGCAGCTCTGCCTCGGGCTGGTCGCAGCCTCCCTCGGCGCGATCCTCGCCTGGCTCATGGGCCTCGGCATGATGAACGGCAACCCGCCCCTCGACCTGCTCGTCACCCTGGTGGTGCGCTCGGCCTGGTCTTGCGTCTTCGCAGTCCCGTTCCTAGGCATGGCGCTCGGCGCGAGCCTGCTTGTGGGCAACCCCAACGGCGCGCGCGTGATGGCTGCGCTCACGTTCTTCGCCATGCCCATCGCCACCGGCGTGCTCACCTGGGGCTCGGGTCCGGAGCCCTTGGGACGCATCTGTGACCTGCTGCTCCTGGTCATCCCGACGCGCTACTGGGCGGACTTCTGGTCCGTCGATGCTGTCACCCTGGTCCTCGCCACGGGGCGCAGCCTGCTGCTGGCCACGGTGTTCTTCGCGTTCGGCTTTGCACGCTTTCAACGTCGTGACCTGTGAGTAATGCGCTCACCATCCGCGGCCTGCAAAAGCACTTCGGCAAAAAGCTGGCGCTTGACGACCTGACCTGCTCGGTCCCCGAGGGCAGCATCTGCGGGCTCGTGGGCCCGAACGGCGCGGGCAAGACGACGACGATGTCGGTCATCGCCGGCTTCCTGAAGGGCGACACCGGAACCGTGGACCTGCTCGGACTCGGGCCGTTTGACCCCGTGAAGCACACGGGCCGGGTCGGGATCCTGCCGCAAGACGCGGAGCTGCCAGTGGCGAGCACACCACGCCAGATCCTGACCGTCTGGGGCCGGCTCCAGGGCTTGTCCGCACGGCAGATCGGCCCGGCGATCGACCAGGTCCTGTCCTCCGTGCTGCTCGGCGATCGGGCCGACGCGCGGATCGCGACGCTCTCGCACGGCATGCGCCGCCGGGTGACGGTCGCCTCCGCGCTGATCGGCGAACCCGACTTCGTGCTGCTCGACGAGCCCACCAGCGGCCTCGATCCCGTCCAGGCGCGACATCTCCGCGAAGCTTTGGGCCTGCTCCGCGGCAAGGCCACCGTGCTGATCAGCTCCCACAACCTGGCCGAGCTGGAGGCGTTGTGCGACCGGGTCATCGTGATCGACCGGGGTCAGTGCGTGCGCGAAGGCCCGATGTCCGAGGTGACGGGCGCCGACCGCGAGGTCGCGATCACGCTGGCATCGCCCTTCCCGCCAGGTCGAACCGCCGAAGTGCTCTTGCGGCTCGGCCGTGACGATCCCCGCTCGCTCCCCCAGGCCACCACCGAGCTGTTGGCCACCCTCCTGTCCGAGGGTGCCGTGATCCAGGAGGTCCGCGCCGGCTCGTCGTTGGAGGCGCGGGTGTTGGCGGACACGGCGGCACGTTGAGCTTCCGGGTCATCGACTTCACCCGGGTGCTGGCCGGCCCCTGGGCCACGCAGATCCTCGGGGATCAGGGCTTTGACATCGTCAAGATCGAGTCCCCGGAGGGCGATGAGACCCGCCATTTTCAACCGCTCCTGACCGAGGGGCCGGCCGCTGGTCAAAGCGTCTACTTTGCCTGTGCCAACCGCAACAAGCGGTCGATCGTCCTGGATCTCAAGACCCCGGCCGGCGTCCAGACCGCCAAGGACCTTGTGCGTCACGCAGACGTCGTGGTCGAGAATTTCCGCCCGGGGGTCATGGCCCGCCTCGGCCTCTCCGATCCAGTCCTCCGGGCCTCCAACCCCGGCCTCGTCTCCGTCGCCATCCACGCGTTCGGCGACGATAGCACAGATCTGACCCCCTCAGATATGTTCGGTTGGTCCGGCCGGGCCGGGTACGATCTCGTGCTGCAGGCGGTGGGGGGGATCGCATGCCTGACGGGGGATCCGCCGCGCAAGGCGGGCCCGAGCATCGCGGATCTGGCGAGTGCGCAGGTGGCCGTCCAGGCGGTGCTCTTCGGCCTCTTGGACCGCTCCCGCACCGGAGTCGGCTGCCATCGGGTCATCTCCATGCTCGACGTGCAACATCATCTCCTGGCGTACTACGCCTCTTCTTGGCTCAACGCCGGCCGCGCACCCGCGGAGCCCTCGAACGCGCACCCCTCCATCGCGCCCTACAACCTCTACCGCTGCGCCGACGGCTGGCTCGCGATCTGCTGCGCCAACGACCCGCTCTGGCACAAGCTGCGGATCGCCCTCTCGCTCCCCGACGATCCCGGCTGGCACAGCATCGCCGCGCGTGTCGCCGACCGGGCCCGCCTCGACGCTGCCATCGAAGCCGCGCTCGCCACCGGCACCGTCCAAAGCTGGGACCTCACCCTCGCCGCTGCTGGCGTCCCGTGCGGCCCGGCCCTCTCCGTCCCCGACTCCCTCGCCCATCCCCTCGCCCGCACGCTCGAGATCGGCCCCTGGCGCTTCCCGAGCCCGCCGCTCGCGCCCGTCGCGTTCCGCCCGCCGCCGAACTTGGGCGAGCACACCGAGGAGATCCTGGCGGAGCTGGCGGTGTGCAACCTCCGTGCAGACCACCTGTAAGGAACCTTCCCCGGCTTCGTTTGTCAAACGACGGTGATTACCCCCGATCCGAGGCCTCATGAAGAAGTCCGCACCCTCCTCCTCCTCGAACGTCGCACGCCTGGGCGCCCTCGCGCTGACCGGCGGCGCCCTCGCGGTGCTTTTCCTTGTACCCGGCGATCCCGCCGTGCCCTACGCGACCGGCTCCGGCACGGCGCTCGCAACTCCGGGCGATGAACGCCTGGTGTTCGACCTGCTCGACGACGCCTCCCCCGCGGACCTCGACACCGTCGCCAAGGCCCTCGGCCTGCCGCTCACGCTCGTGGCCCCGGGTGCCGAAGACGCAGCGCTCTACGTCGCGGACCTGCCGATCGGCGCGGACATGGACGCCATGCTGGCGAACCTGAACACCACCCGCGGGCTCATCGAAGCGGTCGAGCTCGAGCAGATCTTCACCGTTGGCGAGGTCCCGGCGGGTCCACAGGCGTGGCTCGGCTACCCCGACGACCCGGGGGTCGGCGGGCAGTGGAACCTGGCGCGGATCGGCGCACCCGCAGGATGGCGGGCGGGCGGGGGCCGGGGCGTGATCGTCGCGGTCATCGACACGGGCGTGACAGCTTCGGCGGAGCTGGCGAACGTCCTGCCGGGGCGAAGCTTTGTGCCAGGGACAGCGAGCGCTGCGGACGACCACGGCCATGGCACGCATGTGGCCGGCACGATCGCCCAGGCGACCAACAACGGGGTCGGGGTAGCGGGCATCGCGCCGAACGCGACGATCCTGCCGCTCAAGGTGCTGTCGGCCAACGGCTCGGGGCAAACATCCTGGATCGCCGCGGCCATCGACGCCGCGGTGGACGATGGCGCGCAGGTCATCAACATGTCGCTGGGGGGCGGTCACAGCGACGTGCTGGTCAAAGCTGTGGAACGGGCGAGGGCCAAGGGGGTGCTCGTCGTTGCGGCGGCGGGCAACACGAGCAGCGAGGGGCTGGGCTCCCCGGCGGACGCCGAGCACGCGATCGCGGTGAGCGCGCTGGGGCCCAACGACACGCTCGCGCCTTACTCCACGTGGGGAAAAGGCGTCGAGATCGCGGCGCCGGGCGGGGACAAGCGCGAGGCCGGGGGTGGGATCACGCAGGCGGTCGTCAAGGGCGGGGCGATGGACCTGCAGGAGTTCCAGGGCACGTCGATGGCGAGCCCCCACGTGGCGGGCGCCCTCGCGGTGCTCATCGGCATGGGCGCCACCCCCGAGGAGGCCGAGCGCACGCTGCTCGCCAACACGGACAAGGCCGACGACCCGCTGCGGTTCGGCGCGGGGAAGCTGAACCTCTCCGCGGCCGTGAGCGCGTTCGCGTTCGCCAAACGCGGGCTGCTCTTCGGCGTCGCCGCCGCGATCGGCCTCGCCGTGTCGATGCTGGCGGGCCTTCGCGGGGGCACTCGCAT
>CANKNP010000185.1 GCA_947483545.1 Deltaproteobacteria bacterium | reverse complement strand
GTCTACCGCTACCTCCGGCAATTCCTGATGGACGGCCGGGTGCTCGACATCGCGCCGATCCCCCGGTGGATGCTCGTCAACCTGGTGATCGCCCCGTTCCGTTCTGCGCCCGTCGCCAAAAAGTATCGTCGCGTTTGGACGGACCGCGGCTCGCCGTTATTGGCCTCGACCCGCGCCCTGGCGATCCGCCTGGAGGCCGCGACCGGCCGCACGGTCCGCATCGCCATGGGGGTGGGATCCCCCTCCATCCCGGAGGCGGTCGCCCAACTCCGGGGGTTTGCGCGTGTGATCGTCGTGCCCCTGTTTCCCCATTACGCGTCGGCCACCACCGGCAGCGTGGTGGCTGCCGTGAGCGAGGCCTTTGCCCAGGGGGATCCCACCCCCACCCTGGAGTTTCGCGCGCCGTTTGGTCACGAGCGGGGTTTCCTCGACGTGCTCGCCGAGAGCGTGTGCCCACACCTCTCCGATGTGACACACCTGCTCTGTAGTTTTCACGGATTGCCAGAGCGCCAGGTGCGGAAGTTGGACAATCAGTGTCTGACCCCTGGGTGCTGTGAGCGACCCCAGGCAGCGCGATGGTCCTGTTACCGTGCGGCTTGTCTGGACACGGCGAACGGACTTCGGGCGAGGCTCTCGGGCGTCGATGTCTCGGTGAGTTTTCAGTCCCGGCTCGGGCGCGACCCCTGGCTCGGGCCCGACACGGTCTCCGAGCTGCGGCGCCTTGCGGCTGAAAAACGGCGGGTCGCCGTGGTCTGTCCCAGCTTTGTGACCGATTGTCTGGAGACCCTGGATGAGATCGGCGTCGAGGCCCGCGAGGATTTTGTCAAGGCGGGTGGAACGGAGCTGGTCGTCGTGCCCTGCTTGAACGAAGGAGAAGCGTGGGTTCTGTGGCTCGCGGGTTGGGTCAGTCGCCCATGAAGGCGGGGTCTTCCAAGGCGGTCGCTGTGCAATCGGCGTGGACGTGGACCGGGTTGCAACGCACCGGAGATCCATCCGAAAAGGCGTACTCCCCAGGGTAGTCTGTCGAGAGCGTGTGCGCCCCGCTGTCCATGCTCACCGCGGCGCCGAGCGCCTCGTCGATGCGCGTGCGAACGAGGAAGCCCGCGGCGACCACCGAGGGGATGCTGACGTCGGTCGGATCGTCGAGGAGGAAAAACGCAGCGTTGGGGTCGGAGGTGTCGAGGGGTTGCGTGAACATGGGGCGCCCGGGGCCAACATAGGCGTCCCGATGGTCGCCGGAGTCCAAAAGATGGAAGATCACGCGCCCGCGGAGGCGGTCAAGGGTGGGCCAGCCGTCGAGGCGGACGGCGTCGAGGAGGGTGGCGTGTGTGCCCAGGAGCTCCGCGGGGGTGAACGGGTCTGGCCAGTCGGCGAGCACGGCGGCATCGAGCAGATCGAGGTCGATGGGCTCTCCGCCCGCGTCGTCTTTGGGCTCGATGAGCACGAACATGGGAAAATGAGCGGGGTGCGCCTGGGACCAGCCGCGGAGCGTCGCCAGACACTCGGAGAGCGTTGGGCACGTGCTCACATCGTCGAGGCCGAACGCATGGTAAACGGTGAAGCTCCCGTCGGCCTCCTGGTGGACGTCGAGCTCAAACTGCCGGACCCCTTGAAGGCCCGCCTGTTCATCGAGCGGCAGGTGGTCGTAGTCCCACTCCTCGGTGACCATCGGGTCGTCCCGCAGATGGTAGCTGTTGTGCGTGCCGAGGACCTGGCCATCGGTCACGCGCAGGACGGTGTCGAGGGGGTAGGACCAGGGGATCTCGGCCGCGGAGTCGTCTGGCGCGGCGGTGCAGGCGAAGAGGAGGAGGAGCATGGGCGGGAGTGTAGTCCGGGGTCGCGGACTGGCGTGGGGTTCAACGTGCTGGGCGCCTTGGGACCGCATCGGCGCCGCCGACTCGGTCCGTGGAACGCCGCTGATCTCCTGGCGGGCGGCCTCGGCGTGCGCACGGTCTGAGGCCGCCCAAGCCCCGCGCGTTCCCCCCGCTGAGCTCGGTCCCTGCGGCATCCCACCCGCTTTCTGATTACCCCGCCGCCCCCGGAGTCCCCATGCCCACCGATCCCGCCGACACCGCCGCCCTCGAAGCCCAGGAGGTCCAGGCCGCGTTCGACGCCGCGCGTGAGGTCCGCCCCACGGGAATCACCGGCCTCGAATCCCCAGAGTCTTTGCTCGCGACGGCCTTCCCCGCGTTCGTTGGCCGGCAGGTGCGCGAGGCCGCCCGGCTGATGCACAAGTCCGCGACCGAAGGTCACACGGTGTTCTGCACCATGTCCGGCGCCATGACCCCCGCGGGCCTGCACCGTTCGTGCATCGTCCCGCTGATCGACGCTGGCGTCATCGACGTGCTGACGACGACGGGCGCGAACCTCTACCACGACGCCCACCGCGTCCTCGGGTTTCGCCTCCGCGAGATCGCCCCCGACGCCGGGGACACCAAGCTCCGCGCCGCCCGCATCATCCGGATCTACGACATCGGGTTTCCCGAAGATGTCCTGCTTCGAACCGACAAGCTGTTCGGCTGGCTGATGCAGGGCCCCGAATTCGCCAAGTCGATGACCACGGCCGAGTTCCACTACCTGCTTGGCAAACACCTGTACGAATTGGAGACCCGCATTGGCGTGGACCAGCACTCGCTGCTCGCCACCGCCTACAAGCACGCCGTGCCCATCTTCGTGGGTGCGCCCCAAGACGGATCGATCTTCCTGAACGCGGTCAAGCTGCGTGCGCTGCTCGGCGCCGATTTCAAATTCTCCCTCGACGTCAATTTGGACGTCTACACGATGGCGGCGGTGCAGTATCAGGCGCAGAACGAGGGTCAGACCGCCGTTTGGATCCTGGGCGGCGGTGTGCCCAAGAACTACACGCTCCAGGGGGAGCCGACGTTGTCCCAAATCCTGGAGTTGGAGGCGCGCGGCTTTGACATCGACCTTCAATTCTGTGTAGACCCAGTAGATAACGGCGCGTTGTCGTCCTGCCCGGCCGGCGAGGGCCACACTTGGGGCAAGGTCAGCGCCGAGTGTGTGGAATACGCGAGCGTTTATTGCCACTGTGACGTGACCGCGGTGTTTCCCTGGCTGACCCACGCGCTCCTCCACCGCACCGCACAGAGCACCCCCGAGGGCCGAATCGTCCGGGCGCCAAAGCGGCTCTACGATCGTATGGCCCAGGCGGTGTCGGAGCTGGACGCCGCGGTCGCGACGGTGCGAGACCGGCTGCTCGCGGATGTGCGGGAGCGGCCGGAGGAGATGGGCTGACCCGGCGTAGCGGGCCCCCTACCAGCGATAAAATCCCTCCCCCGACTTCTGCCCCAACTTGCCATCCGCGACCATCTGGCGCATCAACGCAGGCGGTTCAAACGCGGCATTGCCAAGCTCCCGCGCGAGGTATTCGCCGATGGCCATGCGGACGTCCAAGCCCACCATGTCGGTCAGCCGCAGCGGGCCGACCGGGTGGCGGTACCCGAGCGACATCGCCTTGTCGATGTCCGCAGCAGAGGCCACCCCCTGCTCCACCATCCGAATCGCCTCCATACCGAGGCAAACCCCGAGTCGGCTCGTCGCGAACCCCGGCACGTCCCGGACCACAATGCACTCCTTGCCGATCCGCTCGCCAAACGCCAAGAGTTCCGTCCGCACTTCGTCGCGCGTGCCCTCGTGAACCACGACCTCCAGGAGCGTCATGATGTGTACGGGGTTGAAGAAGTGCGCGCCGATCACACGGGAGGGATCCGCCACCGCCGCGGCGATCTTCGCGATCGACAGCGAGCTTGTATTGGTCGCGAACACCGCCGCCGGGGCGCAAATATCCTCCAGCTCGTGAAACAACGATTGTTTGAGCGCCAGGCGCTCTGGGATCGCCTCGATCACCAGATCCGCGGAGGCCAGATCCCCAAGCCGCGTTGTTCCTCCCAGCTGGGCGAGCGTCTGCGCGCGGCTCTCGACGCTCACCTTGCCCTTCTCCACCCCCTTGTCAAGGTTTGCCCGCACCTTGTTCAGGCCGGCGGAGACGCGGGCCTCGTCGATGTCGTAGAGCGTGACGCGGTAGCCCGCGGATGCTGCGACGTGGGCGACGCCGTGACCCATGGTCCCGGCGCCGATGACGGCGATATGTTCAAAGGGCATCGGTTGCTCCGGAGGGTTCAGGCGCGGTAATAGCGAGTGATCGCGGCCGAGATGTCGAAGTCGGTGGCCTTCAGCGCCTTCACGATCAGGCGGGTCTCATCCTCGACGGCTTGGATCCCCTCGACTTTTCCGGGATCGACCATCGCGATGGTCAGCACGTCACCGTCGCGGCGCAGCGGGATGAGCAGGTACTTTTCGACGATCTCGCGCGGCACGAGGTTCAGCACCGCGTCTTTGACGTTGCCGAGCGAGCGCTCGACGTCCACCGCGCCTGCCGATGTGCCTGTCGTCCGGGTTGTGCGGCCGGTGGGCGCGTCGAAGGCGTCCTCAAAATACCCCTCGGCCGTAGGTCCCGAGCCGCGCTTGCCCGCTGAGGGGTCCTGGACGCCGGGGTTGGTCGCGTCGTCGCCGAAGGCGCTTGGGGGATCGGCGCGGACGAGGTGGGCGGGGCGGCGGGCGGGGAGGGTCTCGCGGCCACGGCGGTCGTCCGAGGCGGGGCGCGTGCGGGTCGGCTCTGCCGCAGGGTCGTCGGGCAGGACGAGGTCGCGGTTTGGGTTGGCGGCTGCGGCGGTGGCGGGCGTGGAGGCCGGGCGTGCGGAGGGGGCTGGCGCCGCTGGGCGCGCGGCTGCGGGCGGAGGTGCCGGCGGCGCCGCTGGGCGCGCGGCTGCGGGCGGCGGCACTGCAGCGGCGGGTGCCGGAGCGGCGATCGGCGGCGCACCTGAGGCGCGGGAGGGCGCCCCGGTGGTCGGAGGGATGGAAAATACGGCCGGGCGCTTGTCGGCGAACGCGGCCAGGCCCTCTCGGGCGTCCGGCCCCGTGAACAACCGCTGTTGCAGCTCCCGCTCCAACGCGAGACCGCTCTCCAGCGGCAAGTCCGCGCCGCCGAGCACGGCGCGCTTGATCAAGCCGACCGCGGTCGCCGACTTGTGCGGACGGCAGAACTTGCGCGCGTAATCCAGCACTTTCGCCCACCATCCGTCCGCGGGCAGCACCGAGTGTACGAGCCCCATCGAGGCCGCCACGGGCATCGTGACGTTCTGCCCCTCCACCATGAACTCCAGCGCCTTCGCGCGGCCCAAAATCCGGGTCAACCGTTGCGTACCCCCGGTACCAGGCAGCACGCCCAGCGACACCTCGGGGAGCCCGAGCAGGTCCGGCTTGGCGTTCCCCATCCGGCCGATCCGAAGGTCGCAAGCCAGCGCGATCTCCAGGCCACCACCCACACAGTGTCCGTTCAACGCGGCGATCACGAGCTTCGGCGTGTTCTCCAGCCGCAGCAGCGTCTCGTTCGCGTGGAGGCAGAACGCATACTTCTGCTCCGGCGTGAGCGTGCTCAGATACGCGATGTCGGCGCCCGCGCAGAAGAACTTGTCGCCTTCGCCGCGGATCACGATCACATCGATGCCCTCGGCCATGCGGAGGTCGACGATCTGCGCGTCCAGCTCCTTGTGCATCGCGTGGCTGTACCCGTTCGCGGGCGGGTTGGTGAGCACGAGGACGGCGATGCGGTCGATGTCGTAGCGTTGAACGAGCACGGTGGACTCCACGGTCAAAGGGCCTCGATGAGGGTGGCGACGCCTTGGCCGACGCCGACGCAGAGGCTGGCGACCCCGTAGCGTTTGCCCCTCGCCCGGAGCCCGTGCGCGAGGGTGGTGACGATTCGCGCGCCCGAACAGCCCAGCGGATGGCCGAGCGCGATGGCGCCGCCGGAGACGTTCACCCGCGCCGGGTCCAAGCCCAGCTCCCGGATCACCGCCAGCGACTGCACGGCGAACGCCTCGTTCAGCTCGAACAGATCGATGTCTTCGATGCGCACGCCCGCCCGGTCGAGCAGCTTGCGGATCGCGGGGACCGGGCCAATGCCCATCACCCGCGGGTCCACGCCCGCGCTCGCGCTCCCCAGGATCCGCGCCATCGGGTGCAGGCCCGCCGCCTCTGCCTCATCGACGACGAGCATCGCCGCGGCGCCGTCGTTCAACGTCGTCGCGTTGCCCGCCGTGACGCTGCCCCCTGTGCGGAAAGCCGCCTTCAACTTGGCGAGCCCTTCGAGCGAGCTGTCCGCCCGCGGTCCTTCGTCCCGGAGCAAAGCCTCCAGCTTGCCGCGCGGCACGGCCACCCGCTCTGCATCAAACGCCCCGGCCTGCTCTGCCGCGACCGCGCGCCGATGGCTCTCCACCGCGAAAGCGTCCTGATCCACCCGGGAGATCCCGTACCGCTCCGCGAGGTTCTCGGCCGTCTCCCCCATGGCCTCCAGCGGAAACAGCGCTTCCATCTT
This sequence comes from Deltaproteobacteria bacterium, assembly GCA_947483545.1. The sequence continues at coordinate 3,949 of CANKNP010000185.1, read as the reverse complement.
CGGGTTTGGAAAGCGCCACCCCAGCGACGTATCGTAGATCGTCAGGTTCCCAAACTTGGGCGCCACCGCCCCGCGGGGCATCGCATAGGGCGCGCGCGACATCGACTCCACGCCGCCCGCCAGCACCCGCTGGGCCTCTCCCGTCCGGATCAGCCGCGCGGCCTGATTCACCGCCTCGAGCCCGGAAGCGCACAGCCGATTCACCGTGTACCCGGGCACAGAGTGCGGAAGTCCCGCCAACAAAGCGGCCATTCGCGCGACGTTCCGATTGTCCTCGCCCGCCTGGTTCGCGCACCCGAGGATCACCTCGTCCACGCTCGCCGGATCGATGCCGGTCCGTTCCACCACCAAGCGGAGAACCAGGGCGGCCAGATCGTCGGGCCGAACCTCCGCCAGCCCGCCACCAAAGCGGCCGATTGGGGTGCGGAGCGGCGCACAAAGAACGGGGACGGGCACGGGCACCTCGGGGCGGGGAGTCTACCGCGAACGCGGGGGAGGGGACAGGGAGGGGGTGCTCGGGCTGTCCTGGGTGTGGGCGGCGCGCTCAGATCCCGCGGCCGCCAGCACTGCCGTTGTACCGCCGCTGGGCATCGGGCGGGCGGGCGCGGCGGGGTGATGGAAGGGGGTCGGTGAGAGGTGGTGAGAACAGGCGTACACCCCTATCTTCCCCTCTCCCTCCGGGGAGAGGGTGGCGCGCAGCGCCGGGTGAGGGGTCTCCAACGCCGCGGCCCGGGTCAACCCGTCGTCCCCAACGCCGCGGGCCGGGTCGACCCGCCGTGGCCAAGGCCCCGGGCCCGGCTCAACCCGTCGCCGTGCGCGGCGCCACGCCGGGGGTGACCTGTCACCCAGCCTTCTACGTCGCCGTGCGCGACGCCACGGCGGGGGTGACCCGTCACCCCGCCTTCCACGTCGCCGTGCGCGACGCCACGGCCTGGGTGACCCGTCACCGCGCCTTCCGCGTCGCCGTACGCGACGCCACGGCGGGGGTGACCCGTCACCGCCTCTTCCAAGTCGCCCGATGCAACGCCACCGGGGTGGTGAAAACGCGTGTACACCCCCATCTTCCCCTCTCCCCTCCGGGGAGAGGGTGGCGCGCAGCGCCGGGTGAGGGGTGTCCCACGCCCCGGCCCGGCTCAACCCGTCGCCTCAAACCCCCCGGCCCAGCTCAACCCGTCGTCTGCAAAGCCCCGGCCCGGCTCAACCGTCCCCAAAACCCCGCCCCGACGAACCCGCCCCGCCCGCCCGGTGTGCAGCGGCGGGACCACGGCGGTGCCGGCGGCGCGGCCAGTCGCCTGGCGCCGCCCAGATCCCCGGTCCCAACCAGATACAAGTTTGTTCGCCCCACGTGATTTCGATGCTCTCCGCCCTGCTGCTGGTCTCCTGCATCTTCATCGACAAGGCGACGCTCGACGCCCGCTTGGACATGGACGACGATGGCAGCCCCTACCCCGACGATTGCGGCCCGGACGACCCCGGTGTATTTCCCGGCGCGCCCGAGACCTGTGACGGCGTCGACCAGGACTGCGACGGCGAGATCGACGAGGATTCGACCGATGCCCAGACCTGGTACGCCGACGTGGACGGGGACGGCTCAGGCGACCTGGCCCATCCGACTACTGCCTGCACCCAACCTACGGGCACCGTCACCTCCGGCGACGATTGTGATGATACCGACCCGGCCTTTCATCCCGGCGCCGACGAGAGCGATTGTTCCGACTCCCACGACTACAATTGCGACGGCTCGGTGGGGGGCGACGATGCCGACGGCGACGGGTTTGTTGCGTGTGATGACTGTGACGACACCGACACCAACGTGAACCCCGACGCCGACGAGGTCTGCAACAACCTTGACGACGATTGCGACGGTACGACCGACACCGACGCCAACGACATTCAAACCTGGTACCCCGACGCCGACGGCGACGGATTCGGGTCCGAGGAGTCGGTCACCGTGTGCGAGGCGCCCGAGGGGTTCGTCGCAAACAACGCCGATTGCGATGACACAAGCGGCGCGGTCCACCCCGGCGCGAACGAGACCTGCAACGATCTCGACGACGACTGCGACGCCGAGATCGACGAGGACGCCCTCGACGCAACCTTGTGGTACGCCGACCTCGACGGCGATGGCTACGGGGCCGGCGATGGCACCGCAAGCTGCAGCCAACCGGAGGAATCGAGCCCCTACGACACGGATTGCGACGACACCGACGCCGCATACAACCCCGCCGCATACGAATCGGTATGCCGACGACGACGGCGACGGATTTGGCTCCGCCATCGCCGAGGCCGCCTGCGATCCGCCCGACGGCTACGTGTCCGAGCCCGGGGACTGTGACGACGACGCGGTCGATGTGAACCCTGACGCGGTCGAGCGCTGCGACGATTTGGACATCGACGAGGATTGTGACGGGCTCGCCGAGGACGAATCGGCCGAGGGTCAGACGACCTGGTATGCAGACGATGACGGGGATGGTTTCGGGGCCGGTTCGGGGGTTTGGGCGTGTGAGGGTTTGGCCACGGCGGCGGACGATTGTGACGATGCGGATGGAAACGTGAACCCCGACGCCGCGGAGTCGGTGGCCGACGGGGTCGATGCGGACTGCGACGGGGTCGAGGCTTGTTTTCAAGATGACGACGGGGATACGTACGGCACCGAGACGGTGATCGATGGCGTGAGCTTGGATTGCCTGGGTTTGGGCGAGGCCGCGGTTTCGACCGACTGTGATGATACCTCCGCGGCCGTGAACCCCGGCGTGGTGGAGGACGCCGGGACCAGCTACGACGACGATTGTGTGAACCAGGCGCCGGAAATTCCGACCGTGTCCGTGACACCCGCCGCGCCGACCGATGCGGAGGATTTGGTCTGCGCGGGGGCGAGTACGGATCCGGATGGGGACGCCCTGGCGTACAGCTACAGTTGGACGGTGGACGGTGTGGACGCGGGGATCTCGGAGGACACCGTGTTCGTGGGGGAGACGGTGAGCGGGGAGGTTTGGACGTGTACGGTGGTGGTGGGCGATGGCGTGGACAGCGCCTCGGGGGCGGCGAGCGTCACGGTGTCGGCGAGCCTCGTGGATTACACGAACACGTACGGGGGGGTGATGATCGCGATCCCGGCGGGGACGTTCATCATGGGCGGGGGGGTGGCGGACAGCGAGGGCACCTATGTGGACCATGAGGTGACACTCACGCATGATTTTTGGATCGGGGAGACGGAGATTACGCGGAGCCAGTGGGAGGCGTATTCGGGGAATGCGGGGTGGGTGTACACGAGCTTGCCGGACTACCCCTGCACGACCTCGACGACTACGGGCGACTGTCCCGCCGACTCGATCTCCTGGTACGACGTGGCGAAGTATGCGAATGCAGTTTCAATGGCGGAGGGGTTGGAGAACTGCTACCTGTCGGACGGGACGGATCTTGCGGCGACGTACCTCACGGATCCCTATTCCTGCCCAGGGTACCGGATGCCGACTGAGGCGGAGTGGGAGTACGCGGCGCGGGCGGGGGAGGACACGATCTACGCGGGATCGGATGTCGCGGGGGAGGTGTCATGGTACGCCGAGAACGCCATAGACCTGGGCACGTACGTGCACCGAGTGGCCACCCTGGTGCCGAACGCTTGGCGGCTGTACGATATGAGTGGAAACCTGTGGGAGTGGAACAATGATTGGGCCGACGACGCTCACGGTGGGTACGGCGACGGGGACGCAGATGTCGACCCAGCCGGTCCGGCCACCGGGTCAGGGGATGGCTTTGAGGGCACGCATCGAGTCCTCCGGGGCGGCGTCTGGTATTCGGACCCGACTTACGTCCGGGTGACCTACCGCGAGTTCAATGGACCGGGGGCCTACCCGCTCAACTTCGGCGCCCGCCTCGCCCGCACCACCTTCTCCCCCCCCCCGCCCCCCCCCCCCCCCCCCTCCCCCCCCCCCCCCCCCCCCCCCCC
>CANKNP010000184.1 GCA_947483545.1 Deltaproteobacteria bacterium | reverse complement strand
CTCACCGTCGTGGACAGCCATGGGAAGTCGGGCTTCGCGACGATCATCATCGATGTCGGCCGGGAGAACACGCCGCCGGTGTGCGATCTGCTGCTGCCCGCCGACGCCGTGGAGGTCCAGGCCGGAACGCCTTTGGACTTTCAGGCCACCGCCTCCGACGTGGATCAGCCTGCCGACGAGCTCAGCGTGGTCTGGCAGAGCGACGTAGACGGGGTCGTTGGCACGTCGGTCGCGGCGAGCGACGGTAGCATCGACTGGTCCATCAGCACGCTCTCTCGTGGCACGCACTCGGTCTCCCTGACGGTCACCGACGGCGCCGGCGCCACCTGCGTCGAGCAGGTCGTCGTGACCGTCCTCGGCTCGCCGGAGGTCACGATCACGAGCCCCGCCGATGGCTCCATGGTGTTCGACGACGAGTCCACCCTCTTTGAGGCCACTGTCAGCGATCCTGAGGACTTTCCCAGCGATCTGGCGCTCGTCTGGGAGGACGCCACCGAGGGAGTCCTGTCCACGGCTGGGGCTGACGGCACCGGTCGGGCCTCTTTTTCGGCCAGCGGGCTCTCCGCCGGCGACCACACGGTCACGCTGACCGCGACCGACACGGATGGAAATTTCACGACTGCGAGCGTGGCGTTCGTCGTGGACGCCCTACCGACCGCCCCGGTCGTGACGCTGGGGCCCGACCCCGCCTCCACCATCGACGAGATCGTCGCCTCCCTCACCTCGAGCACCGACGCCGATGGGGACCCCGTGACCTACTCGTGGGTCTGGCTCGTCGGCGGTGTCGCGTCGAGGGCCAGCACGACATCGACGCTGCCGGCCTCCGCGACCGCCCGCGACGAGGTCTGGACGGTGGAGGTCACCCCCAACGACGGCTTTGCGGACGGCCCCAAGGGCACCGCGAGCATCACCATCCAGAACACCGCGCCGTTGGTGGACGCTGTCAGCATCACCCCCTCCGCAGCACAGACCGACGACACGCTGAGCGCGCTGACCACGACCTCCGATGTCGATGGCGACAGCGTGACGGTCAGCATCTCCTGGGCGGTGGACGGCCTGGCGGTCTCCACCGACGCCTCGCTCCCAGGCGCCTCGTTCGACAAGCACCAGTCTGTCCAGGTGACGGTCACCCCCTCGGACGGCACGGACACAGGCGGCTCGCTCACCTCTTCGTCGCTGGTGATCGACAACACCGATCCAGGCGCACCAGGGGTCAGCATCGATCCGGGCGATCCTGCTGAGGGCGTGGACGAGCTGGTGTGCGCCGTCGCCGCGGCCTTGGACGCCGATGCCGACGCGCTGGACTACGTCGTGACCTGGGAGGTGGACGGGGTGGCCTACACCGACACGACCTCGACCACATGGCCTGGCGACACGATCCCCGCGGGTGATGCGCTGGAGGGTGAGACGTGGACCTGTACCGTGAGCGCGGACGACGGCGAGGCCTCGGGGCCCGCCGCCAGCGACTCGGTCACCATCGCCGGCTGCCCCTTCGGCGAGGCGGAGGCATGCCCTGCGGTGAGCTGCGTGGACGTGCTGGCGTCCGGCCTCGGCACCGATGGCCGCTACTGGATCGACGCGGGCGCCGGATCCGCCGAGGTCTACTGCGACATGGGCACCGACGGCGGTGGTTGGACGCTCTCGGCGGTCGTCAGCGACGACGGCGCCGACACGTGGACCTACACGCGCCGGCGCTACTGGGACGTGGACTCCACCACCTTCGGCACGCTGGACGCGCTGAACAACGACTACAAGAGCGTGGCGCTCAACGATCTGGCGTTCACGGACGTGCTCTTCGTACATTACCCCTCGACCGGGTTCGCGACCTACGCCGGGATCGGCTCGGGCGCTGAATCTCTGGGCGATTTGATCGCGGGCTACGGCGATGAATACTGTTGGCACAGCGGCGGCTTCAAGATGACCGCTGGCTCCCTGGGGGCGAGCGGTGGGCTTTGCGAGACGACCCTTTTCCTGAACGCCGCCGACCACGACGGCACGGGCTCCTGCTCCTGCTCGGACTGCGAAGAGCACGCCTTCGGGCCCGCTTGGAGCACCGACGACGGCGATGGCTGCTCGTTTGACGACCCCGGCGCAACCGGTGGCCTGGGCCCGAACGCCGGCGCCACCGAGGAGGAGAGCGACGCGCTCGGGTTCGCGGGCGTGCTGGGGCTCAACGCCGGCGCCGCTGGCCTTGGCGAAAACTACATGTGGGTGCTGGTGCGCTGAGGGGGGCCAGCTCCTCTACGTCGGCGTGACACTCACGCCATCGGCGATCACGTACCCATCTGCGTCACCGCTCAACGTCACCGTGATCTCGCCGTCGGTGGTTGTGAACTCCCCGAGGGTCTGCCACAGCGCGCCGTCCACATCGTAGCTGGCCGGATCGGCCTGCTGGTTCACGGACACCGAGGTGCCCTCCACGATGTAGGTGGCGTTCGTCGCGCGGTTGGCGTGCGAGACCCAGGTGGTGGCGACCTCGTAGGTGCCGTTCGACACGGGGAACGTCCACGTTGCGATGGCCGTGGCATCGCCCAACGCCGCCTGTTGGAGAGGGATCCCGCGTAGGCCTGATACCGCGTGCCTGAAAAACAACAGGCGTCGTAACGGTTCAGGATTTGGATCTGGCCGCGATCTTCCTCGTCTGCGGCCATCGCGTACAGGTCGAGATACCCGGCGATGGCGTAGAATTCCGGCCAGGATTGTTCGGCGTCGCCGACATCGCCCAGCACATACGCCCGCAGGTAGAGCGGGAGGGATCCGGCGACGGGGTAGGAGCGCGTGATCCGGGGATCCAACGCAGAGGAGACCACGGTGGTCCAACCGCCTCCGGAGACCCCGATCACCGCGACAGGGGCAAAATCCCCGCCGGCCAACGTGTCGTTGAGCGCGACGGCCACTGGATCCAAGAAGACGCTCAAGGGGTGCGGCCCCGCCGAGACCTGGGCCATCAAATCGTCGTGGGAGGTGAATGGCCCGGTGTTGGTGCCGTAGAGCGGCATCAAGAGCCCCAGCACGAGGGGAAGATCACGCTGCCCACCGCGCACCCGGGGAGAAGGGGAATGCGGGGGTAGGGCCGTGTGGTTCGCCCGTTTGGATCTCCCCTTCTCCCGCTTGCGGGAGAAGGTGCCCGCGTACTCGCGGGCGGATGAGGGCCGTTCAAGACCCGCGGGGAGCCCTCATCCGACGCCGATTACGGCGCCACCTTCTCCCGGAGGGAGAAGGGTAGGACAGGGTGAGAGGGTGCGGCGGCTGGCAACTCGCGGGAAGCGATCCCCGCCCCCGCCAATTTGCAGCGGCGTTTCACAGCGGAGGCGAACCTGCGGCCGATGGCCCCAAGCCGCCCAAACAAGGTCAGCGTTGCGCTTCGACCGTACGTTCCAGCTCTTCGGCGATCTTGCCCAAGGGCTGGAGCAAGCGCTCGAACTTGTCGAACCACTGCTGCCAGATCTTGTCGCCCTGCTCGGCGCCGGGCACTTCGGCGTTCACACGACGGACGAATTCCTTGAACTTGTCCACACGCTCCAGGGTTTTCGGCAGCGCGGTATAGAAATCGTGGGAATATCCAATCAGGGATCCGGCGGTGCGGTAAAGCACGCGATCACTGGTTCCTTCTTCGATCAACAGGAATTCCGAGCTGACGAGCGCGGAGTAAAATCCGAACGCGCCCAAATCCAATTCCTGCAGCAACGCCGTGCGGAACAGGTTGAGGATGACGTTCTTGTTGACCCGGATGAATTCCACCACCCGCGGCTTGAGGTACGACTCGGCCGCCCGAGGTTGACGACCCGCGCGAGGCACCGGCAGCTGGACCTGCACCATGCGGCCCAAGCGCACGTTGATGCGGGTGAGCGCGACGGCGTCTTCGTGGTCCTCTTCGGCGGGGTGGAGCCGGGGTTTGGCCTGCTCGGCGACGCGGGACTCGGAGCGCTCGTGGGTATCGAAGCGGGGGCGCAACATGTCGCTTTGAAGCTGCTCAACATGGAAGAGCCAGAGCATGTACTCGCCGTCCTGGCGGGGCACTTCGAGCTGGACTTCGACCGACTCGGGCAGGATGATGCCCTGGCCGTTGCGCGCGACGCCGTACCCGGCCTCGATGATCGCGACGTACCGGTCTTTTCGCTGCTCGATGCTGACCTTGAGCCCCTGAACGAGCCCGTGCCCGTGCATGTAGTGGACGTGCCGGTGCAGGTTGGAGCGGTGGTAGAGCTGGTCGGCCGACAAATCGTCAGCCGTGAGCGCCAGGCCCTCAAACGGGCGGAGGCGGGTGAGCAGGAAGGTTTTCTTGGGGTCCACGATATACCTGGAAAATGGGGTCTAAAGGCTATAGATCAGGGTGCAGGCGCCTTCTCGAGGTCGGGCCCCTTCTTGGGCTCGGGCGCTTTCTTGGGCTCGGGTGCCGCGGGCTTGGACGGTGCGAAAAGAATGGTGAACGTGACGTGCGCCGGCTTCTCGTTCGTCACGATCTGGGCGATGCGGGCAAGCACCTCGACGGCACGCTCGCCAAAACGCTTCTTGAAGGCGGGCATCGGCTCCAGCAGGAGCGAGAAGAAGGTTGTGCGGGCGCGGTCCGGCTCGACCAGGAAATGCGCGCCCGGCTCGCCTTTCCGGTAGCGTTGGGAGATATCGTTGCCGCCGGACAAGGTGCTTTTGCCCAGCACAAAGCGGTTGGGATAGCGGAGCTCGAGCACCCGGACCGGCGCGGAGGTCAGCACCCGGATCATCTCTTCGACGCCCGCAGCGGTCCCTCGGGTGCGGTAGAGCCGGATGGCCCGGCGGGTCAGCTCGCGCTGCTGGTACAGGGGCAGCGAACTGTCCAGCTCAAAGCTCACCCAGCTCGCGAGCCAAGGCAGAAACCGCGGGTCGGTGACCCCCGGATCAATCAGCGCCGGCACCTGGTCGATGCGGTCCGTGATCGTCGTCATGATGTGCTGGTAGATGAACAGGAAACGCCGCAAGGGATCGGCGTTGAACTGCTGGACCTCCGCAGACTGAAGCGTGTCGGCCTTCGGGGGCGTCCAGCGCTTGGCAGAGACCTCGTCGGCCCGGACCACATCGCGGCGTTGGGCCGGCACCGCCCCCTGGAACAAGCCAGGGAGATAGCGAAGATAGCCGCGCACCGGGATGTGCAGGACCACCTTGTCCTTCGGGTTCAACGCACCCGGAGCCCGACCGTCGGGGGTCACGACCTCCGTTACCGTCGTGACGAGGTCGTCCGGCGTGAAGTAGGACGCCGGCGATCCGTCCGGGAGCACGCGGTGGCCACGGACGTAGGTGGGCTCGCCTCCCGCTGCGGGCACGACCTCCACCGCGCGAACGAGCCCGATCTTCTCGCCGCGGAGCCCCTCGACGAGCCGGTAGCCGACGGGGTTCCCGATGTGCCGCCCGACGAAGGCCAGCGCGTCGCGCACCGGGTAGCCGATGCGCACGAGGTCTTCGAGATACCGATAGTCGCTCGTCGGCGCGGCCAACGCAGCGAACGCGCGCCCGGACATCGGGCTGCCATCTCGGCGGGTAGGAACGGGCAGGTTGGGCAGGGGGGATCCGGGCTCGGCGGGAATGTATCCGGGCGAGGGGATGCGGGGGAGGGCTTACGGGCTTCGGGCTTCGGGCTTCGGGCTTCGGGCTTCGGGCTACGGGCTGGGGACCGGGCAGCCATCGCTCCCGCTACCGCACCAGGCTCCGGAAAACCTCAGGGAGCCTTTTGGGAAGGCTGTCCACGTTGTCCAGCTGCAGGAACTTGCCCCGTCCAAAGATCTCCTGGAGGTACGCGCCCGCGTCTTCCTTCGAATCCAGGCTGATGCAGTGGACGTGCACCCCGGCGCGGGCGACCTCTTGGACGGCCATGGCAGTGTCCTTGACCCCGTAGGTGCCGCGATAATCCCCGCGATCTTCGGGTTTTCCGTCGGACACGACCATCAGGATGCGGCGGGCCTGGGGCCGGTTGGAGAGGATGAAACCCGCGTGGCGAATATACGCGCCCAATCGGGTGGCCCCGTTGGCGCGCAGGTTGGACAGGCGCTTGTACACGGTCTCGTCGTAGCGTTCGTCGAAGCCCTTGATGCGGCCGATGGTGAATTCTTGCGGGTGGGTGTTCCCGAAAGAGTAGAAAGCATGAGGGAAGTCGAGCGTCCGCAGACCCTCGGCGAACAGGACCATCGCCTCCTGCTCGAGCGCCAGAATATTGCCCTGCGTCGAGCCCGAAACGTCGACCATCGTGAGGATGCAGACCTGTTGCTTCTGGCGTTGAAAGCGCTTGAAGATGCGCTCGTCGGGCTGCTGGCCCGCGTGGATGTCACACACCGCGGCGATGGCCCGGTTCAGATCGATCTCGGAGCCGTCGGGCTGACCGTGAAGCCAACGCTCTTCGACCCGCAATGCCTCAAACCTTCGGCGGATCTCCTTGATCTGCTTGAGGTTCGCCTGCACGATGCGGTCGTAGCTCTCTTTGGAGCCGGCGTTGCTCTCGGCCTCGATGATCTTCACCGCCGTAAATCGGTAGGTCCCGGCCTTGTAGTCCCACTCGTCGTACTCCCGACCTGTGTCGTCGGGCTTGAGCATCTCACCTTCGGCCAGGGCCTGATTTGCAGAGGTTCCCGGCGCCCATTTCGCGTCTGGGGTCTGGGCCTGCTTGTCCTGGTGTTCGTCCCGAAGGGCGCCATACGCCGGGGCCTTGGATTGGTCCGGGCCCGACAGCGCGGCCTTCAACCTGTCGCGCAATCCCAACCTTGGCCGCCCGAACCCGCCCGGGTTCACCTCGCCCTGCGCCCCACTGATCCCCTTCTTCGCCATCGCCCCGATCAACTGCCGAAGGGGAAGCTGGCCTTTCTTCCAGTCGTTCTCATAAGCGATGTTCCGCCCCAAATCTGCGAGGATCCACTCCGGCCGAATCACGCCCAGATACCAGGGCAGGGGAGGGGGCCCCAAGCGCAGCTTGCGAAAATGCTCGCGGAGCTTCTGCGCTTCGCCGAGGAAAAGCGCCGCGGCGACGGTGCCATCGCGGTACGCGGCGTCCTTGGGGGTCAGCGCATCGACGCGACGAACCGACTCGCGTGCGGCGTTTCCATCGGGGCCGGCCTGGACCCAGTTCAAGCAGACCACGAGCCCATCGTAGAGGGGGAGGAACGCGGCGGGCATCCCATCCCTCGGGACCGCCATCACGTTCACGCGCATCGACCCGGCCTTGTCCAGATAGGGGACGCGGGCGATATCCGACTTCAAGCCCGGGTATTCGTCGCTCCAGCGGCGGAGCACCCAGCGTGCGGCGAGCAGATGAAACGCCGAGCGCAAGACCCAGTCCTTGTGCAATTCCGCGAGGATCGATCGCTCCCGGAGCAGCTTGGACTGGATGAACCCGACCTGGATCAACCCCATGACCCGGTAGAGCAGCAGGTCGGTGACAGGCTCCTCGGGCGCGGGTGCGGCCTTCGGCAGGTAGACGTTTACGTTGTCGGTGCAGGGCGGGTCGCTGTAGGCGATCCGGAAATTGTGACCGGACAACATGCGAAGCAGGGCTTGAAGCTGCTTTTGCACGCGGTCGAGCGGGAGGCCGTTTCGTTCGCCGGTCAAGGACTGGCGCTTGGGCTCCGTAAACAGAAAGTGCCGAAGCAGGGCGCGCTCGGCGTCCTCGTCATTCTCCGCCGCCAAGCCCAAATCCGCAGCGCTCACCCCGTACTCGTCCATCGTCGCTTTCAGCGAGTCGTCGAGGTTGATGGTGGGCGCCGGCATCGCCGTTAGCCGAGGACCGAGCGGACAAGCTCGCGCAGCGCCTTGGTCATCTCGGCGTCGTCGGTCAGGGAGTGTACGAGCGTGGCCTCGGCGGCGTCTTTGAGTGACAGGCCCGAGCCGACCAGGCTGGCGGCGTAGACCAGCAACCGGGTCGAGGCGCCCTCGCCGAGCCCGTGGCTGCGCAGGTTTCGCGACCCCTGGCCGAGCCGGACGAGCTGCGTCGCCAAGGCCAGGTCACAGCCCGACTCCTTGGCGACGATCTCCGCCTCGATCTCGGGCTTCGGGTAGTCGAACGCCATCGAGACGAAGCGCTGGCGGGTGCTCTCCTTGAGCTCCTTGGTCACTGACTGGTAGCCGGGGTTGTAGGAGATGACCACGAGGAAGCCCTCTTTTGCCTGCAGCTCGACGCCAAGCCGGTCGAGCGGAAGCACGCGTCGGTCGTCGGTCAGCGGGTGGATGACGGTCATGACGTCGGAGCGCGCCTCGACCACCTCGTCCAGGTAGCAGATGGCGCCTTCGCGAACGGCGCGGGTGAGCGGGCCATCGCGCCAGACGGTCTGGCCGCCCTCGAGCAGGAAGCGGCCGGTAAGGTCGGCGGCGGCGAGGTCCTCCTGGCACGCGACGGTGATCAGCGGCCGGTTCAGCTTCTCGGCCATGTAGCGGACAAACCTGGACTTGCCGCAGCCCGTGGGGCCCTTGAGCAGCACGGGAAGGTTGTTCTTGGCGGCGGTCTCGAAGACCTCGACTTCGTTGCTGTGGGCTCGGTAGAAAATCATGGGCGCGAAGATAGCGCGGGTTCGCGCCTTCCGAAAGTGCGGACGCGCGACCCTGCGGGATGGCCTACGGAGATCCGGCGGGCCGCTAGAACGCTCATGAGAGCAAACGCGGGCCTCCAAAACTCTCATGAGAGCAACGGAGGGCCTCCAAAACTCTCATGAGAGCAACGGAGGGCCTCCAAAACTCTCATGAGAGCAACGGAGGGCCTCCGAAAATTCCATGAGCGGGCGGGCTTGGGGCCTCCGACGTGGGTTTTGTCACTGCCCTGGGACGCCCGTGGGATCCGGCGGGGGGAGGTTTGGAGATCGCGGGGATCTTGAACCCCCCTCATCCGGCGGGAGTACCCGCCACCTTCTCCCCAGCGGGGAGAAGGGAAAGACGCCGTGAGAGAATCAAAACCCGAACCCAACCCCCAGATCCGCGAGTGTCTGGCTCTGGATCACCTGGGCTTCGCCCCCCCCGCTGGCCGTTTCGAACTTCATCGACCGGTAGTCCCACGCGAGGCCCGCGCGGATGCCGATCCCATCGGTGACAGCGAACTCGAAGAAGCCGCCGAGCCGCGTGACGCAGGGGAAGGGCACGAAGGTCTCGGCGGCCTCGACGCCCGCGTAGACCTTGCCCTGCTCGAAGCCGGCGAGCGCGGCGACCCGACCACCCATTACCGGGAGGGTCACCGGATCGGCGCCGCTGAAGTCCGCCGTGTAGGTGAAAACCATACCAGAGGTGTAGTGGAACGCGACGCCGCCTTGCACGGACAGCGGCCCAAAAGCACGGCGGTACCGGGCCCCGGCGATGATGTCCCTGGCGAAGCTCACGCCCGTGCTCTCCAGCGCGTTGTAGAGCTCGAGCCGGGCGCTCAAGCGGGCTTCGACCCCGATGTCGCCAAAGCTCGCGTGGACAGGCCACCAGATCGCATCGCCGGCCAGGCCGGTGAACCCGAAGCCGGGGGCCGCGTACTCCGCGGCGCCGATCAGCCCGCCGGCGCCGTTGCCGGTCATCTTGTACGACCCGTGGGCGTTGTGCAGCGTGGCGCTCAGCCGCAGCTTCTTGAACTCCGTCGTGGCTGCCGCGCGCTGGGTGACGCTGCCGCCCGAGCCGTTGGACCCGCCGGAGGCCGCCGGCAACGCCGAGACCGCCGCGGCGTTGGCCAACGTCGGCAGGTCGAGCCGGGCCAGCGCGCTCTGAGCGCCCGCGGAGATGGCCAACGGACCGTCGATCCCAGCCGGGAGCTGGGCCGCGAAGGTGTAGGAACCGTCGTGGTTGTCGGTGATCGCGCCGACCACGGCAGGGGCCGCAGAGATCGCGAGCTTCTGGCCCGGGACGCCTTTCCCCGCCGCGTCGGTCACCCGCACGGTGACCAGGATGTTGGCCCCGGGCGTGGTGTAGGGCGGCACGGTTTGAACGACGATCGTGGCCGGCGGGCCCGAGAGGGGCGCGGTGCCGGCCCGGATCGCGAGGGTCTCGGGCGCCGCGTTGCGCCAGCGCTCCAGCAGCGCCTCGACGTCTGGCGGGCCGCCCACCGGGATCAGCGCAGATGCCCCTGTGGCCTGAATGATCGGGGCTTCGGTCCACACCCCAGCGGCCTCCGCCCGCAGCGTGACGAGCTCGGCGCGCTTGCCCGCCGTGAACGCCGTCCGGCCAAGCCCCCGCGCATCGGTCTTCACCTCCGGCGGCAGGCTGCCGTCGCCGCGCGGCACGGAGAGCTTCACGGTGACGTTCGGCACGGGAAAGCCCCATGCGTCCACCGCGATCACCGTGACCGTCACGGCCTCCGTGCCGTTCGCAGCCACGGCAGAGGTGGACGGCCACATCAGCAGCCGAATCGGCGCGAGCCCGGTGGCGTCG
>CANKNP010000183.1 GCA_947483545.1 Deltaproteobacteria bacterium | reverse complement strand
TGATGACGGGATGGGCGGGAGCTTTGTCGGGTGTGGGCGGCCTTGGGGCCATCCTGAGCCGGCGAGGCCCCCGTGGAACGGCCGTGGTCATCGGCGCGGGCCCAGCGGCGGATTTCGAAGGTTTTCCCCTTCTCCCGCTTGCGGGAGAAGGTGCCCGGGTACTCGCGGGCGGATGAGGGCCGCTCAACATCCGCGGGGAGCCCTCATCCGGCGCCCAAGACGGCGCCCCCTTCTCCCGGAGGGAGAAGGGGAGAAGCGTACTTCTCGTCGCGGGGGAGGGCCGGTACCGGCCTCTGGTCGGGTGCTCGAGCTGGTGGAGCTGGGCGACCGCATCGACCCGACCACATCCACGTGGAGCGAGGCGGCGGCGGCGGGCCCCTGACCTCCGCCGATCACGTGTCGTCCGCGGCGTCAAGCGTTCAACACATGAATCGCCTCGCCCAACGCCGCCTTCGCCGCCTCCATGATGCCCTCTGACAGCGTCGGGTGGGGGTGGATCGAGAGCCCGATGTCCATGAGCTCACACTCCATCTCGACGGCCAAGACAGCCTCGCTGATGAGGTCCGACGCGTGCGGTCCCACGATGGTGATGCCGAGGATGCGGTTGGTCTTCTTGTCGGCGATCACCTTGATGAAGCCATCGGTGTCGTTGGTGGTGAGCGCGCGGCCGATGGCGGCGAAGGGCACCTTGCCGACCTTGACCTCAAACCCTGCGGCGCGCGCTTCCGGCTCTTGCAAGCCCGCAGTTGCGATCTCGGGGTCCGTGAACACCACCGCGGGTACCGTCTTCGCGTCGTTGAACACCTTGTGGCCCTTGATCACCTCGGCGCACACCTCGCCGTCGTGGGTCGCCTTGTGCGCGAGCATGAGCCCTGTCGTGCAATCGCCGATCGCGTAGAGCCCTGGGACCGAGGTCTTGAGCTGCTTGTCGGTCTCGATGAACCGGCCGGCCATCTTGACGCCGGTCTTCTCCAGATCGATCTGGTCGGTGTTGGGCCGGCGTCCCACGGTCACGAGGATGTAGTCCACCGTGATGGACTTCTCGCCGTCGGGGGTCTTGTACTTCAGCGTGGCGCCGCCGTCGGACTCCTCCCAGCCCAGCGCCTGGGACTTCAACTGCACGGTGACACCCGACTTCTTCAGCTTTCGCTCGATGAGCTTGACCACGTCGGGGTCGAAGCCCGGGAGCACCTGGTCGGCCATCTCGATCACGGTCACCTCGCTGCCAAGCTTCCGGTACATGCTGCCCATCTCGAGGCCGATGTACCCGCCGCCGATCACCGCGAGGCGCTTGGGGATCTCCGGCAGCGCCAGCGCCTTGGTGGAGTCGAGGATCCGCGTGTCCTTGAACGAGAACCCTGGCACTTCGATCGGCCGAGACCCCGTCGCGATCACGATGTGGTCCGCGCTCACGCGCTTCGGGCCCTCCTTCGTCTGGACCTCCAGCTCGTTCGCGCTGACGAACCTGGCGCTTCCTTCCATCATCTCGACCTTGTTGCCCTTGAGCAGCGTGCGCACGCCTCCGGACAGCTTCCCGGTCACCGTGCTCTTCCAAGCCTGCAGCTTCGTCATGTTCATGGCCAGCGTGCCGGTGAACTCGATGCCCATCGCGCCGGCGTGTTGGAACTCTTCCATGCGCTTGCCCGCGGTGATCAATGCCTTCGACGGGATGCACCCGACGTTCAAGCACACGCCACCCCAGTACTCCCGCTCAATCACGAGGGTCTTCAAGCCAAGTTGGCCGAGCCGGATGGCGCAGGGGTAGCTGCCGGGGCCGGCGCCAAGCACGATGGCCTGGTAATGGGATGCGGACAAGGAGCCTCCAAAAGGGGCTGGTGCTTATCGCGAGGGGGAGCGGCTCGCGACTGCCCTACTCCCCCGACCCCACCGTCACCGCCAGCTCCGCGACCTCGCCGGTGACCTCCACGTCGAAGCGCGCGCTCCGTATCGTGCGGCTCAGGCACTCCCCGACGGCGCTGCTCCCCGTCGAGTTGTCGAGCACCTGCGCCGCGCTCACGCGACCGGCGGTGATGGTCCATGCAAGCCTGACGCGGCCGGCGAGGTTGGGGTCGCTCTTCAGCCCGGCCTCCACGCAGCTCATCATGGACCCGCGCCGCTTGTTGACGACGTTTCGCACGCCCGGGTCGTCCAAGCGGTCCGGCCCGAAGGCCAACGTGCCCAGTTCTACCTTGCCTTTGTGGACGGCGACGCTCCCGGAGTCCATGCTCCCTGGTGGGTTGCCCTTCACGGGGGCGGGGATCGGGGCGGGCGGTGGATTTGACATCGCGCGGATGCTGGTGGACGTGCCATCCTCCGGCGGAAGCACCAGGATCTGCTCGAGTTCTTGCTCCAGCGTGCCTTTTCCAATCCCCGGCGTGGAGGACGTAGCCGGCGGGTTCCCCTCCGGCAGGTTGGCCGCCGCGTGGGCGATCAACAGGTTGGTCGCTCGCTCCTCGGGGCACTGGATCTCCGTGCCGCACGGGGTGGCGCAGTCTTCGACCCGGTTCCCGGGGCCCCTCTCCTCCGCGCCCACCCATTCCTTCCAACAGCGCAGCCCGTTCGTCGCGACGATGAGCACGGCCGAGGGCGGGTTGGTGGCCCCCTCGGGGTGGCCCGACTCCACATCCTCCCAGGTCGGGAGCCCGCTCTTCGTTGCGCGGGGCGGGTTCATGTCGACGTCCTCGGTGACCTCGGCCCCCGAGCACCCGCCCAGGCCAAGCCCCGCGACCATCACCATCGTCCGGACCGGGCTCAACCGGCGGCGCGGGCTCATCGCTCGGCCCAGCGGCGCCAGGCTTCGACCTCTTGGTCCGGCGTCCGCCCCTCGCCGTACGAGAAGCCCGCGATCTTCTCCAAGCTCTCTTTGGCGATGCGGGCCACATCCTCGTCATCGTCGGTCAGCGCGGCGGCCAGATAGCGCGCGGCGTCCTGTCCACACACCGCCATGGCCATCACGATCTTCTGACGGAACGACGTGCTCTTGTAGCGTCCCTCGGGATCCTGGAGCGCCTTGTCGAGGTCGGCCAGGGCGGAGGGGTCTTTGAGCTGGATCAAAGCGTCCAGTGCGGCGGCGTGAACGAGCAGCGCAGGGTCCGACAGGCCCTTCACCGCCTTGCCCGTGAGCGCCCGGTCCTTGCGGTCGCCGAACGCCTCCATCGCGGCGGCGCGCACCATCGCGTCCTTGCTCTCGACGAGGGCGACGAGCGTGGCGCGCGCGTCATCGCTGGGGTTCGGCCCGAGCGAGCGAATGAGCACCCAGCGGTGCGCAGGATCAAGGTCGGAAGCCTTCAGTCGGGCCATCACCTCTTGGGTGCTGGCGGGGTCCATCAACCGTCGGTAGGCTGTCTCGCGGACGTCCACCGCCAGTGTGGTGTCCGCGGCGGTCGCGGCGTCCTCTTTCACGCCCGCCCAACCTTGCAATACAAACACACACAGCCAGCTTGCGATCACCGGGTCACCTGGAGCTTGAGGACCGTCTTGCCGACACCGATGGTGTCGCCCGACCGCAGCCGGCCGACGCCGCTCCGCTTGCCGTTGTGGTAGGTGCCGTTGGTGCTGCCGAGGTCGCGCAGGAAGATCATCTCGCGGCCGAACACCTCGATCACCGAGTGCCTGCGGGACACCTCGCCGTCCGACAGCGGGACTTCGCCCACGCGGCGGCCGATGTGCACGTTGCCCCGGGTGAACCGGTAGACCTTGCCGGTGTCCTGCCCCGCGATCACCTCCAGCACGGCGTTGAGCCCGGGGGGTAGCCGAAGCTCCTGGCCGATGACGTCTGCCGGCCCGCGGGTCCGATCGGCGCTGCCGCCCAGCTCGACCAGCTCCTCATCGAGCAGCCACGCCAGGTTGGCCTCCGTCGCGCGCCCCGGCTCAGCAAGCGCGGATGCAGCGACGGCGGCGGCCTCCGCTTCGTCGCTGTGGGTGGCGCCGTCCATCCCGTCGCCCGCGAACAGCAGCAGGCGGGTGCTCCCCAGCGCGATCTCGTTGCCGGGCTTCAGCACATGCTCGCGGACGAGGCGCCCGTCCACCGTCGTGCCGTTCGTGCTCCCCAGGTCCTGCAAGACGAACTCGCCGTTCCGATGGATGATCTGGCAGTGGCGGCCCGAGATCAGCGCGTCATCGAGCAGCAGGTTGCCCTCTCGCCGCCCGATGAGCAGCGTCTCCCGCGGCTTCAGCGCGATGTTCAACCCGAGGCGGCTCCCCGAGACGACCCGCAAGAAAGTGGCAGACATCGCGAGCGCCAACGTTCAGGCGGTGCGGGAATGGGGCACGGCTGGCGCACCTGAGGCGGAGGACCGATCGCCGCGCCGCGCGGCGCCCGCGTGGAACTGGTGGTACCGCCCGGGGAGCGGGTGGCCAAGCATGATCTCGGCGAAATGTCCGGCTTCGGACAGGGTCTCCAGGTCCACACCTGTCTGGACGCCCATCGCCTCCAACATCTGCACCAGGTCTTCGCTCGCGAGGTTTCCAGCGGCGCCAGGCGCATACGGACACCCGCCGATGCCGCCGACCGACGCATCGAAGGTTGTGACACCACACTGCAGGGCGGCCAATCCATTGGCGAGGGCGGTGCCCCGTGTGTCGTGGAAGTGGACCGCGATCTGATCGATGCGGACGCCATGATCGAGCAAGAGCCGGAGCATCCGCTCGACCTGCACGGGGTTGGCCATGCCGACGGTATCGCCCAACACAAGCTCGTCGCACCCTGCGGCCAGGAGCCGCTCGGCGATGGCGAGCGTCGCGTTCGGATCCACGTTGCCTTCGTACGGGCACCCGAACACTGTCGAGATGTACGACCGCACCCGCAGCCCTTCGTCCGTCGCGACCGGGATCAGCTCCTCGATCCCCGCGAGGCTCTCGCGCACCGTGCGGTTGAGGTTCTTCTTGTTGTGCGTCTCGCTCGCCGACAGCACCGTCCCGACACCCCGCATCCGGGCTTCGAGCGCGCGCTCGAGGCCCACCGCGTTCGGGACCAGCCCCCAGTAGTTGACGCCCTCGACCACCGGCAACATCGCCACCAGCTCGGCGGCGTCCGAGAGCTGAGGGATCCAGCGGGGCCGGACGAAGCTCGTGACCTCGATATCTTGCAGGCCCGCAGCCACAAGTCGGCCGATCAGCGCGGCTTTCTGGGCCGTCGGCACGATCTCGGTCTCATTTTGCAGCCCGTCCCGCGGGGAGACCTCGTACACGCGCACACGTTGCGGCAGGGTCGTCGCGGAGATGGACATAGAGGAACGCTAACACAAGGCGCGGGAGGAGAGACACCAGAATGAGCGTTCGACGCTCTTGTCCGGGTCGTCGAGCACGCGGGTCGGCCCCGAGGTGAAGCCCGCGGAAAGGTAGAGCCGATGGGCGTTCTGGAAGCGAACGTCGCTCCAAAGCTCGGTCCGAGGAAAGTCGCCCCAGGCGTGCGCGGCGTGCAGCAGTTTTCGGGCAATGCCGGAGCGACGCGCCGCACTGTGGACGTACAAACGCTTGAAGATGCGACTCCCGCCGTGCGGAAGCACCCCGGCGGTGGCGAGCAGGCGGCCGTCAGCCTCGACCAGCCAGAACGCGCCGTGCGCGTAGGTGTCGGCGACGTCGATGAGATCGTCCTCGAACGGCAGGTCGAACGACAGGCCAAACTCGGCGTAGACCCCGGCGATGTGGTCAGCGATGAGCGAGGAGTCGGCGGGCGTGACGCAGCGAAGCGTCCAACCCTCGGGCAGATCGAGCGTGGGGATGTCCATCCGGGCCTCCTACCCCGCGGTACGTTGCCGGATGCTGCTGATCCTCACGCTGGCCTGCGCGCACCGACCGACCGAGACCGTGGGATCCGAGCCGGCCACGTGCGATGAGGCGTTCGAGCGCGGCGCCACCCTGTACAACCGCGGCGCCGACGACACCGCCTTGGCCATCTGGGTGGACGGCTACAACCGCTGCGGCCCCGGCTACGGCTTCCTGGCGACGCAGGCGGTCGTCGCGTCGAAGCGGGAGGCCTACGATGACGCCGCCCGGCTCGTCATGCGGGAGCTGCGGGAGGCCAGACCGAGCACGCGCGCGCTACAGCTCCTCATCGCGTTGAAGCTCAAGGTGTCTCCGGGCGTGATGACCGAGGTCCTGGCGATGGGGAGGACCGCCGAAGCGCCGGTGTTCGTGCCCGACATCTCCGGCGAGTACGCGTGGATCCGGTTCCTGGTCTGCGGCGGCAAGGAAGAGGCGCTGCGCCAATCGCTGGTGGACGGCCTGGATCGCATGGAGTTCGTCTGCGCCGGGAGCGCCCCTCAGACCGTGTTCTTCAAGCTCTCCGCCGAGCCGAGCGCCCCGCTGTGATGGACCTCGCCGACGGGGAGAGCACGACGATGAAGGGCTCCGCGGCTCTGCCGTACGTGCTCAAGAACGTCGGTGGCGTCTACTCTTGCTCGTGCCCCGCCTGGCGAAACCAAGGCGGCGGGATCGACCGGCGTACCTGCAAGCACCTCGTGAAGCTGCGGGGGCAGGCCGCAGAGGATGCCCGGCTGGGGGGTCCAGCGCCCTCGCGGCCGGTTCGGGCCGCCGCCGATGAGACCGAGCCGACCCAAGCGCCGCCGGTGCTGCTCGCCCAGAGCTGGACGGACGACTGCGAGATTGATGGCTGGTGGATGAGCGAGAAGCTCGATGGGGTGCGGGCGTGGTGGGATGGCACGACGTTCTGGTCCCGCCTCGGCAACCCCTACTACGCGCCCGAGTGGTTTACGGCAGGTCTTCCAGCGCAGTTGTTGGACGGCGAGCTCTGGATCGCGCGCAAGGCGTTCCAGCGCACGGTCAGCGTGGTGCGGCGGCAGGATCGGAGCGAACATTGGCGGGAGGTGCGTTTTGTGGTGTTCGACGCCCCTGGGCCCGGCGCTTTTGAAGATCGACTGGCTCGGGCTCGGGACCTGATCGCCGGTGCGCCGCACGCCCAAGCGCTCGACCACGAGCCATGCCGGGATCTTGAACACCTGATGGCGGAGCTGGACCGGGTCGGCGCGCTGGGCGGGGAGGGGCTGATGCTTCGGGCGCCCGGCTCAAGCTACGAGGCGGGCCGATCCACCACGCTGCTGAAGGTGAAGCGATTCTTGGACGGCGAGGCGCGAGTCGTCGGGCACCTCCCGGGCGCCGGGAAACACGCTGGGAGACTGGGTGCTTTGGCCGTCACGCTTGATGACGGCACGCGGTTCTCGATCGGGACGGGGCTCTCTGACCGGGAGCGCGAAACGCCCCCTCCGGTCGGCGCGGTCGTCAGCTTTCGGTACCAGGAGCTGTCGGGTCGGTGTCGTCGCAGTCGGTGTCGTCGGGCACCGTGCCGTCTGGGGCGGTACAGCCCGTGGTCGTGCTTGATACATCTCCGAATGTATCACCGTCTACATCGGCGTAGAAGGTTGATTCATCGGTCGCGTTCACGTCGGTGGCACCGTCACAGTCGTTGTCCAGCCCGTCGCAGACCTCGATCCCGCCGGGGAACGCGGCCGCGGAGGTGTCATCGCAATCGTCGGCGTTGGTGGACGCCCCCTCGGGCAGGTCACAGGCTTCGACGAGGGCATTGGCATCGCCGAAGGAGTCAGCGTCACTGTCCGCGTAGAAGGTGCTGAAGGTCGAGTCCTCCACGCCAAGATCGGCGTCGTCTACCAGCTCGTCACAGTCCTCGTCCACGTCGTCGTCGTCGCAGATCTCGTCGGCGCCGGGGTTCACGTCTTCGTTCGTGTCGTCGCAGTCGGTCGCGTCCGCGACGTAGCCTCCGGGGTTCGCGCACTCGGTGATGAAGGTCTGCTCATCCCCGTAGTTGTCCTCGTCGCCGTCGAAGTACCAGATGTTCTGCGTGACGTCCGCGTCGAGGTCGTCGCAGTCCGCCGCGTTGGTGACCCACTGCTCGTCCGGGCACGTGCCGTCCGCCCCCCGGGCGTCCGGGTTGCCGAATCCGTCGCCGTCGTCGTCCTGGAAGACGCGGTCGTCACATGCTTGGGCCGAGTCGCCCTCGGCGGGGATCCAGGGGCAGCCGAGGAGAGCGAAAGGTAGGACGAACAGGATCATTCGGGAGAGTAACCGTGTGGGCACCACCCAGGACCGCCTTGGCGAGCCAGACGCCTACGTGGCCGGGGCCGCGATGATCCTCGAGCTGCCGGGAGAGGGGCGGCTCATCGCCACCGACAGGCCGTCGGCGGTCGCGGGCGGGCGGCGCTCCCGGGGTACGCCCTACGGACTAGCCCAGCTCGGTCCACCGGGCGTAGAGCTTGTCCACGATCGCGCGGGCGGCCGATGCCTTCTGCGCAATCTCCCGAACGGCGCTTTTGCCCTGCCGAAACGTCGCGGGGTCGGCGAGCGCCGCCTCCAGCCTCGTTGCCTCGACCTCCGCCTTCTCGATGGCGGCCTCCATGCCGTCCAGCTCCTGCTGCTCCTTCCACGACAACCGCCGCTTGGGGGCAGCGGGAGCGGCGGGCCGCACTTCGTCCACTTGCACGCTGGGGCTTGCCGCCGCCTTCGTCGCCTGAGGCCGCCCGCGGGATCGCTGCCAATCCGTCCAATTGCCCTCGTACCGAACGACGCGGCCATCTCCCTCAAACGCGATGATGGAGGTGGCGACGCGATCCAGGAACCATCGATCGTGCGAAACCAGGATGACCGCGCCTGGAAACTGGCACAGGGCCTCCTCCAAGACGCCCAGCGTGATCAGATCCAGATCATTCGTCGGCTCGTCCAATACAAGGACGTTTCCGGCACGACGGAGAAGGCGCGCCAGCATGACGCGATTGCGCTCCCCGCCGGACAGTTGGCCGATCCGTGTGTCCATCGCCGAGTGGTGGAAAAGCATCTGACGCAAGAAGGTCCGCACATGCACAGGACCCGCCGCGAGCTCGACCCAGTCAGAGCCCTCGGAGACCTCCTCCAACACGGTTTTTTCATCGTCGAGGTCCACACGCCCCTGGTCCATCGCCGCGATGCGCGTGTTCGCCCCCAGGATGACCTTGCCCTTGTCGGGGGCGATCTGCCCGAGCAGCGTGCGCACCAGCGTGGTCTTGCCGACACCGTTGGGCCCGACGATCCCGAGGCGCTCGCCCGGCAGGATGGTCAGATCGACGTCCTTGAACAGGAGCTTGCCGCCGAGCGACTTCCCGACCTTGATCGCCTCCAGGACGGTTTTTCCCAAGCGCGGGCCGGGGGGCAGCTCAAAATCCATCGCGTTCGGTCGGCGGTCTTCGGCCGTGGGAGCGGCAGCGACGACCGCCTCGAAGGCTGCGACCCGGGCGCTGGACTTCTTGCGTTGGGCGGATTCTTTGCGCCGCACCCACTCCAACTCTCGGCGCACAAAACTCTTGCGTTTGTCTTCTGCGAGGTTCTCCAGCGACAGTCGGTCCGCCTGCGCGACGATAAATGCCGAGTAATTTCCTGGGTAGCTATACACACGCCCGCGATCCAATTCCAGGATTCGGGTCGCCACGCCGTCCAGGAATGCGCGATCATGCGTGACCACCAGCAACGCATCGGCCTGCGCGATGAGGTGACCCTGAAGCCATTCAATCGCCGCGGTGTCCAAGTGGTTGGTCGGCTCGTCGAGCAGCAAGACGTCGGGCCGCGACAGCAACGCCTGGGCGAGCGCGACCCGACGGCGCTCCCCGCCCGACAGCGTCCGCATCGGCGCGAGGGGCATCGGCAGGCGAAGCGCCGTGCGCAACGCCTCGACCTCGTGCTGTAGGTCCCAGCCGCCGAGCCGTTGGAGCCGCTCGTGGAGCGTCGCCTGCTCCTCGATCATGCCGTCGAGCTCGGCATCGGGGCAGGTTCCGATGCCCGCCTCGATCGTCTCCAGTCGGGCGTGAAGCTCAGCGTGCCGGCGCAGCCCTACCTTCAGAGCTTCGTCCACGGTCTGCTCGGGGGGGAAATCCGGCTCTTGGGCGACGTACACGACGTCTGTACCCCTCGGTCGCACAAGCTCGCCGCTGTCGGGCGTCGCCGCCGGATCTGGGTACACCCCCGTGGCCATCGCCGCGACGATGCGCATCATCGTAGACTTGCCCGCGCCGTTGAGGCCAACGAGCCCCAGCCGCTCGCCGTGGTGTACGGTGAACTCCACGTCGGCGAGAACGACACGATTGCCGAAGGCTTTTTCGATGCTATGGGCGGTCAGGAGGGGGACGGGGGGGGGGCACGGGCGGGGTCTAACTGCTTTCTCTGGGGGAACCGGCAGTGACTCCTGGGGGAACCGGCCTGATGGCCGGCTCCCCCAGACCCCCTGGCTCGCTCCGCTCGGGTCCCGGGTTCGGGTCAACGGGGCGCTCTCGGTTCGAGTTGTTCGCCCCTGGCGTCGTCGATGGCCCCGGTGACGGTCACCCCCGCCCCGAAGTGTTCGCCTCTGGCGTCGTCGTTGGCCCCGGTGACGGTCACCTCCCCCGAAGTGTTCGCCTCTGGCGTCGTCGTTGGCCCCGGT
>CANKNP010000182.1 GCA_947483545.1 Deltaproteobacteria bacterium | reverse complement strand
GCCGACGTGCCCGGCGAGAGCTTGTTCTGCTCGTTCGTGCCGAACCTGCGGGGCAAACGGGTGAGCGGGCACATCAACAAGGCGCTGTTCGACGAGCTGCTCGCGCGCGGCCACCGGAAAGTGAAGGTCACGACCGAGGTGGACAACGAAGGCGCGAACCGCCAGCTCCTGAGCTGGGGATTCGTGGACGGCGGCCGGTTCCGGTTCTACGGCAAGGAGATGGTCCTGTACATCCTGGATCTTCGGGGACATCCTCGGGTCGAGCCGATCAGCCGCCACCCGAGCGTGTGAGTCGGGGGCTACGGGCGGCTCCCCGGGACCCCAGCGCCGTTCAAGCGGGCCGTGAGACGCCGCTTCACACCGGCGCGGGCTCCCCGCCGTTCCACTCCTCAGCCAACATCGCGAACATCGCGTGGTCCTCCCACTCCCCGGCGATCTTCAAGTAGCTCCGAGCGAGCCCCTCGGGCCGGAACCCGCACTTCTCGATGATTCGAAGGCTGCGATGGTTGCGGGGGATCACGTTCGCTTGCACGCGGTGAAGCCCAAGGCCCCGGGGCGGCGCTGCGAAGGCGATGTCCAAGAGGCCGCGAACGCCCTCAGTTGCGTACCCCTCGCCGGCGACCTCCAGGTTCACCGACCAGCCGGCGTACGCGTTCTCGAAGGGCCCACGCACGATCTCGTTGAGGTTGAACAGGCCGGCGATCCGGCCGTCTTCCAGGATCCCAACCAAGCGAACCGACGAGCCATCCGCCATGCGGGCGAGGCTGCCGTGAAAGCGCTGCACCCACGGATCTGGCCCCTCCGGCGGGAGCGGGCTGAACGGCGCGGTGAGCGATTCGGATACGATGGACATGCGCACCCACTCGGCCTCATCGGCAGCGCGTAGGGGGCGCAGGAGCATTCGGGGGGTTCGCCGCGTGCAGTCCGGACGCGGGAGCTCATCGAGGTTCGCCATGCCCGAAGGTAGCCGGATACATGCCCGAGCACCCTAAAGGAGTCCCCATGCCCAAAGGCACCGACAAGCCCAAGACCAACAACAAAGAGAAGCTCACCATCCAGGAGAAGCAGAAGAAGAAGGCGGATAAGAAGGCCGCCAAGGGCTGAACGGCCCGCCTGAATGAGCATGAGCGCCCTGATCAGCATCGTGATCACCCTGTTCACGCTGCTGTTCTCGGCGTTCATCGCCCTGGTGGCCGGTGTGATCTCTCTCGCCGTGCCCCTTTGCATCCTGTGGTTCGTGTGGAAGCGGGTCCAGGAGGGCAAGGCGACGCTGGTGGTGTCCGGCCCGCTCGCCGCGGTGTTGGCCGCCCAGGCAGCGCCCAAGCCAGCGGGCCCGCAATTCGTGAAGCGCACCCGATGCCGTTCCTGCGGCGCGCCCAAGGTCCAGCGGTCGCTCAACGCCTACGTCTATTGCGACTTCTGCGGGCTGCTCATCGACTGGGACTTTCAGGCTTGCCTCGCCGACAAGCGCTCGCGGCTCCCGGGCCCGACCTACGAGGCGCTGATGCGCAGCCTCGCACCCAAGCTGTCCGCTGCCAAAGCTGCGAATGACCGGGATGCCTACCGGGCCGCCCAGCTCACCATCTGGGAGGCGTACGCCACCGCCTGCCCTGCAGCGCTCCCGCCTCGGGTCGGAGATCCCGCGTTTCGGAAGCAGCTCGTCGCCTGGCAGGCCGATTCCCAGACGGATCTCGACTTTGACCCCGAGGTCGCAGCGTCCTTCGCTCGGCAGAACGCCGCGGTCGCTACGCTCGCCTGGGATCGCCAGAACCCCTTTCAACCCAAGGTTCAACCCGGCTCGTTCGACAACCTGCTGGAGGCCGTGCTCGCCCACCAGCGCACGACGACGGACAAGCTGGAGGCCGGCGGCTGGATGGCGCGCCACCCCGATCACCCAACCGTCGAGCTCTTCCAACACATGGGTGTCTCGGCCCTTGTGCAGGGGTGGATCCCGTGCTTCAAAGAGGGAGAGACCGAGCGCGTGCTGGTCAAGACGGGGTTGAAGGGTGATTACGACGAGCTGCAACCCCAAGCGCTGCGGAGCGGGCCGTGTCCGAGCTGCGGGGCGGGCTTGCAGGTCGTCGAGGGCGCGAAGCGTGTGCTGTGCCAGAGCTGCGGGCATCTCGCCGGCGCAGGGACGGGAACGCTGGCGTGCCACGGGTGCAACGCGCAGGTCACGCTCCCTGAGCAGGGGAACCTGTTCAACTGTCCGCATTGTGAGGCAGAACTTCGGATGATGCGTTGGTGAGGGTTGGGGGTCAGGGCGGCTCGCTCCCCTGGGCCGCAGTGTGGCCGCGGGCCGTGACACGCCGCTGCGAATCGGTGGCGCAGCGTTCGACGAAGCGGGGGGTCGAAGCCCTGCGAAAATCCAGCGATCGTCTCGCTCCGCTCCCCGGAGTCCGCGGAGTCCACCAGATGCGCGTCCTGCCAATCCTCCATGTCTTGCTTGGTGAGCAGCACGCAGGCGGGGAAGAGGAGCAGCAGCATCGGGGTTCCGGGCGATTCGTTGGGATGTATCGCAGGAGGGGGCGGGCGAGCGGTGGGGCGGGAAGGGCGGGGGCCGGACCACCACGGAGAGCGCGGAGAGCACGGAGAAATGTAGAAAGGAAGAGCCGAACAGGACATCCCCAGGCCTCTCCGTCTCCCTCCGACCTCTGCGACCTCTGCGACCTCTGCGGTGGCCGTCCCCGGTGAACGGCGTGAGCTGCGGGCGTTCAACCCCGCTTGTTGGAATCCGCGTCCCGTGGGGGCTGGGGCAACAATGCGCTGGGGGCTGAACTGGACACCTTCCCGCCCAGGATCCCGCGTTCGGGCCGCCCTTCGTGGCTGCCACGGCGACTTTGACCCTCCTATTCAAACCATCCTTTTCTGAAGCACCCCCTCCGCCCTTCGGGCACCCCAACCCGCCTCGCGGACCCTAAACGGGGGGAGGACGGGACGCGTACCCGGCGGCCAGGCGGGCGCTCACCGATTGTTGCCCATCCTCCGTGTTGGCGGGCGGGGGCGATCCCGCCGGACAGAGGTCAGCACCCTCGCGGCCACCCCGCCCGCTCCACCCCCGCGGCGCCCGCGCCGCCTGGAATTGACCCAAAATGAGTTTGTCAGATCTGGTCACTCGGCGCGCGCGCCGCCTTCACCACCCCAGCCCGCTCCACCCAGCGGCGCCCGCGCCGATTTCCAGCGGCGTTCCACGGCCGGCGTGGGCGGCGCAGGAACGGCGGTGAGCCGCCCTCAACCTGACCTTCCCGCGATCCGATCCCCCCACCCCTCCCCCAGCAGGTTGACCGACACCACCGTCGCCGTCAGGAACATCCCCGGGGCCAGGGACACCCACGGCGCGGAGCGGAGCGTCTCTCGGCCTTCGTTGACCAATCCCCCCCACGTCGGCATCGGCGCGGGCACGCCCAGCCCCAGGAACGACAACGCGGCCTCGGTCAGCATCGCCCCGCCCATGCCCAGGCACCCGTAAGTGACCACCGGCCCAAGCGCATTGGGCAGGATCTCCGCCCATAGAATCCGCCGCTCAGACGCCCCGCTCGCCCTCGCCCCGTACACGAACTCCCGCTCCCGCAGCGATCGCACCTGCGCGCGCACGACCCGCCCCACCCCCATCCAGCCGGTCAGCCCCAGGACCCCGATCATCACGACGAGCCGCTGCTCCCCTTGGGGCCGAAGCACCCCGACTACCGCCATCAAGAGCAGCAAGCGCGGCATCGCGAGCAGCAGGTCGGTCAACCAGACCACGCCAGCGTCTACCCACCCTCCCCGAAACCCCGCCACTGCGCCCAGGCTGACCCCGAGCGTCATCGCGAGGCCCACCGTGAGCGCGCCCACCGTGAGCGAGATCCGCGCGCCAAAGAGGCAGCGAGCGAGCCCATCGCGGCCGAGCCCGTCCGTCCCCAGCGGATGGGTGAGGCTGGGCGGCGCGAGGTGCGGCCCGACGTCCAACTGGACGGGATCGAAGGGCGTAAGCAGGGGCGTGAGCGCGGCCAGCAGCCCGATGAGCAGGAGCCCGTGAAGGCCCACCGCAGCCGCGTTGGACGTCGGCGAAGGAAACGGCGTGCGCCGCACCGCCGCGGTCAGGCCACCGACCAGGACGAGCAGCGCGAGCAGCGTGTGCGCCCGCGTCTCCGTGGCCCCCGGCGGCGGGTACAGGAGGGTCGTCAACCGCGACAATCCCGAGAGCGCCCAGGCGAAGAGCGCCACGTACGGGAGCCAGATGCCCGTCACGCGAACCGAACGCGGGGGTCGGCCCAGGCACAAGCCAGGTCCCCAAGCAGATTGCCAATCACCACGCAGACGGTGAGCAGCGAAAAGCAACCGAGCACGACCGGCGTGTCCTGCGCCTGAATGGCGGTCACCATCAGCCGGCCCATGCCCGGCCACCCGAACACCCACTCGACGATCACCGCCCCGGAGAACGCCGCCGGCAAGTTCATGCCCATCAATGTGAACATCGGCGCGATCGCGTTGCGAAGGCCGTGGCGCCACAGCACCGCGCGTTCGGAGAGCCCCTTGGCGCGGGCGGTCCGCATGTAGTCCTGGTCCAGCACCTCCAACATCGTGGCGCGCATGAACCGGGCGTCCCCGGCGGCTGTTCCGGCGGTCAACACCAGGCCGGGTAGGATCAGATGTTGCAGTCGGTCGCCCAAGCGGGCGGGCCAGGAGAGCGTGTCGTAGAGCACGGGATCGGTCATTCCAGAGCTGGGAAGTACGTTCCAGGTCAAACAGAACAACAGCTGGAGCGCCAGCGCAAGCCAGAAGCCCGGGAGGGAGTAGACCACCAAGGTCGTGAACGACACGAGGTGATCCCCCGGGGTCTGGTGACGGGCCGCTTGCCATCCCCCCAGGACGATGCCCAAACCCTGCCCGAAAACCAGCGCGAAAATCGAAAGTTGGAGGGTGTTGGGGAGGGCCTCCACCAGCAGATCTCGAACCGGACGATCCAAAAGCAGGCTCTGGCCCAAATCGCCGCGGGCCAGGCCGGCGAGGTG
This sequence comes from Deltaproteobacteria bacterium, assembly GCA_947483545.1. Next base: position 5,447 of record CANKNP010000182.1, on the reverse strand, counting down.
CGCAAGATACCGCCGCAAGATGGGCTCATCCAGGCCCCAACGCGCCCGGGTGTTCGCGACCTCCGCCGCGGAGAGCTCTGGATCCAGCAGCGAGCTTGCGGAATCGCCCGGGGCCAGCTCCAGGAGCAGAAAGGTCAGCGTGAACACCGCCCAGATCAAGGGCACCGCGAGCACGACCCTTCGCAAAAGGGCCCCGATCACTGCTGGTATTTGACCTTGTCCACCGGCACGGACCACTGGTAAAGCTTACGATACGGCGAGGTGATGTCGATGGCCGGGTTCTGAAACCGCCCATGGACCGCCACGATCTCGTCCATCCAATACAAGAAGGCGTAGGGCTGGTCGTCGTAGATGATCTGCTGCAATTCCTGCCAAAGGGGCTTTGCTTTGTCGTAATCGGGCTCGGCCATGCCGCGCGCGATCAGCTCATCCACGCGGGGGTTCGCGTAACTGCTGAAATTGAGCTCGCTGTCGGGGCCCCAAATCGAGCCGGGGTCTACGGAGAGGCCTGCCGACAGACCAAACAGGGCGGCATCGTAGTCCCGGGCGCGGAGCCGCTCGAAATACGTGTTGGTCTCCAGCTGGTTGATCTGCATGTCGATGCCGACCGCCTTCAAATTGGCCTGGATGATCACCGCGGCCTTCTCCCGGCGCTGGTTTCCCGCGTTGGTCATCAGCGTAAACCGCATCGGCAGGCCGTCCTTGTCCAGCCACCCGTCCCCGTTGCTGTCGGTCCAGCCGAGCCCCGCCAGCTCAGTCTTGGTCGCCTCGGGGTCGAACGCGAACCGCTGGATGTTGTCGTTGTGTGCCCCGCACAGCGCGGGCGTGATCGTGCCGATCGCCGGGCGACCGTACACCTCCCCCGTGGCTTGGGAGGTGAGCAGGTCCTTGATCAGCTTGTCCACGTCGATGGCGGAGGCCAACGCGCGTCGCACGTCCCGGTTCCCAAAGATGCGGTTGGGCTTCACATCGGTGGGCCTGACCCCTTTTCCGCTCTTGGCCTTGTAGTCCTCGGGGTCTACGCTGTTCCAGAGCACGTTCTCCATCGAGCGCCATCCGCGTCGATGCAGTCGAATCTCAGGATGGTCGGCAGCCAGCCGATCCGCGTCCGCGACCAACACCTGGTCCATCAGATCGACGCCCCCCGTCTCCAGCTCCAGGAGCCGCGTCGCGTACTCCGGGATCACCTTGAAGACAACCCGTTTCAGCTTCGGGATGTACGACTTGGGCCCCGAAAACTTGGGGTTGGGCTCCAGCACCAGCTTGGTGTTCTTCTCCCAGGTCGCGACCCGCCACGGCCCGTTGGCCAGCGGCGCGGTGGCGTTGATCGCGTGTCCGCGCAGCGAGCCGCGGTCGAGCCCGGGCGAACCCAACACATGCTTCGGCGCCAGCGGCAGGCTGACGTGGGAGAGCATGGTCGTGCGATCGTAAGCGTCCTTGAACTGAAACTCGATGGTCTGCGGATCGATGATCTTCGGCCGCGCGTCGGGCACCATGTGGGCCAGAACGTCGAGCCGGGGCGAGGCGACTGCGGGGTCCGCGGCGAGATCGTAGGTGAATTTGTAGTCCTCGGCGGTGACCGGCTGCCCATCCTCCCAGGTGATGTCGCTGCGCAGGTGCAGGGTGATCGCCTTGCCGTCGTCGCTGAACTGCCAGGAGGCCGCCAGCTCGGGCTGGTAGCTGACCTTGCACTCAAAATCCCCGTCCATCGGGTAGAAGTTCGTGGCCTCGATGATCGCCGCGTCGGTCGCGGACTGGCTCACCACGTACAGCAGGTCCTTGGCGTCCTGCGTCGTGGCGATGACCAAGGTGTCCCGTTGCAGCGGCCCGCCCTCTTGCGCCGCGCGGATGGGATTACCGGGCTTGGTCGCAGGCTCTTCCGCGGGGCAGCCGACGACGCACAGCGCGAGGACGCCGCAGAGGGCGAGGGGGAGGGCGGGGCGGGGGGGCGAGAAAGGGGGAGGCAAGGGCGAGGCTTATCGCGGCGGGGGGGGCGCCGGCATAGAACGCCCGCGTGCCGCCTATCTCCGTCCAGGATCTGCCCCGCATCACCGAGGTCGCCCTGGTGCTGGCCTCCCACGGGTTCGGGGAGCTGGGCCGCCTCGTGGGCGTGGCCACCAAGAACAAGCACTCCGACACGCCCATGGCGATGCGCGTGCGGCTGGCGCTGGCCGACCTGGGTCCCACGTTCATCAAGCTCGGACAGGTGTTGTCGGTGCGCCCGGACATCCTGCCGCCGGATGTGCTCGACGAGCTGGCGCAATTGCAGGACAACGCACCCCGGGTGGACTTCAGCCTGATCAAGGGGCTGGTCGAAGCCGAGCTGCTACGCCCGCTGGACGAGGTCTTCTCGTCGTTCGATGAAGAGCCCATCGCCTGCGCGAGCATTGCGCAGGTGCATCGCGCCACGTTGCTGGACGGGCGTAATGTCGCTGTGAAGGTGCAGCGGCCGGGAATTGAACGTACGCTGCGCTCGGACCTGCACATCCTCTACACGCTGGCGCAGGTCATCGACGGACAGATCAAGTTCCCCGGGCTCTATACGCCAATCGAGATCGTGCAGGAATTTCAGGTCGCCCTGGAGAGCGAGCTTGACTTCTTGCAGGAGGCGCGGGCCTGTGAGCGTTTTCGGGCGCAGCATCGAAATGTCGCCGGGGTACACGCACCGGAGATTTACCGGGAGTGGGGAACGCGCCGGGTGATCGTGATGGAGATGGTGGAGGGCCAGCGGCTGAATCGCGTGGTGCCGGGGTCGGAGGAGGGTCGGGCCGCGATGCGGAGGCTGATTGAGAGTTGGTACCTGCAGCTTTTTGAGCACGGGTTTTTTCACGGGGACCCACACCCTGGAAACCTGCTGGTCCTGCCGGGCGGGGAGCTCTGTTTCCTGGATTTTGGCCTGACCGGACACCTGACCGGCGAGATGCAGGACGTGATGACCTCGGTGTTCACCGGGCTGGTTTTCCGGGACGCGGAGACCGTTGCTCTGGCGATCTACCGGGCCGGGGCGACCAACGAGCGCGTGGATCTGAAGGCGTTCCGCGGCGAGATCCAGCGGCTCATGTCCAAGTACGAGGGCGCGAGCCTGGCGCGGCTGAGTGAAAATCGGTCTCTCGCCGAATTCATCCAGGTGGCGAGCCACTACCGGATTCAACTGCCCAGGGAGTTTGCGGTCATTGCACGGGCAACGAGCATCGTCGATGGGATCGCCCGGCGGCTTTTGCCCGATGTGGACATCATCGAGGAGGTGCGCCCGCTCGCCGCCAAGCTCTTGCAGACCCGCCTGGGTCCCGAACGGCTCTCGGCCGACGCGCTCCGCCTGATGCAGCAGGCCCAGACCGCGTTTCGCGACCTGCCGACCCAGACCAATCAGCTCCTCGTCGATCTCGAAAAGGGGCGCATCTCCATCACCAGCCGGGATCCCGAGTCTGAGGAGCTGCGCATCGAGATCCGGCACGCCGCGATCCGCGTTTCCCTCGCGATCTGCGCGCTGGCGCTGGGCGTGTCGGGCGCGATCTTGATCGCTCCCTGGAGCCCGCAGCCGTGGGGCATCCCGCTGCTAGCCATCGCCGGGGCCGGCGTGAGCATCGTCGCGCTAGGCATGTTCGCGGGCCTCGTGGCGCACTGGCTCTTCGCAACGCGCTTCCACCCCCGCGAATGGAGCCGCCGCTTGATGGCCGTCGTGCGGTTTTTCATGGGAGGGTGAGTTACGCGGGGGCCTTCGAGGTCTCCCATGCGCTTCCCGAAGACCCTGCTCCTCCCAGCGCTGTTCGCCTGCGCCGGCAAAACACCCGTGGACGATACAGCGCCCGCCGATTCCGACGCGGACACGGACACCGACGCCGATACGGACACCGACACCGACTCGGACTCGGGTACGCCGGAAGGACCCTGTCCCAGCGGGATGGTGCCCGTCCCCGCGGACGCGCCCACCTATTGCATCGACGCCTTTGAGGTGCTGGTCGAAGCGGGCGTCACCGTTTCGGCGCTCGGACAGCTCCCCACCGAGAACATCACCTTCGACGATGCCAAAACTGCCTGCGCGGCGACCCCCATGACTGACGCCGACGGGAACGCCGTCGGCTACAAGCACCTCGCGACCTCGGACGAGTGGGCCGACGCCGGGGACGGCACGGTGGGCGACGGCGGAACCGAATTTCCGTATGGCGACACATGGGACGACGCAGCCTGCGCAACCTTGGACGCAGACAACCAGCCCCAATACACGGAGACCCAGCCCACGGGCTCGCTCCCGGCGTGCGTCTCGGCGTTTGGCGTCTACGACCAGATCGGAAATCTGCACGAGTGGATGGACCCCGCACGGACCGTGGACGCCGCCCTCGCCGTGTCCCGACTGGCGAAGGCAGGCGTCACGCTGACCGTCGGGAGCGCGGGGGAATTGTACGCGGAAGGCACGCTGACCGGGCTCCTGCTCCAGGTGTTCTCCGTACTGCCCGGCAACGTTTCGTCGCAGGACGGCAGGCTTTACGTCACCGCGAGCGAGGTCACCTGGGGGGGATCGGCGAAAGGGTTTTTGACCGTCAACGGCGATGGCCAGGAGAAGGGTTGGTACCCGGTGCTGCTCGCACCGATGGACGGCGGGGAAGGCTACTGGATCGACGCCGATCTGGGCGAGGACGGCGTAGATTTCACCGACAAGCGAGGCTGCGCCTACTACGCCGGGTATGGCGGAGGGTGCGGTCTGCACAACCCGTCGCTGTACCACACCCACGATTTTTACGGCACGATCGGGTTTCGTTGCGCCGCACCGGTACCCTAGTTTGATGTGGATATTATTTTGGAGCACCTTCGGGACGAACGCGGGTCCCCTCCCCGGCTGGACCGAAGCGGGGCCGGAGCGCGGCCATGTGATCGACGTGGCAGTAGGCCGATCCTCGATCCTCGCCGTGACCCGCGCCGGGGTGTTGTCCGCCGATGTGGGGGCCAAACGCTGGCACCGGGATGCTCGTTTTCCGACGGCGGTCAAGCATCTCGCGGCCGAGCCGGGTACCGACGCGACCTGGGCGACCTCGCGATTTGGCGTATGGCGGGTGACCGATCAGGCGGCGCTGGTGGGGACGCAGCCCGAGGGTGCAGTGGTGGACTTGGAGAGCCCGTCGAAGGGCGTCGTGCTGTTGGCCGTCCGCGGCCAGGAAAAGGGCGTGTGGCGGCTCACAGAGGACGGCACCCGCACCCGGGTGCTGGACCAGGACCCCTGGCAACTGGACGCGAACGGCAAGGACGTATGGGTGGGCACCCTGGGGGGCGGGCTCTGGTTTTCCAAAGACGGTGGGGAGCATTTTTCGTTGGCCGAGGGCGAAGGCGCCAGCGTCAGCGCGATCTCCGTGATCGATGGACAACCTTGGGTGGGTTGGTCCGACGGGCGGGTGACCCGCAAAGGGGCTGTGGAGTGTACGTTGGATGGCCATGCGTTGAGTCTGGCCGGGGTC
>CANKNP010000181.1 GCA_947483545.1 Deltaproteobacteria bacterium | reverse complement strand
TGCCGCAAGGATACGCCGCTCGGGCGCGACCATCGCCAGGGAGAACGCCCACCGCGCGCCGAAACGCACCCCCATCGCCGCCAGTTGACGCCTCTCCTTCTCTGAGAGGGCCTCCCGGGCGCTCGCCACGCGCTCGATCGGCACGGTCCCCAACCCCGCCTCCAGCAGGTACGCGACCCCCCCTTCTACGCCGTCCCGCAGCGGCTTGAGCACGGCCGCGACGCGGTCCCGCAGGATCGCGTTCAGCCGTCGCTCCACCTGCATCCGCTCCGACGGCCGCAGCCAGTCCGCCTTCAGCAGCTTCAAGTGCGGCTCGCTCGGCACGGGCCCCGGCGTGAGCTTCGCGACGGGCTCTCCGTGCCAGTCCAGGGTGAGGTCCATCGAGAGTGAAAAGTGGGCGTTGTCCTCGGCAAGCAGCGATTGAACCCGCGCGGCGACGGCTGGCTCGATGGCACTCCGGGCCGCGGGGCTTGGGGTTGGGTCCACGGAGCGAAACCCGAGCCCCTCCAGCGTGCCGACCACCCGTGAGCCGATGCGGATCTCGCGGCCGTCCAACTGTCCGGTTGGGCTCGCCGCGCGCACCTGGATCCGCCGGTCCACGAACCGGGCCTGCAACTCCACGTGGAGGGCGTCGGACAGCCGATCCTCGGCCTCTCGCGCGTAGGCCTGGAGGCTCGGGGCGGCCTCGACCCAGTCGCTCCGCTGAGACAGGTAGGACCATGTCCGGATCCAGGCCAGGCGCTGCGTGAGCACGTCGAGGGCGCCCATCCTCTCGTCCTGATCGCGCCCGGACGGGCCCGGGGCGTCGATGCGGTCCAAGGACTCGATCGAGCGCCGGACCCAAGTCTCCGCGAGGGTGCCGTGGTCGATGAGCCGCACGAACACGCGCAGCAGCAGCTCAGCGTGCTGCTCGGGCACCTGCTGGCGGTAGTTCGGGGTGCGGCACACCTCCCAGAGGAGCGCGACGGCGTTCGGGTGTGTGGCGCGGGCGCGGACATCCGGGTGGCGGGCGAGGAGCGCCAACACGGCTTCATCGTCGTCGCCCTCTCGGCGCGTCAGGGTCACACGGCTCGCGGGATCGGCCTTCGCTTGCAACGTGGCCAGGAGCGTGCCCAACGAGGACGTGTCCAACGCGGTGTTGCGCCACATCAGCGCGCGGATCGAAGGCACCCGGTGGGCCTCGATCGCCTCGATGGTGTCGGCGTCGAAGGGGGGGCAGGCGTCGGTGGTGCCGAACGTGCCGTCGGCCTTGAACCGGCCGGCTCGGCCAGCGATCTGGGCGATCTCGCCGAGGTGCAGGCGGCGGACCCGCTCGCCATCGAACTTGTGCAGCTCGGCGAACGCCACATGGTCGAGCTCCAGGTTCAGGCCCATGCCGATGGCGTCCGTCGCGACAAGGACGGGCACCTCGCCGGATTGGAACATCGCGACCTGGGCATTTCGCGTTCGCGGCGAAAGTGCTCCGAGCACGACTGCACACCCGCCGTGCTTTCGCCGCGCGCGTTCGGCCAGCGCGTACACATGCTCCGCCGAGAACGTCACGATCGCGCTCCGCTCCGGTAGCGCCCCGAGCGTCTGGAAACCCGCGTGGCGCAGCGTCGAGAGCCGCTCCCGGGACGTGACCAGGCACCCTGGGATCAGCCTGCGCACGACGTTCGCCATGCTGTCCGACCCCAAGAACAGCGTCGCCACCCTGCCTCGCGCGTGCAGCAGCCGGTCCGTGAACACGTGGCCGCGCCCCTTGTCCGCCGCGAGCTGGATCTCGTCCACGACGACGCAATCGACCTCCCGGCCGAGCGGCATCGCCTCGACCGTACACACGAAGTACCGGGCGGTCGGCGGGGCCCGACGCTCCTCGCCGGTGATCAGCGCGACTTGCTGCTCACCGACCCGCTGGCACAGCCGATCGTAGACCTCTCGGGCCAGCAGACGCAGCGGCAGCCCGATCATCGCGGTCGGGTGCCGGAGCATGCGGTCGAGCGCCAGGTGGGTCTTGCCCGTGTTCGTCGGACCGAGGATCGCCTCGACGCCGGGGGGCGGAGGCTCGGTCACGTCGGAGGGGAAGGGGGAGCGGGGCATCGGGCCGGGCGGCGGCGGAGCCTATCCGTGCGGGGGTCCGGGCGGCTCGGCCCGATCCTAGCGCCGTCCGAGCGGGCCGGGGGACGCCGCGTCACACCGGGGCGGGCTCCCCGGCGGTTCCTACCCCAAGCGCGCCACCACTCCCCGAAGCTCCAAGATCGACGCCGCATTCTCGCCCGCGATCGCCCTCAACCCCGGGTCGATCGTGTCCAGTTCGCTGGCGTCCTGCCAGAACTGCAACGCCGCCCGCCAGCAGCTCCGCCAGATCTCCGGATACCGGCCGTCTGGCAGGCGCGGTTGAAACGGCCGCATCGGCACCTCGTGGTGGACCGGCGCGTAGAGCATCGGGAGCATGTCGTACACCGGTGCGAGCCCCCCAACGCGACCGCGTTCCAAGAAGCACGACAGGTTGCCGTGGTGTCGGTCGCTGTTGGCGATCCAGGCGCCAAACCGGTCCAGCCAACGCACCGCTCCCACGACGGCGGGGGTCACCCGCCCCTGCGCGCCCAGTCGCTCGGCGGTGAGCGTCCAGCTCTCCCGGCTGCCGACGAACTCATCGTCGAGAGTGGCCAGGGACACGAGGCCGCGTCGGCCGGTCGCTCCCACCCTGTCGAAGCGCTCGACCTCCAAGAACACCCGACCTCCGGCTTCGACCAACGTGCTGACGGCTGCCGGGATCCCCGCCGCCGCGACGGTGCCCAGCGCGAGGTGCTCCAGCCGCAGCAGGTCTCCGATCCTGCGGCCCACCGGTGTGTCGTTGGGCGGCGAGAACTTGACGAGGACGCAGGTAGGCTCGCCGCCCTCCACGCGCGTCGCCAGGAACTTCGGCTGCTCGCCCCCAGCAGACGAACCGGGGACGCCCATCGCTGCGGCAGCGGCCGCCAACTCCGGGTAGCTCCGCTCCCGCTCCGAGGCGATCACGGGGTTCACGAGCGCTGCCGCCAGACAGGCCGAAAACGCTGGATCGCCGACGACCAGGTTTCCGATGATGTCCACCCCGAAGTCGTGGAGGTAGCGCAGCACATGGTCCCCGGACCAGAATAGGATGTTCGTGGGCAATTGCGCGTGCGGATGTTGGCGCGGGGCGAGGCGGCCCAAGAAGCCGTTCGGCCGGGCGTCGTTCAGGAACCACGGAAGATCCGGGTAGAACCCGTCCAGCGCAGCGCTCCCCGAGAAGTGGAAGCCTCGGGGCTGAACCGCCTGTAGATCGCCGAGCTTGCACGTCGCCGACACGCCGAGCTCGTACACCGGGACGACCCCCGGGAGCGGCGGGATGCCGCGCCGAGCTGCGTACTTCGTGGCCCGCGCCTGCCCCACGCGAAGCACGGTCGGCTGCATGTTCGCGAGGTGCCGCGACACGGTCGCGGGGCTGACCCCGAGCGCAGCCGCGAGCGCGGGTCCGGACAAGGGACCGTCGTAGCTCAGCCGCATGAGGATGCGGGATGGCATCGTTGCTGGGGTGGCCATGCGTGGATTCTTGACGAGATTCTATCCTGTTTCTACTTGGATAGCCTGCAGAATCGCGTCAGGATCCGCGGGGATTCTGCCCGCGACTCACAGCTGCCCGATCTCCCCCCCCTGGTCCCCCAGCCCCCGCTCCACGTACAAGTTCACGATCGTCCCCGCGGTCTCCTCCAGGGCCTTCTGCGTCACGTTGATCACAGGCCACTGCCGGTTCTTCCGGTACAGCTCCTCGGCATAGTCCAGCTCCGCGAGGATGTAGTCCAATTGCCCGTAGTTCGTCATTCCCCCCACACGCATCGTCCGAAGCCGTTGCTTGCGGATCCCCTCCAGCGAGTCGGGATCGATGATCAGCGCGAACACCCGGCGCTGGTCCACCTCCCACAGCTCCTTGGGCGGATCGCGATCCAGCACCAACGGCACGTTCGCCACCTTGTAGCCCTTGTACGCCAGGAACACGGATAGCGGGGTCTTGGACGTGCGCGAGACGCCCACCAGCACGATGTCGGCTTGCTTGAGCATCCGCGGCTCTTTGCCGTCGTCCATCTTGACCGTGAACTCCACCGCTTCGATGCGCCGAAAGTACGCCTCATCCGCACGGTGGAGCAGGCCGGGCAAGCTCTGCGGCGAGGTGCCGAGCCATCCCGACAGGCCGGTGATCACGTTGCCGAGCACGTCGACTTGGAGGATCCGGTAGGCCTTCGCCAGCTCGTTGGCGAACGTGCGCTGCTCGGCAGACACGAGGGAGGTCACTACAAACGCATGTTGCAACGCGGCTTGTTTGAGGATGCGCTCGAGCGTGATCCGGTCCACCACGTTTCGGAACAGGTTGACCTGCACCCGCGTGCCTTCAAACTGGCTCAACGCGGCGCGCGTCACGCGGTCGGCGGTCTCGCCGGTGCCGTCTGAGATCACGAAGATGGGCCGAGGCATGTTCGGAAGGTACCCCGCGCGGGCCCCTGTGTTTAGGCTTTCTCATGGTTGGCTTCTCCCTGTTCGTCGCGTTTACGGTCATCCCCGCGTTCGAGACCTGGCTGCTCATCGAGATCGGGCAGGTGGTTGGCGGTTGGCAAACGGTCGGTTGGCTCGTGGCCATGGGGCTGGCGGGGGCTGCGCTCGGCAAACGGGCGGGGTCGGGGGTCCTGCGCCAGATCGGCGAGGATCTCCGCGGCGGCAAGAGCCCGGCCGACAGCGTTGTGGAGGGCGCGCTGGTGCTCGTGGGGAGCGTGCTGCTCATCACGCCGGGGATCATGAGCGACCTGACGGGCCTTTTGTTGTTCTTGCCTCCGGTCCGGCGGTTCCTGGCGCCGAGGATCAAGGCCGCGGCGCTGCGTTGGCTCGCGAGTCGTCCCGGCGGGTTCTCGGGATCCGTGGGCACGATGGGCCCGGGGCCGGCGCACCGCGCCGAGGAGGAGGCTGCCGAGCGGGTGCGCAAGGGGTTTGACCACCCCAGTTTTTAGCCGGTGACTTGCGGCGGGCGCTCGATGCCGGGGAACGGGACATCAGCTTGGGACGCACCATTCCCCACGACAACGTCGTCGCGAAGTACCTCGGCCGCGCACATGGCGGCCGGTAAGCCGGAAATCCTGTGGACGAAGGAGGCGGATCGAGATCTCGGCGAAGCGATTCTCCACGCGGAGCAGCGGAGTACGCGGGCCGCCGAGCGGCTGGCGCAGGACACCCTCACTCGAATCGGGGCGCTTCACCGACTCAGCGAGGATAGAACGACACTGTTCGTTGTCCGTTTGTGGCACTCGTCCCGGAACCCCGCGGCGTTGACGCTCGAGTAGCGGACCAGCGGCGGCCGCCGCCCGCGTGCTAACCGGCAACCATGTTCGCCCTCCTCACGCTCGCCGGCTGCGCGCTCGTCACCGACGCCGAGCTCGCAAGCCGCATGGATCTCGACGGCGATGGGTGGGCGCGTCCGGACGATTGTGACGATGGCGACGCGGCCGTCGGGCTCCCGACCGCTTGGTACGTGGACGGTGACGGCGATGGCTTTGGCGGTCAGGCCGAGACCCTGGCGTGTCGTCAACCTACCGGGTTCACCGCGACCTCCTCCGACTGCGACGATGGGGACCCCGCCGCGAACCCTGCTGCCGTCGAGATCTGCGACGTCATCGACAACGACTGTGATGGCGCGACCGACGAGGACGACGCCGCGGACGCCCCCACCTGGTACTTCGACGGCGATGAAGACGGCTACGGAGACTCCGAGCAGACCTTCGTCTCGTGCGGCACGCCTGCCGGCTACGTGGCGTTGAACGCCGACTGTGACGACGGGGATCCGACCATCAACCCGGGCGAGCGCGAGACCTGCGACGGTCGCGACGAAGACTGCTCCGGCCTCGCCGACGACCCGCTCTGGTACCCCGACGGCGACGCCGACGGCTACGGCCAGGACGCGGATCCGGTGACCGCGTGCGACGCGCCCGACGGTTACGCCGCGACCCCCGACGACTGCGACGACACCGACGCCGCCGCGCATCCCGGGGCCGCTGAGGTCTGCGACGAAGGGTGCACCGATCCCGGCTGCGACGAAGACTGCGACGGCCTCGTGGACGACGACGACGGAAACGTGGTGGGGCAGGCCGTGGCCTACGGGGACGCCGATGGCGACGGCTTCGGCGACCCCTCCGAGCCGCTCCGGAAGTCCTGCGAGCTGACCGCCGGCTACGCCTGGACGAACAGCGACTGTGACGACGCCGATCCGACCGTCAGCCCGGCCGCAGAGGAGGTCTGCTACGACGGCGTCGACGCGAACTGCGACGGCGCGAGCGACGACGACTGCGACGGCGCGAGCGACGACGACTGCGACGCGGACGGGTTCGACGACGCGACGCTCGGGGGCACGGACTGCGACGACACCGACGAGCGCGTGCACCCGAACGCGCTGGAGGCCTGCAGCAACGACGTCGATGAGAACTGTGACGACGTGCTCGCCGGCGCATGTGGGATGAGCGGGGACCTCGCGCTCACCGAAGGCGTCACGCTCTGGGGCCTGACCCGAAACAGTCACGCGGGGCAGCTCCTGCTCGGCCGGGACGTCACCGACGATGGTGTAGAGGATCTGCTCGTGGGCGCGCCCCAGGCCACCGTCAACGGGTACTCCGGGGCGGGCGTGTTGTACGTCATGGCGGGGCCCATCGGGAGCGGGGCGAGCCTGTCGGAGGCGGTCGCTACCTTCAATGGCTCCTCCGCCACCGACGGCTACGGGTATGCCGTGGCTGTCGGCGACTTCGACGGCGACGGCGATGCGGACCTCGCCACTGGGTCCCCCGACGCCAGCGGCGGCACGGGCGCCATCGGGGTGTTCCTCGGGCCCCTCGCCGGCGACACGTCGTCCGACGACGCCGTCATCTCGCTGCTCGGCGACATCGGCACCGGGCTGTGCTCTTCGCTCGGCGCGGCCGACCTCGACGATGACGGGTTCGACGATCTCGCGGTCGGGGTAGACGGCGACGATGCTGGCCTCGTCTACATGATCCCCGGGGAGACCTACGGCCAGCTCTTCTCGGTCCCCGACGTTCGGACCCTCACCGGGGAGGGTTCAGGGGACCAGGCCGGGAGCGAACTGTCCACGGGTGATCAAGACGGCGATGGTGTCGCGGATGTCTGGATCGGCGCGCCCCAGGCAGGCGGGGCCGGTGCGGCGTACCTGGTCCGAGGACCGGTGACGGCGTCGTTGAACCTCGCCGACGCGGACGTCCGCGTGTCGGCGGCCACGGCGGGGGATGCCGCCGGGACCGCCGTTTCGTTCGCTGGGGACACGGACGGCGACGGCCGGAATGACCTGCTGCTCAGCGCACCCGGCGACGATCTGGCCGGTGCAAACCTCGGGGTCGCCTACCTGTTCAGCCAACCGCTCGTTGGCGACGTGCTCCTCTCCGCTGCGGATGCTTCGCTGCTGGGGTCCAGCGATGCCGTCCCCGAACGCGTGGCCGGAGCGGGGGACGTGAACGGCGATACCCGCGACGACGTGCTCGTAGGCGCACCCTCCGGTGGGCCGGGTCAGGGGTATCTGCTGTTCGGCCCCGTGGCGGGGAGTTGGTCGCTGCTCGATGCCGATGCCGTGCTCTCCGGCCAGGGCGCCGGGGATCAAGCTGGCTACGGGCTCGCAGGCGCGGACCTGGACGGCGATGGCTACAGCGACGTAGTCGTAGGCGCACCGTATGCGGAGGACGCCGATTCAAACGCCGGCGCCGCGTACATCCTCGCGGGCGGGGAGTAGGCCACATGCGGGTGGTCGCGCTGTACCGGTTCGTCGATCTGCCTGACGCCGCCGAGATTGTCGCGGTGTTGCAGGCGCTGTGTGATGCGGAGGACGTGTGCGGCACGCTGCTGGTCGCCCGAGAGGGCATCAACGGCACGATCGCGGGCTCGGACCGGGCCGTTGGGGCGGTGCTCGACTGGCTTCTCGCCGATGCGCGCTTTGCCGGCATGGAGTGCAAGGAGTCGGGCGCCCAGGCCCGGCCTTTTCACCGGATGAAGGTGCGGCTGAAGCCGGAGATCGTGACCCTCGGGGTACCTGGGGTGGACCCGTGCCAGGGGGTGGGCACGCATGTGGATGCCGCAGATTGGAACGCGCTGATCGCCGATCCAGATGTGCTGCTCATCGACGTTCGGAACGACTATGAGCACCGCATTGGCACCTTTCGCGGGGCCGTGAACCCGAAGACCGACACGTTCACCGACTTTCCAAAGTTCGCCGCCGAGCAGTTGCCAGCGGGCCAGAAGATCGCCATGTTCTGCACCGGCGGCATCCGATGCGAGAAGGCATCCGCCTACTTGCTACAACAGGGTTTCGACCAGGTCTTTCAGCTCCGCGGCGGCATTCTGCGCTACCTCGAGCACATCCCCGCGGGTGAGAGCACCTTTGAAGGGGCCTGCTTTGTGTTCGACCAGCGCGTGGCGCTCGGTCATGGCCTGGTCCAGGCCGATGTGCTGCTCTGCTTCAACTGCCGCGAGCCGTTGACCCCGCAGGATCAGGCCGATCCCGCCTACGTTCCCGACGTGTGTTGCCCCCGCTGCGCGCCGGATTTGACCCCTGCGCGGCGGGCTTCACTCACCGAGCGTGCGCGCCAGATCCAGCTCGCCAAGGCACGGGGCGAGCGCCACCTGGGCGACCCCCAAGACCGCCAGCTCGCACGGCGGGAGGAGAAGCGCCTCCGACGCGGGTAGTCGCCGCACCCCGCCCCATGCGATATCCGCCGCACCCCCTGGATCCCCGATGAACCGCATCCTCCCTCTCCTTGACGCCGGTGCGTACATCCGGCTCTTTCACGGCAAGACCTTCGTCATCAAGGTGTCGGGCAGCATCCTCGCGGACGAGCGCGCCCGTACGGCCCTCGCAGAAGACGTCTCGCTGCTTCATCACGTTGGCATCCGCGTGGTCCTCGTGCACGGAGGCGGTCCGCAACTGGACGCTTTGTCGGCCCGCTTGGACGTCACGCGCGAGGTGGTCGCCGGCCGCCGGGTGACCGACGCTCGCACGCTCGATCTCGCCAAGATGGTGTTTCGCGGCCAGCTCAACAGCGATCTGGTGACCGCCCTCCTCGCCGTCGGCGTTCGCTCCGTCGGGCTCTCGGGCGCCGATGGCAAGAGCATCCTCGCGTCGAAGCGCCCGCCCCGCACGATGCGGGACCCCTCGACCGGCCAGGAGCAGCTCGTGGACTTCGGGTTCGTCGGCGACATCGACACCGTGGACATCACCGTGGCGAGCATGCTGCTCGGCGCCAACATGGTCCCCGTGTTCTGCTCGCTGGCCTCGACCCCGACCGGGCAGCTCTTGAACGTGAACGCGGACACCATCGCTGCGCGCGTCGCCATCGCGCTGTCGGCCGAGAAGCTGATCCTTTGCACCAGCGTCGCCGGTCTGCTCGAAGACATCAACGACCCGCGCCGCCTCGTCTCCTACGGCGACCTCGGCACCGTCGAGGATCTCACCCGCCAGGGCGCGGTCTCCGGGGGCATGTTGCCCAAGCTCTCGGCCTGCACCGAAGCGCTCAAAGGCGGCGTCTCGCGCGTCCATTTGATCGACGGCTCGCGCGCCCACAGCCTGCTGTTGGAGCTGTTCACCAACGAGGGCTGCGGGACGATGTTGGTGGCCCGGCGCGAGGGGTGACCTTCGGGTAGCTGGGCGGCTTGGCCCCCGAAGTCGGGGGCAAACTCGGGCCGTACTCCCGGAGCCTGAGGCCTTCATGCTCCTGCTCAAGTTTGCGGCAAACTTCGGGGCCCCAGGCGGCTAGCGGCCCGGGGCTGGCTCAGCGCCCGAACACATGCCAGGGCCCGAACACCCCGGAATTATCCACCCCGTTGAATCCCCGGCTCTGGCCCGCTGCGTTGGAGGTCCCGCCGTTCCCACACCCGTTCGCATCGTAGCAGGACTGAAGCCCTACGCCGATCGCCAAATCGTCCGAGTACGGCACGCCGCTTCCGCTACATCCGCCGTTCCAATCGCCCAGCAGCCCGATCGACGAGATGGACAGCGTGTCGTTGATGCCGAGCCAGGTACACGACACCGAGTGTTGGGAGACCTCCAAATCGGCCAGGTAGTTCGTCACGGCCTCGCTGGAGCCGGCATCCGGGATACCATACATGGAGCTCGAATATTCGACGTGGGTGATGCCACCTGCGAAGAAGTCGTAGAGCGAGATGTCCAGCCCATGATCGAAGGTGTAGCAGCGGTTGGTGTCGGTGTAACAGATGCGGGTCTCGGTGGTGTCCATGTCCACGTACGCTTGGGACTTGTAGTCGGCGTCTGAAAGGCTGGACGGCGGAGACGCAGCATCGAAGGACGCCGACTTCCAGGCGTCGGCGTTGTTGCCCCAGAAGGTGGAGGTCCCATTCGCGGAGAGGAGGAGCGTCCAGCCGCCGCCATCCTGCGTCTGATCGCACCAGACATCGTAGGCGGCCTCGG
>CANKNP010000180.1 GCA_947483545.1 Deltaproteobacteria bacterium | reverse complement strand
TCGTGCCGAAAGAAGCGCGCGACGACGGCTGGGGCCACGGTTACCTCGAAGTAATTGGCCGCGTAGGAGGCGTAGGCGTCCGGGCCACCGAGGAGGTGCCCCAGAAGCTCTCGCGAGCCGTCCACCTCGCCCGTCGCCGCGGACACCGTGGCGCTGCGCTTCCAGTCACCGTTGGCGTACCAAAAGCCGAACGTTGCGAGGTCCATGGAGAACGCAGCCTCGGTGCTGAACTCTGCGAAAGCAGCGGGGATGCCGTCGAAGACACCAGGCACACCCCCGCCAGGTCTCCTCGCGGGGCTCTCGTGCGCAAATCCCTTGATGGCCGCCGCCGTCCGGCGAGAGCAACGCGTCGAGCATGGCGAGTGCGATGCAGCGTCGTTCGAGGTCGGCCGGGGAGGGGAGGCGTTGAAGGAGCGGGCGTGGGTCCGTCATCGCAGATCCTGAACCCCTGACGTCCCCTTCCCGCCCAAGCCCGTCCGCGCGTCGGTCGGCACCCGCACGATGTTCACCTGCGCCGTTCCATCCCCCGGGAAGCGCACCGTCGTGATCATCGGACGATCCGCGGTCCACCAAGGCGACTCGGGGATCATGCGCACCTGCGGGCCGTCCGCGGTCCACGTGGCCTCCAGCGAGCCCACGGCATGACCCTCGCCCGTTCCAATATCGATGACGTATCGGCTGACGAGCGTGCCTGAAAACCGGCGCCGCAAATCCGGCAGGCGCGGGGACAGATCGATGTGGCACGTCGCCGCACCCTTTCCCCATTGCCGAACTTCCATACTCGCAAGCTCCAAGTTGCCGTCCTGCTCGACGTAGGCATAGTCCAACGTGCGGAACGCCGTGACTTGCCGCAGGTGGAGCACACGTCCCGCGCGGCCGGACACCCAATCCGTGTCGGCCACCGCCCCGCCTGGCAGCGTAAACGCGACCGCCATCCCACCCTCTGCAGGGCGTTGAACGAGCGAGGTCGTCGCGAACCCGCCTTGGGTTTGGACCAGAGAGAGCGCGAACGGCACGAGGCCCGCAATCCGGTCCAGGGGCCAGCGTTCCCCCGCAATCTCCACGTCTGCGTGGCCCAAGGCCTGCCAGGGAAGGTCGAGCACGGCGAGCACCGAATTGCGCGAATGCCCCATCGTGGAGCCGTTCCTCTTTGACTGCGGCTTCGTGGGAGGTGCGCCGGTGAAGCGTACGCGGGTCGGTTGGCCGTCAAAGTTTGTGTAGGAAAGCGTGACATCGATGGTCGTTTCGGTAGACCGATCCGCAACGTCGATCGCACCGGCCCGCCGCCGAGCAGGCAATTCGGGCAGAAAAGTCTCCACGCCGGCCACGTCCGACACGAGGACCTGCTCCAAGGTGCCCAGTCGTGCGTCCTTTGCGAGCCAATGCGCGCCGTCCGGCATCTGAACCCGTGCGTATTCGTGCATGTCCCACCAAGGATCTTTGTCGACGATCACCAGATCCAAATCGTAGGAGACCCCCCAGACCATGAGCGGGAGCACCGGGAACCGGACGTGCGGGTCGCCTTCGTACACGGCACCCGAGCCTCGCCCGTTGAACAGCCGCTGCCGCTCCCAAGGCGTGACCACCGGGCCCTCCGGCAAGAGCTGGGCGATGCGGGCGCAGCCCAAGGTGAGCGCGAGGGTCAACATCGGGAGAGCGTAGCGCGGGGGGCGGGCTTGGTCCCCTCGCCTGGGGCAGCCAGTGACCAGAAGTGAGTTGGTCGGATCTGGTCACTTGTGGACTCAAAACCTGAGCCGAGGGCCCCACCCCCGGGTGGGAGTCGGAGGCGTTGCCTGAAGATAGTGGCTTTCTATGCGAGGTGTTATCCGGCGACGCGACGGCAGCCTGGCCAGCCAAATGCGAGTAGGCACCCCGCCAACCTGTGGGCAAACTCCCGACGAACCCGAGACCCCTGATGCGACCTGCCTTCGCCCTTCCGCTGCTCCTTGCCTGCCAGCCCGATGACGACGACCTCGCCGACTTCACCCAGAAGCGCGAGTGGGATGATGTTCCCGTGGACACCGCTGCCGAGGCCGACGACACGGACCGCGCCGAAGACACGGAGCACCGCGAGGACACCGAAGACACCGAAGACACCGAAGATACCGAAGATACCGAGGACACCGACCGGCCCGAAGACGACGGCCTGAACCACGACGGGGACCAATTCTCCTTTGAGGTCACCGAAGCGATGGGGCTCGGCTACCTGACGGTGGACATCACCGGCGTGACGGGCGGCACCGTCGATCTGACCGTCTACATCGACAACGCGTACGGGTTCGGCGAGTGGTGTGATCTGCCCGACGTGGACATGAACGCCTGGCTCGCCGTCGGCCCGGGCCACACCTACCTGTTCCAGGTGGACGATTGGGGCGGCTCCCGCGCCTTCACCTACGACATCACGATCACCCATCACGCTGTCCCCGATGTCTACGAGCCCGACTCCAACTGGGAGGACGCGACCCCGGTCACGAATTCCGCGAGCAGCTATTTTGTCGTCGGCATGGAGGAGAGCTGGATCGACTCCGACGACTACGACGATTGGTACGTCATCGAGAGCGACGGCACCGCGTTTGACCTGCGCGTCACCTCCCCCGAGGAGATCTGGCCCGGCTTTGAGGTCTACGATTCCCGCGACATGTCCGACTACCTCACCTGGGAGATGGCGAACGGCTCCGGCGAGGAGGTCGCCGCGCGCGTTCACCCGGGGCAGGCCGGGACCTACTACATCCGCGTGCAAGCCCTCAGCGGTGTATCCGAATCGCATGGCACCGACGAAATCCCCGAATATCTGACGCAACCCTACACCCTCACCCTTGGTGGCACATGATTTTTCTCCTTCTTCTGGCCTGCACCCCCTTGAGCGGCAATTGGTCTGGCGAGGTCGATTGCGGCGATTACGCGATGGACCTTTCGCTTTCGCTGGAGCCTGCGCAGGGGGATTACGAAGGCGAGGGGCTCCTCGACTGCACCGACTACTACGGCGCGGACTGTGCCCAGACCTTCAACGTGGAGGTCGAGACGGACGGTCGGGATTTGGACGTGGACTTGGACGATTGCTATTACTACGTCGAGGGGTATGAATCCCAGGTAGGGTGCGACAACCCCGATGACGTCGAATGGAACGGGGGGAGGGAGATCGACGGGGAGTGGGCGGATTGTGATGTGGAGTTGGAGCGGGTGTAAGTCCGTGAACCCCGGTCAATAGTAATACACGTACCAGGGGTACGGTGTCGCGAACGTCATCTCCCCGGCGTCCCCGGTGTTGTAACCATACTCGCCGTAGTTGCCCGCGAGCATGAACCAATAGCTGTACGCGCGGCTGTAATACATCACAGCCGTGGTGTAGAGGTAGGCCGCGCCTTCGTGCTCGTAAGTGTACGACTCCGCGAACCCCCACGCACCCTCAAAGCCGTCCCACTCCCCGCCGGTCATCCCGGCACCCGGGCATCCAGTGCCCTCCGCCACGCCACCCGAGGCCAGCAGCGTAAAACTCCAGTCGCAACCGGGACAGCCGTCGGGGGCCGGGCCAGTGGCGCCCCACTCAGACAAGCTCTCACACGTCACGTCGGCCAGCTCGTTGTCGCAGGTGAGCAACCACCCGAAATGCCCGGCGGTGAATTCGCCGTCGCCGACCTGGGCATCCCCTGCGTACCAGAGGAGGCCGCTTCCGGTGTCGAGATCCCCATCGTCGCAGGGGTCGCTGTACTCCACACTGTCCCCCCCGCTGTCCTCCGCACTATCCTCCCCAAAAACCCGCCTGTCCGGCTCACCCGTGTGCTCCGATGCCCCCCCGCAGCCGAAGCCCAGGAGCGTCACGAGGAGCGCGGTTCGCATCACTCGAACCTGTAGCTCGCCTGGGTCGCGAACACGTGCGCGGGGAGTCCGGCGTTGTGGAGGCGATCCCGCAGCGGAGTGACACCCTCTGCGGGCAAGCCGCGCGCGCGACGTTCGCCGTTCACAAGGTCGGAGATGAGGATGTGCTTCCCGCCAAACCGTGGGAGGTGTTTTGCGACGGCGTCTGCCTCGCCATAGGGACAGCCGGCCAGGACCCAGGTTGCACCAGCATAGCTCGCCGCGGCGTCGAGCCAGGCGGGGGTGGTTCCGCGGTGCAGGGCGACGTCGAGGTGAAGAAAGCGGCCGACGTCGGGCAGGGTGAGCTCCCAGATCCGAGGCGCGACCCCGGCGATGGGCTCCACGCGGGCGTTCTCGACGGTGGCGTCGAAGATCGCGCGGGGCCTCAGCGCGCCGATGCTGGCCTTGAGGAAGTGGGTCAGCGGCCTGGCGGTGGGAGCACGGACATACGCGAGGGATCGCACCGTGACGCCTTCGTCGAGCGTGCTGGCGTCGCCGCTCCCGGGGCCTAGTGCGCCATGGGTGCTGAGCCAGTCGAGGATCGCCCGATCCGCGATCACCGTGGGACGCTGACCACTGGCGACGGCGGCAGCGGTCCCGCGGATGCGGTCGGGCTGAGCGCTGGTCAGGATCACCTGATCCCCCGGCTGCACCTCCACGGGGTCGAAAACGAGGGTTCTTCCCCGCCAGTCCAGCCGGATCTCGGCGCGGTCGGGGTGCGTGAGCCGCAGCTTCCAGACAAAGTCGTGGTGGACACTCTTGGCGTACAGCTCGCCCTTGCCCCGGGCCTCGCTCACCGGAGCACCGCGGCGACGTGCGTCATCGCGAAGTCGATCTCGTCGCGCTCGATGACCAACGGCGGGGCGAAGCGGATGACCTGGCCGTGCGTGTCCTTGCAGAGCACACCGAGCTCCTTGAGCTGCTCGCAGAACGGCCGCGCCGGGCCGCTCGCTTCGTGAAGCTCGACGCCGATGAGCAGCCCGCGGCCACGCACCTCGCGGACGTGCGGACTCCCCAGCTCGTGGAGCCGCTCCTGGAAATAGCCGCCCATCTCTTCGGCGCGGGCGGCGAGGTTCTCGTCGATCAGCACGTCCAGCGCTGCCTTCCCGATCGCTGCGGCCAAGGGGTTCCCGCCGAACGTAGACCCGTGATCTCCAGGCTCAAACACGTTCATCAGCGCATCGTCCGCGCAGAAGGCGCTGATTGGGTAGACCCCGCCGCCCAAAGCCTTGGCGACGGTGATGCAGTCGGGGCGGATGCCCTCGTGCTCAAACGCCCACATTCGGCCGGTCCGACCCAGGCCGGTCTGGATCTCGTCCAGAAAGAGCAGCACGTTGTGCCGGTCGCAGATCGCACGGACTTCGCGGAGGTAGCCGTCCGGGGGCAACACCACGCCGGCCTCGCCCTGGATCGGCTCCAGGTGAACGGCGACGGTGTGCGGGGTGATGGCGGCTTCGATGGCGGCGGCATCGCCGAAGGGCACGATGTCAAAGCCGGGGGTGAAAGGGCCAAAGCCGTCGCGGTACTGGGCCTCGGTGGAGTAGCTGACGATGGTGATCGTGCGGCCGTGGAAGTTGTTGCCGGCGACGACGATGCACGCCAGGCCGTCCGGCACGCCCTTCACCTTGTAGCCCCACTTGCGACAGGCCTTGAGCCCCGTCTCGACGGCCTCCGCGCCGGAGTTCATGGGGAGCGCGCGCGAGAAGCCCGAGACTTCGGACAGGCGCGCCAGGAAAGGGCCGAGCTGATCGTTGTGGAACGCCCGGCTGGTGAGCGTGACGCGGTCCAACTGATCGCGGGCGGCCTGCAAGATCCGCGGGTGGCGGTGCCCCTGGTTCAGCGCCGAGTAGCTCGACAGCATGTCGAGGTAACGCTTGCCGTCGGTGTCCCACATCCAGACACCTTCGGCCCGGGCCACGACCACGGGGAGGGGGTGGTAGTTGTGGGCGCCATGGCGCTCGACTTGGGTGATCGGGTCGGTGGACATCGGGGCCGATAACCCTGCGGCCCTGTTCTGTGGGGGGCTGTGGCACCCCACGCCCCCCGGGGCGGACGCTACCCAAGTTTCGGAGTACCGAAACTCGGGTCCGGTCCTCCCGGCTCCCGAGTACCGGACCGAAAGGCCCGACGCGGTCCGCCCTGGTCCCCGGCATCGGCGTGGCGTTCAAGCTCCCCCGGGTTCGTTTACACCTTGTCGATCACAATCGCCTTGACCCGCTGCTTCAACTGTCCGGGGCGCCCAAAGGTCCACAAGCCCGAGGCCACCCCCGCCGCGAAGGACTCCGCGAACGGGTAGCTCTCTTGCATGTCCGGATCCGTGCGACGCGCATCTGCTGGGTCAAACCAGTCGAGATCCGGGACCCGGACGCCGATCTCGCCCTCTTTGGTCTTGTAGTGGTGCTTCGCCATGATGATGAAGCAACGCCAGGGGTGTTGCTCCCAGTCATCTCCCGTCGCGGTCTTGAGCAGCACGCGCGTGCCGATCTCGCCGAGCACGACCATGGACTTCAGATCGTCGGTCGGAACGTCTTTGCCCTGGCGACCGCCCACCGCGTGTACGTCCACGATCCGGCGCTCTCCGCACAGGTTCAGCCCGGCGAAGCACACCAGATCCATCCGCATCCGCGGCGCGACGGTCCACTCCACGACTAGCCTGCCAGCATGGAGTCGAGCAGCTCGTCGGTCAGGCGAGCCGGGTGGCCACGCCAGATGACCTTGCCATCACGCACCAGCGCGGCGGCGGGGATGCCGCTCACCGCGTACGCCGCGGACATCACGCCCCCATCGGGCTCTTTGCCCATCGGGAAGCTGGTGAGCTTGTGCTCCTTGATGAACGCCTCGACGGACTCCTCGGTCGCGGACTTCGTGACCTTGGTGAGCCCGATGATCCCGAGGCCCTTGGACTTGTATTTTTCCAACTTGGCGGGAAGGAGCGGCATTTCCTTCTTGCAGTGCGGGCACCAGACCTCCCAGAACACCACCAGGGTCACTCGGTTGTCCGTGAGCGAGCCCTTGGCGCTCCCGTACCACTTCGAGACCTCGATGGCCTTGGCATCGGAGCCGACGAGGTTGACCTCGGTCGCCATCCGAGACGCGGCCTTCCCGGCGCGCGTCGCCGAGTATTTGGCCTGGATGTCCTTCAGCTTCGCCTTGGCCACCACGTAGTCGTTGGCTTTCAGTGCGGTCTGGATCTCCTCCATGATCTTCGAGGCGGCGGCCTCCTCCTCGGCGTTTGCCGCAGGCGCGGCGCCCCCACCGCCCTTGCTCTTTTCGACGGTCGCGACGCGCTCTTCGAGCTTGGCGATCTTCTCATTGAGCGCATCGACTTCGGCCTTCTGGGCGCAGCCGGAGAGCGTGAACAACAGGGCGCCCGAGAGCACGCCAGACACAAGACGAGACATGGAAACTCCTAATCGCGCGGCGCCTAACGCGGCCTCGGGCGGGCGGTAGGCCCGACAGACAACTTGAGACGGGGCCGGGGGGCCTTGACTTCAAGACCCGGTCTTAGTATCCACGCCGGCACGATGCGCTTGGAGCTGCCGGTATGATTCGACAGTCCGGCGGTGCGCCTGGCGGCGACACCGAGTCCAGCGGTCGTGGCGACGAGGTGTTGGACGCCGCGTCCAGCCTGCACCCGTGGGGCGCTCCGCCCGGCGTGAGGGGAGCGCTGCTTCGGGCTCTGAGCGCGGCTGAGCAATACCCACCGACCATCGAGCCGCTGCGGGAGGCCCTCCGCGGCCGATTGGGCGTGCGGGTGACCGTCGGCGGTGGCGCGACCGAGCTGCTGGTCGCGCACTTCCGGGGCTGCAGGCGCGTCGTGTTGGAGCCGCCCTGCCCCCGGGCGTACGTGGACGCCGCGGACGCCGCGCGCGTGCCCGTTGTCTACCGCGAAGTGCTGCAGCAGGGCGATTGCGCCGTGATCGGGCGACCGAACAGCCCAGATGGGCGCACCCCATCGGTCAGCGAGATCGCCAAGCTCGCTGTGCGGTATCCCTCCGTTCGCGTCGTCGTGGACGAATCCCTTCTGGGGTTCACCAGCGAGGCCTCGGCGGTGGGCCTGACCGCTGTCGCCTCCAACGTCGCCGTGGTCGCCAGCATGTCAAAGACCTTCGCGATTGCGGGCCTGCGCCTCGGTTGGACCACCGGGCTCCCCCGGGGCGCGGTGACCCCTGCGGCCGTGAACGCGTTCGCGATCGCGGCCGGCCTCGCCTGTGTCGAAGCCTGGGATTGGCCCTTGCGGCCCCCGCTGGACGCATGGCGTCGGGTTCTGACCGAGGACCTTCGAGCCCTCCCCGGGGTCCTCGATGTGCGCGGCGCTGCCAACGTCCTGCTTGTGCGCCTCGCCGGGCCGTGGTCGACCAGCCTGCACGCGCGGCTCCGCCGCGAGGGAATCCTCATTCGGGACGCGTCGGATCTACCGGGGCTCGATGCCCACTACCTGCGGATCGCGGTGCGGGCGGCGCCGGAGAACGCGCGGGTGGTCAGCGCGCTTGGGGCGGCGTTGCTGGATCTTTGCTGACGACCGGGCGCAGCCTGCGCGCCGATCACCGCTGGATCGTCGGTACCAGTGCGTTCACAAATTCTGGAGATTGGAGCTCCATGTAGCGCCCGAACCTGTCCTGATCGTCGCGCTGACGCACCGCTCCCTCGAGATCGTGCAGCTCCGCGACCACGGCGGCCATCCTCGGGTGCTCGAGCAACGCCTTCAGCACGGGCGTGACGCGACGTCGGTGCGCCGGCAGGAACACGTGCAGGTCGCGCAGCAGGTGCCGGGCCTGCTCATCCTGCTCCCATTCCCCACGGCTGGCCGCCTTCGCGATTCGCCCACCGACCATGTGTTGGGCCACCCGAGGCTGCCTGAGCACCGCGCGGACGAGCACCGGCCATGCGTCATCCGGCCGGCCCTGCACCAGGAGCACGAGGCCTCGCTCCAAGTGGCCGACGGCGCCCGGGCGCGACCCCCCCGGGCAGGCGCCAGACACGGCCGGACGGGGTTATGCCTCGATCCCCTTCCACATCTCCAGGATGTCGACCACGACCCCGCGCGCGATCGGGGACGGCTTGACGGCGATAAAGTCCCACTCCTCGAGGGCCCGTGCGAGGTCCGCAGAGTCCTCGAAGCGGTCGCCCATCTGGTCCCTGAACTCGTCGAGCTTGTCGACGGCGGCATCGACCTTTTTGTCGGGCATGCCCCCAGTCATCTTCGACTCGACCCACGCATCGAGCAGGTGAAGGAAGATGTCGTCTTCGATGCCGTTACCTCGGGGCTTCTTGCTCTTCGATCGCGCCACGCTGGCTCCTGAGTCCCCGGCGGTTATCCGGCGAGAGCCTGCGCGGCTCCTCGTCAGCCCCGCCCCACGAGTCGGATCTGGTAGCCTCGGACAGCCCGAACACTGCCTTCCCCTTCCGGCTCGCGACGAGGGCGATTCGCTCGCCACCGGGAGGGCGTTACGCGCCACCCCTGATGCCGACTTCCCCCGCTCACCTCCTCGGCCTGCTCCCTGCCGACCTGGTCGCGCACATGACCTCGCGCGGCGAGCGGTGTTCGCTCACGGAGGCGCGCCAAGTCCTCTCGCGCGTGATCTCCGAGGGTTCTACCGACCCAACCCCCCGCCGTGCCCCACGCACCGCGTTGGTGAACGCCCTCCGCCGCGAGACCACCTGGGACCGCCTGGAGGTCTTGGAGCGTGTCCCGGATGACGAGGGCAAGAGCGTCCGATACCTGTTCCGCTCGCCGGATGGCGCGCTCTCCGAGGCCGTGCGAATCGGGCTCCACAAGGCGGACCACTTCACGGTGTGCCTGTCGTCCCAAGTGGGTTGCGCGATGCAGTGTGCGTTCTGCGCCACGGGGCGGCTCGGGCTGACCAGGAACCTGGAGCCTTGGGAAATTGTCTCGGCATTTCTTACGGTCCGGGACGAGGCGCCCGGGCGGGTCAGCGGGGCGGTTTTCATGGGGCAGGGCGAGCCCTTCCACACCTACGACGCCGTGATCCACACCGCCCGCGTGCTCTCCGACCCCGCCGGGGGTCGCATCGCGAAGGAGAACATCACCATCTCGACGGTCGGGCTCGTCCCGCAGATTCGGCGCTTCACTCGGGAACTCCAGCCCTACAAGCTGATCATCTCCCTCACCTCCACCGTGCCTGAGCGCCGCGTCCAACTGCTACCTGTCGCCGGCCGCACCGATCTGAACGAGCTGGTGGCCGCGATCCACGAGTATGCGACCATCGCCCGCGACAGGGTGACCGTCGCTTGGGTCGTGATCGGCGGCGTGAACACCGGCGAGGACGAGGTCGATGGCCTGCGCACGATGCTGAACACCCTGCCGCTGCGCTTGAACCTGATCGATGTGAACGACGCCCGGCCGGACGGTTTTCAGCGGGCCACGCCGGCGGAGCTCGCTACGTTCTTGAACCGACTACAGGTGTTGAAAGTACCGGTGGTACGCAGGTACTCGGTCGGGCAGGACAAGGACTCGGCTTGTGGGATGTTGGCGGGGAGGCGGGCGGGCCCCCCATGAAGTGGAGCCATCTCCCTCGGCTCCAACTGGCTGCTCGTGCTCTACCTCTTTGCCGTGTGGAACTACGTCGCCGATGGGTACGTCGCCCGGCGTTGGGGGCACGCGACGCGCGCCGGGGG
>CANKNP010000179.1 GCA_947483545.1 Deltaproteobacteria bacterium | reverse complement strand
GACGCACCCGCCCGGCCCGCGGGGTTGCACGGGCGGTCCACGGCCCGTTTGGGGGCCGCGGGAGTGGTCCGCAGCCCGCCGTCCCTTCGCCTCCAGTGCGCCCGCCCTCCCCCCGGGCCTTCCGCCCAACCGTCCGCGTACCCGCGGACGGGCACCGCGTCGTGGCCGGTACTCCGGCCGTGACCGCGCGCCCACTCCGACCCCGGGCCCCGAGCGGTAGCGAGCTGGGGGGTCTGGGGGGGCCGGCCATCAGGCCGGCCCCCCCAGACAGGGTTGCCGCCCCCTCCCGCCCGTGTGACGATGCCGCCCTCCGCTCCCCAGGTGTCCCGATGTACCTTGAGCTCCGCCTCCTCGCTGGAAATGCCAACCCCGTGCTGGCCGCGGCCATCGCAGCCGCGTTGGGCGCGCCGCTTGGCAACGCGCGCGTGAGCAAGTTTTCCGACGGCGAGATCCAGGTGGAGATCGAGGACAATGTGCGCGGGCGCGATGTTTTCTTGATCCAGTCCACCTGCGCGCCGACGAACGACAACCTGATGGAGCTGCTCATCATGGCGGACGCCTGCAAGCGGGCCAGCGCCGGCCGAATCACGGCGGTGATCCCGTACTATGGCTACTCCCGGCAGGATCGCAAGGTGGTTCCTCGCGCGCCGATCAGCGCGAAGCTCGTGGCCGATCTGCTGACCGCTGCGGGCATCGACCGGCTGCTCACGCTCGACCTGCATGCCGGTCAGATCCAGGGCTTTTTCAACATCCCCGTGGACAACCTGTACGCCGGGCCCACGCTCCGCGCCGCGGTCGCCAAGCACATCGACGGGCCGACGACCGTGATCGTCTCGCCGGACGCTGGGGGCGTCGAGCGCGCCCGGGGCTTCGCAAAGCCGCTGGGCGCCGGCCTCGCCATCATCGACAAGCGCCGCTCGGGTCCGAACCAGTCCGAGGCGCTGCACATCATCGGCGATGTGCGCGACAAGGACTGCGTGATCGTGGACGACATGGTGGACACCGCCGGCACCCTCGGGAAAGCGGCCAGCGCGCTCAAGGAGGGCGGCGCCAGGCGCATCTTCGCGGTCGCCAGCCACCCGGTGCTGTCCGGCCCCGCCATCTCTCGCATCGTCGAGAGCAAGATCGAGAAGGTCTTCGTGACCGACTCCATCCCGCTGCGGCCGGACGCTGTCGCCTGCGGAAAGTTCGTCGCCGTGCCGATCGCGGGGGTGCTCGCCGAGGCCATGCGCTCGATCCACTCCAACGACTCGGTCAGTCGGCTCTTCAGGTAAGCTGAAGCTATGCGAATCGCCGTGCTCACCCGGCCCGATCTCTTCCCCGCCTGGCACGGTGCGGCGGTCAAGATCGTGCGCACGGTGGATGCGCTCGCGGCGCAGGGCGACGTGGTGAGCGTGGTCACCGAGGATCGAGATCGCTACTGGCGGGTGGATCGCGCGGGCTGGGCGGAGGTGCGGTTCAGCGCGCGCTTTCGGGCGATCGAAGAGCTGCCGGTGCTCCGAAATCAGGCGCGGGCGGCGCGCTGGGTGCGTCGGGCGGGCTACCCGGAGGAAGAAACCCTGCTCTATCGCCCGATGTTCGACCCGGCCTGGTGGGCGAGGGTGCTCTACGTGAGCCAGGCCGAAGGGATCGAGGTCTGGCAGCCGGAGTTTCCTGGCTTTGTTGTGCCGGCCTGGATCTGCAAGCAGATCTCTGGCGGCCGCATCACCGTCGGCACCCACAACGCAGAGTTCGACCGGCTGGCGCAGACGAATGCGTTGACCCCGCGCCGGGTCAAGCGCCTCCGGTGGTTGGAGGCCGGGATGTTGAACCTCGCCGACGACGTGGTGGTCTGCTCCACCCAGGACGGCGAGCGGCTCAAGGATGCGGGCGTCGAACGCCCGATCTGGCGCGTGCCGCACGGGGTGGATCTTGGGGCGTACCGCGCACCGAAGGTCGATCTCCGTGTGCGCTACGGGCTGGGCGGCGGCCCCGTGGTCTTTTTCCACGGCACCTTGCACTACGCGCCCAACGCGGAGGCGGTGCGGTTCCTCGCGGTCGAGGTCGCCCGAAACTTGCCAGCTTCGACCACGATCTTGATCGCAGGGCTCAGCCCGCCGCGGGAGCTTTCGGGGCCGCAGGGCGAGGGTGCGACCGTGCGTTTCACCGGCCCGGTGGACGACCTGCCCGGGCACATCCGGGCCGCGGACGTGTGTGTGTGTCCGGTGTTCGCAGGCGGCGGCACCCGCATGAAGCTGGTCGAATACTTTGCGGCTGGGAAGCCTGTTGTTTCGACTGCGCTCGGGGCCGAGGGGCTGGACGTGACAGACGACACCCAGCTTGTATTGGCGGAGCGGGAGGGCTTCTCTGACGCGGTGGAGGCCCTGCTTTGGGACGCGCCGCGGCGCCAGCGTCTGGGGCAGGCGGCGAGGCGTTGGGCGAGCGCCTACGACTGGTCGGCGGTGGCTCGGGCGTGGCAGGGGGTTCACCGCGGGGAAGGCGTCGATTTCACCCCTCAGCTCCCCGTGGATGCGCACATGCCGTCCCGCGCGGTCTCAAAGCCGCTCACGCTCCTGTTCCTGATCAACCGTGGGTGCAACCTGCGCTGTTCGTTCTGCGACCTGTGGGAGGGCAAGCAGAACGTGCCGCTGGACGACGCGACCCGATTGTTCGATGAGGCCGTGCGGATCGGCACGAAGACCGTGGTGTTGACCGGCGGAGAGCCGTTGTTGCACCCGGCGTTCTTCGAGATCGTGGCGGCGGCGAAGGCTCGCGGGCTCTCGGTCAACGTGACGACGAACGGCACGCTGCTGGACCGCCACTGGGATCGCATCGTCGGCGCGGGCATCGAGAGCATGTCGATGAGCCTCGACGGCCTGCCGGAGACCCACGACAGGTTGAGGGGTCGGGCGGGGAGTTTTGCGCTGACCTGGGCGGCGCTGGAGCGCGTCGTGGCGAGATCCAGAGCCGGCGGAGGGCTCGATCCGTGCGTGTACTTCACGGTCACGCGGGAGAACGTGACCGAGCTGGTGGAGGTCTGGCGGCGGGTCAAGGCGCTCGGCGCGCGGTTTGACTTCTGGCCGGTCAATGACGCGCCAGAGCTCTACCTGCGACCGGAGGATGAGCCTGCCTGGCGCCTCGCGGTCAAGACCATCGCGGCGTCCGAGCCGGACGTAGCCGCCCGGGCGCACTATTACGCGGAGTCGATGGGCTACCATCGCGGAGAGGCGGGTCCCGTCCGTTGTCTCGGTTTCGTAGACCAGTACGGTGTGCGCTATGACGGCGCGTTCCTGCCGTGCTGTGTGTGGGGGGGGGATGGGTTGGCCGCGGGAAACGTGTTTGAGACCCCGCTGTCTACACTGTGGCGCGCCCCAGAAGTGCAGGCGCGCCGCGAGAAGTTGTTCCACAAGGGCTGCACGGTGGGTTGCTACAATCACAGCCTTTATGAGTTCGGTGTTTCTACCGGGCTCTCGCATCGCGTCACATCAGAATAGGAGACAGCGCATTCATGGCTTGGGTACCGGTAGAATTCAAAGGAAAGCAGGTCTGGGCAGAGGTCGATGACGCGGGTGCGCCGGTCGTCGCGGGCGGCATGCGCCGCGTCCGGTATTCAAACGCTGCCGGGGCGAAGCTGTACACGGCGAACGCCGCAAACATCCCTGCGGCGGGAGGGCCCGCGGTGCATCTGGCGGACGGGACGGATGCGCCAGAAAAGTCGGCCGCGAGCCCCGCCAGCCGGGGGAGCGGGTTCGGCAAGGCGGGGACGCGCACGGCTGCTCAGGCCGTGGCCGCGCAAGCGGACGCGAAGGCTCGGATCGGTGCGTTGGGGCCCGAGGTGATTCGGGCGTTCACGGACGGTGCATGCTCCGGAAACCCTGGTCCCGCGGGCGCAGGCTGTGTCGTCAAGATGCCCGGGGGCGCGACCCTGGAGCGGCACAAGGCGTTGGGCGAGGGCACGAACAACATCGCGGAGCTCGTCGCCATCGGCATGGCGCTGGACATGCTGCGGGAGCAGGGCGTGGATCGTCAGGCGAAGATCGCGATCTTCTCCGATTCGTCGTACGCGCGGGGGGTCCTGACCCAAGGCTGGAAGGCGAAGGCAAATGTCGTGCTCATCCGCAAGTTGAAAGAGGCGATGGCGGAGTGGCCCAACGCGGAGCTTCATTGGGTCGCTGGGCATGTGGGCGTGCCTGAGAACGAGCGGGCCGATGTGCTGGCGGGCAAAGGGGTCTACGAGAGCCGGTGAAACCGACGATGCGATGGCCCTCAGCCCCGCCGGAACATCACGTCGGATCGCACCACGGTCTTCCTTCCGGCGGTGACGATGCTGCCCTCGTGCAGGATTCGATGTTGAAAGAGAAGGGCCATCCCCGCTTTGGGCGTGACGGCCGCAAGATCGTCCAGAAACCGGGTCTGGCCGCCCTCGCAACCCTCGTCCAGGTAGAACATGACCGTAAGTTGGGACTCCTCGGCTTCGCTGCGGCGAAAGCAGCCGTCATAGTGCGGCGCGAACACCTGGCCCGGCCCGTATCGGTACACCCGGAGCCGCTCGTTCAGCCCGATCGGCACCCAGTCCCCGCCGAACATGGAGCTCGGGAGCGTGTGTTGGATCCGAGCGTATAGCTTTTCCGCCAGCGCCGGATCATCAACCATGGCGCGATCATTGTTTCGGATATCCAGCCGCATCACGGCGCCGCGTGCGGTCGAGATCGGTGCGATCGCGAGGTTCAGGGTGTCCACCCAGGCGAGCAGATCGACACACTCGACCGGCGTGAGCACGTCGTCCACGCACCAAGCCAGTGGGTGTTCCAGGTCTACGTGAACCCCTCGTCCAAACCCCGGTGCACCCGGCAGGATCACCCGCATCAATCGTCCAGCGCACCGCCGTCGATCCAGCTCTCCAAAATGGCGAGCTGCTCGGCGCCAAGTCCATCTACGCTGGGCATCGCTTCGCCGATGATGCCTTCGAAATTCGCGCACTTCTGCCAGATGTAGCTGGCTTCGTGGTCCCCGGGCTCGACCAAATTGAACTCTGGCGCGAGCGTGGCAGGCACCCCAACGATCGCGTCATAGGCGCTGCCATCGGCGAGGGAGAGGCCCTGGGCCCCGCCGCCGTCACCATGGCAGGTCGAGAAAGCGCAGGAGTTGTTGAACACCTCGGTTTGCACCTCGGTGAACGTGGATGTCTCGGTGGGTCCGGAGCAGGCCAGCAGGAGCAGCGTGAGCATGAGTGTCAATCCGAGCAGATGTCAGCGGTGAGCGCAGGGTAAACCATCGAGACGCCGGCGCACATCTCGCCGGGGAAGGTGAGGGGCTCGTCCGAGTCGTTGTACCACTCGCAGGTGGTGCGCCACGTCGTGCCGGCCGGGGCGATCAGCGGCTCGGCGCTGAAGTCAACAATCGGCGGGGTGTCTCGGTAGGCCGGATCCCACTCCTGGTCGTACATGATCGTGCCGACGCCCTGCTCGTCTAGCATTTCGAGGGTGAAGTGGGTGCCCCATTCGTGCATGTGCCCCATCAGGAAGAGCATGTTGTATTCGGTGTCGAACGTACAATCGAACGAGAGGATCTCCGATTCGTACGGGGGGATCTCGAAGCCGACGCGGTTCGTGGTCCACGGGGCTGCCCACTCGACCACCTCGTCGATCGGCATGGTGGGCGCCACCCCGATGGCATTGACCAGCAGCGTGTCTGCGGTAGTGTTCACATTGTGGACCTGCACGATCCAACGCTGCCCGCTCCGAAGCTTGGTCGCGATGCCGGTGGGCAGCTCCATGCCAAAGGTTTCTCCGTTGCCCTTGGTCGGCAGGATGATGGGCTCCAGAGAGTCCATCGGCAGATCCTGTGTCTGGGTGCAATCGAAGAACGTGCCATCGGGCAGGTCGACCGCGGGCGTGCTGGTTCCGAGCAGCAGCACGTGATGGCCGAATTCCTCCTGCTGGTAGCCACCGAAGCCGATCAGCGCGGCATCCTCGCCAGTGTAGGTGCCTGCCAGGCACATCTGCGTGTCCGTGTAGGGTGCGATCTCGAAGGCGGGCACCTCCCACAGCAAATCACCAGCCGCGATCGTGGGGTATTCGACACCCTCAGTGATGGTCAGGTCCACCACGGCGGTGGCGGTGTCGCCCTCGTTGGGGGCGCAGGCAAGCGAGAAGAGCAGGATCATGGGTGTACTCATTCGGAAGGGCGGAGCATGCTCATGTAGACGGTGAAGGGGGTCTCTGCACCTGGTTGAAGCAGTACTTTGTTGTCGTTCGGGACGGTGATGGGATCGCCTTCGTCGCCGCAGCCGTTCGCGTCCACGTCCAAGCAGCCGAGGATCCAGACCACCGAGGCGTCGAGCGCGGCGGTGGTGTACAGCACCCCGGTGGGGCCGCCGCCGTCGGTCAGGTCCATGACGGCGGAGAAGGACTCGAGCGGAAGGGCGCCTTCGTTCGGGCCGATGGCGGTGCAATCATCCTCGTCGTAGATCTCGCCGCCGAATTCACCGCTGGGTGGGCTGTCCATCGAGGGGATGAGGTCCGCCTCCATCTGAAAGGACAGCGCCAGGGTACCGCCCGTCTCCGGGACGGAGTCGGTGGCGGAGTCGCCCGGCGCGGAGTCGGGGCCGGTGCAGGCGAGGAGGAGGGCGGTGAGGAGCATGGCGCGCGGTAGCATGGCGGCGGTCCGCGTGCCTGTCAAGGAGCCTGGGGCCCGAACAGCGACGTTTGGCGCAGGTTGTCGAGCGTGGCCCAGCGCGTTCGAACGCAGCGAGGAAAAGGCTCGCCTGAGCGAAGAAAACCCTGGAGCCAGGCGCGGGTGAGGGGATCGGAGGGGTAGCCGCTCCCGACCTTGCCAGCGTTCTCCGCGTTCAGTTGGTCGATAGCGGCGTCCCGCAGAAGCTTGGCGAAGATGCTCGCCGCGCCGACCACAGGGTAGGTGGCGTCGGCCTTTGGCTCGATGGTCCAGCCCTGAACGCCGCTGCGGCGGACCAGATCGGCGCGGAGTCGGGGGATACCTGCGGGGTTCACGGGGGCGTCGAGGAACACGTGATCGGGGCGTGTCACCTGGACGATGTCGAGGAAAGCGTCGATCTCAAGGGCGTTCAAATTGCCGTTGTCGATGCGCGCCGGGGTGATCGAGCGTGTGTGCGGCTCACCCAGGGCCAACAACGCGGCTTGAACCTGGGCCCGGCGCTTGGGGGAGAGCGCCTTGGAGTCGTTCGCGCCGGCGTCCCGCAGGGGTTGTTGGGCGGGGATCGTGGGGGTGGGGCAGTCGAAGACGAAGCCGCCGACGACAAGATCGCCGAGGACACAGCCGCGGCCAGCTTCATCGAGTCCGAGGATGCGCATGGGGGCCGGGTAACGCGGGGGGGCTTCGGGCTACGGGCTGTCCGCCATCACGGGCGTTCCGCCGGGATGCCGGGCCGGGGCGGATGGCCCCGAGCCCGCCAGAGGGCCGTGGATCCCCGGCGATGTATTACCCGCTGGATCCTCGATAGTTCCCGCCGACCTGACCGCCTTGCCAGACGTTGATCCCGAGCCATGCCCCCCGAAAGTACCGGGGGGCGTAGTCCACGCCGATCTGCCAGGCGAGATCGAGGTCGACCCGCTCGCTCAGCGCCCGAATCCGGAAGAGTCGAAGCTCCAGACCGCCTGTGGCGTGGGGCCGTGCCCCTACCAGCGCAGTGCGGGACGGCTCCAGGTATCCGCCTGCGCGTAGACGCAACCGATCCGGCCAGATGTCCACCTCCGCCCCCAGCCGGGGCGAGGCCGTGTACCAGCCCCCCCGCGCCACCTCCTCCCCTTGGACGAGCGCCTCCAGCGCGACGGCGCCGGGGACCTCGCCCTGGCAGATGACGTCCAACACGAGCCGCACCGGCGTGCCAGCGCCTTCGGGCAGGCTCTCCAGGTTGCTCCAGCCGATGCCGGCCGCCAGCTCGGGCGCAAGCTTCGCCGCCGCGACGGGCCCGTACACGCCGCCGGACGGCCCCGCGGTCACGCCGGATCGGATCGAGAGCCCGAAATTCCAGGCGTCCGCGACGTTGGTGACGATGACACCGGCCTCGCCCCCCATGCCCAAGTAGTCGTGCGCCTCGCCCCCGGTCGTCAACCGGACGCCGAGCAAACGTGGACCCGCACCAACGATGACGTGCCCATCGAGCAGGGACGCCGCGGCGGACAGGTGCCCCTCCGAGACACCGACCCAGGTGTCTCCCAGCTTGTAGCCGCTCCCCGCCGCGAAGGCACCGCCGGCGCCGTCGCGGTAGCCACCGGCGAGCGCAAGGCTGACCATCCGCACGGCCACGCCAAGCGGCTCCCCCAGGTTCGCGACGTCCGACGTCTCTCCCAAGCGGGTGTGCAGGAAGATCAGCCCGCCTTGGACCGGCGCGACCGACTCCCTCCGCCGATTGGCCGCGGCGGCGGGGCTCCGGACCAGGCCCGCGGGTCCGGACGCGAAGGCCACCCCCGCGCCGGCCAGCGAGACATCCTCGGCGTTGGACAGGGCAAGTGCGGAGGTCACGTCGATCACGACAGGCGCGACCCGCTCCGCGGCATGGCCGATGTTGGATAGCACACAAGCCGCCAACACAAGCAAACCCGACAGGTTCGCCGCTGGATTATTCCGGATTGGGTTCAGCGTCGTACCAGGTCTTCGCGTTGAAGAGTTGAAAATGACCTTCCTTGTTCGGCGCCATGCCCATCGCGATCGACAGCTTTCCAAACCGCGCGTACAACTTTCCGACCATCTCCTTTCGACGACGCAGCTCCAGGAGCACCTCGAATTGGCCTGCGTTGAGTTTGAATTCCGAGACCCGCAGGATCTCGTCGCCGAGTTGGACACGCGTGGTGCCGGTCACCGGCCGCACGGCCAACAGTCCGCGAATCCAGCCAGGAAGAGGCTCTTTCTCCGAGAACACCGTGATGAACGGCACGGTGTCCCGAAAGCTGGTGGTCAGGTTCGCATCGAGGAAGATCGGCGCTCCAACGGCCACCTTTCCCGCCGGCAGCCGGATGTTCGCCCACCAGCCGCTGGAGTCATCCTTGCCGGCGCGTGACGAGCCGCCGGAGACCACACTGACCCCGTTGAGATGCAAGGTGGTGCCTGAGGCGTCGTACTTGCCGGTCTCCAGGTTGCCGCTCGGCACCACCACGTGCACGGCGACCTGCCCGCGGAGCGTGACGTCGTCCAGGGTCGCGCGCACATCGTGCCCGTCGAGGAACAACTCCCCGTGGCAGAGCCCCTCGCCGGTCGAGACCTGCAGGCGCCCGTGGACCGTGCCGTGGCCCGAGCGCAACGCCAACCCGACGTCCCGGGGGAGATAGCTGTTGTACACCGCCAGATCCGGGATCTCGGCCTCGGGGAGATCCATCACCACGTCGAGGCTGGTGAACGGCTGATCCAAGGCCACGTCGGCGGTGGTAGCGGCCACGCGAAAGCCCTTGCCCTTTA
Source organism: Deltaproteobacteria bacterium (assembly GCA_947483545.1). The sequence goes on along the minus strand of CANKNP010000179.1, from coordinate 1,152 downwards.
CGTGCGGCGCTTCGTCACCGTCGCGTGTGATCGCAAAGTCGAGAAAGTCGACCCCCAGCGCAGTCTGCGGTGCGCCCTCGACAGACTGGACGGCCAGGCGCACCGAGCCGTCCCCGACCACGGAGTACGACTTGAACCGGGCGGCGATGTCCTTCACATCCGCTGCCACCTTGCTTCCCTCCTTGAATTCGCCGTCCTGCACGTTCACGTCCACGGTGAGCGCCCCCACGCCCCCGCTCAAATGGAGCCAGGGGGCGGACTGCAGGTACGCGTCCAGGAAGGCCAGATTCGAGACCTGGGCGGTCAAGCCGATCCTGGCGCTGACGGCGCCAAAGATGCCCAGGCCCTCGAAAGACTCGGGGTTCATCCCCACCAGATCGACCGTCACGCGCCCGGCCAACTCGGTCAGCATCGACTCGGTGCCGCGGGTCACCGCCCCCCCCTTCAAATCCAGCACGGCACCGGTCACCTCCAGCCACTTGTGGGCCTCCAACGTGAGCGCTCCTGAGGCGGAGGCATCTCCCTCGTAGCGCTAGTCGCCGATCCAGAGCTCGCGGACCCCCTCCACCTGCAGGTCGTCCAGGGCGACCCGCCAGGGCTTGGCGACTGGGTAGATCGCCTCCGGTGACGGGTCCGGTGGGTTGGAGAAATCCGGGATGGGAGGCGACCATTCCACGGCGAGACCGCCAGCGTCCGGCGCGACCTGAAAGGGGGGGTCGGACGCTGCGGCCTCGGCGGCATCCAACGCGACGGAGGGGTGCTCCACCCGCCGGGGGGCGTCCAAGCGGGCCCGCCAACGAAAGGTCGCGCCCTCCCCCTGCGCCGTGGTGATGCGGATGGTGTGCTCTTGAAACGCGAGGATGTCAACCGAGCCCTTGGCGTGGTCCACATGCAACAACCATTGGTCCTTCGGGCTCTGTTGGCGGATCTCCAGGTTGTAGACCTCCAGCTCCCCAGGCACGATCATCCAGGCCACGTCAAACGTCATCTTGATCCGCTCCGGCTGGCGGTTGACCAGGATCGGCAGGCCCACGTTCAGGAAAACGTTGAGCGAGAGCCACATCGTGAGGGGCAGCGCGACCAGCACGGCCAGCACCCGAAGCAGGAGCCCAATGCGCCGACGAAGTGTGCTGGAATCTGGAGCGAGCATGG
>CANKNP010000178.1 GCA_947483545.1 Deltaproteobacteria bacterium | reverse complement strand
CGGTGCCATCTACGGCGTCACATCGGCGGCCAATAACCTCAGCAACAACTTTTTCTGCGCCAACTCCGCACCCAGCGGCGGCGCCATCTACGACTACTACACCTACGGTAGCTCGGACACGTGGACCAACAACGTCTTCCAGGAGAACGCGGCCACGACCTCGGGCGGCGCGATCTACTCGATCTACTCCGCCTACGGCGCGTTCACCAACAACTCGCTCCTGGGCAACTCTGCCGCTTCGGGCGGTGCTCTTTACCTCTCCGACGGCTCCGGGGCGGCGCTCGTCAACAACCTCATTGGCTACACGGAAGAAGGAAACGGCCTCGATGGCACCAGCACCTCCGTGACCGCCGAATACAACAACTGGTGGGCAAACTCCGCCGCCGACGCCGGCGGGGCGTATTCCGTGACCACCGGGACCAACCTCATGGTGGACCCCCTGCTTGGCGGCTACAGCCTCGACGGCGATTGCACGAACGACGACATCACGCTCTCCAGCGGCAGCCCGCTCCGCAACACCGGATCGCCCTCCATCACCGATCCAGACGGCAGCCAGAGCGACATCGGCGCGTACGGCGGCCCCGGCTCGGTTGTCTACGACTCCGACGGCGACAGCTACAACAACACGATCGACTGCGACGACGAGAACGCCTCCGTTCACCCCGACGCGACCGAGGTGCCTTACGACGGCGTCGATCAGGACTGCGACGGCACGGACGTGACCGACGTAGACGGCGACGGTTGGGACGCGAGCGAGGCCGGCGGTCCGGACTGCGACGATGGCGACGCTGCGATCAACCCTGCTGCCACCGAGATCGCCTACGACGGGATCGACCAGGACTGCAACGGCTCCGACCTGTCCGATGTGGACGGCGATGGCTACAGCGCCGAGAGCGAAGGCGGCGAGGACTGCGACGATGGCGATGCCACCGTGTCCCCGAGCGTGGACGAGGTCTGGTACGACGGGCTCGACCAGAACTGCGACGATGCGTCGGACTACGACGCCGACGGCGATGGCTACGACAGCTCCAGCTACGGCGGCACGGACTGCGACGACAACAGCGCGTCCACCTACCCGGGCGCCCCCGACGACCCCTACGATGGCCTGATCACCGACTGCGACAACGCGAGCGAGGGCGACGTGGATGGCGACGGCTACCTGGCGACCGAGGTCGGCGGCGACGATTGTGACGACGCCAACGCGGGCGTGAACCCCGGCGTGGACGAGACCTGGTACGACGGCCTCGACGGTGACTGCTCCGGCACCTCGGACTTCGACCAGGACAACGACGGGCACGACGCGACCGACTACGGCGGCGACGACTGCGAGGATCTGGACGCCGCGATCCACGGCGGCATGGCGGAGGTCTGGTACGACGGCGTGGACCAGAACTGCGACGGCAACGACCAGGATCAAGACGGCGACGGGTACCCGATGGACACCGACTGCAACGACCTGGACGCCGCGGTGTACCCGGGCAATGGGTGCGGCGCCGACACCGGGGAGCCGGACACCGCGACGGACACGGACACCGGAGTGCCCGACCCGGACACGGACACCGGCTTGCCCGACCCTGACACGGACACGGGTGTCCCTGACCCGGACACGGACACCGGCGCGCCGGACCCGGACACGGACACGGGTGACACGGACACCGCGGACACGGACACCGCGGACACGGACACTGCGGACACGGACACTGCGGACACGGACACCGCGGACACGGACACTGCGGACACGGACACCGCGGACACAGATACGGACACGGCTGACACGGACACGGACACCGCGGACACGGACACGGACACCGCGGACACGGACACGGACACCGACACGGACACCGATTCGGACACCGATTCGGACACCGACACGGACACCGACACGGACACCGATTCGGATCCGCCAGACTCCGAGGAGACTCCGGACACCGACACCGGGGACGGGACCAAGAGCGGCGGGAACTGTGGGTGTGCGAGCACGACCCCAGGGGATGCTGCGGGCCTGCTGTTTGTGGCCGGCGCTGCGCTGGCAGTCAGGCGGCGGCGGGGCTGAAAGGGCGGGTGATCTGAGGTCGCCGGGAGGTCCCAACTCTGTCTTTCCCTTCTCCCTCCGGGAGAAGGTGCCGCTGTACTCGGCGGCGGATGAGGGCTCCCCGTAGGATCGGTCCCTCGGTACGCCCGGCCCGCGAGTCCCGGCCGCCTCCCCGCCCGCCCGATCTCCCGCGGCGTCCCTCGACCCGCGCGAACGGCCGCCGATCCGGGCGCTCGGCGAACCTCGCGCCCGGATCGGCGGTTCTTTTGCACCGTTCCTACCGGCGGAAGGCAACGGGCCCGTCGAAGACGCCGGGCCCGCCGCCTTCCACCTGGAACGGTGCGGTTTGGGGCCAGCCCGGCAGCAGGTCAAGTACTTTCCGTTACTTAGGACGGCTTTGTTTCTCCAGCGCCCGGCTGGCCCCGGCCCGCGGTTTCCAGCCGCCCCTACCCCCAACCGCCCGGCTTTCTTGATACCCTCCCGGACCTTTGGAGGTCTGATGAAGCGAGCCTGTCTGGGCGCCCTCGGTGTCGTTGCCCTCGTTGCGCCGGTGGCCTACGCCGCCATCGCGACGCCCACGTTGACCTTCGAGAAATACGAGCTTTCGAACGGGCTTGAGGTCCTACTCTCGGAGGATCACACCGTGCCGCTCGCATCGGTCGAGATCTGGTACCACGTGGGCGCCAAGAACGAGGTGAAGGGCCGGTCCGGCTTCGCGCACCTGTTCGAGCACATCATGTTCCAGGGCAGCCGCAACGTGGCCGAGGACACGTATTTCAAGTACCTCGAGAGTGCCGGCGCCACGCTGATCAACGGCACCACGGACTTCGACCGCACGAACTATTTTGAGACCGTGCCCGTCAACCAGCTGGACCTCGCGCTCTGGCTGGAGAGCGACCGCATGGGGTTCCTGCTCGACACGCTCACGCAGGAGCGGCTGGACAACCAGAAGGCGGTTGTGCGCAAAGAACGCCAACAGTCTACAGAGAACGTGCCCTATGGCGTGGCCGAGGAGCAGTTCTTCAAGCTGCTGTACCCCGCACCCCACCCCTACAATGGCGTGGTCATCGGCACGCACGAGGATCTGGAGGCGGCCACACTGACGGACGTGAAGGGCTTCTTCCAGACGTACTACGTGCCGAACAATGCGACGCTGGCGATCGTCGGGGACTTCAACATCGCCGACGTGAAGATCAAGGTGGACAAGTACTTTGGCACCATCCCGAAGGCGGCGGAGCCCGCGCCAGAGCAGGTCACGGTGGTGCCCATCACCAGCGAGCGGCGGGTCGCCCTGGAGGATGATGTCGAGCTGTCCCGGGTGTCGTTCGGCTGGGTCACGCCGTCGAGCTTTCAGCCCGGCGATGCGGAGATGACGCTGGCGGCGAACATCCTGGCCGATGGCAAAGCGAGCCGCCTCGAGAAGGCGCTCACGATCGACAAGGCGATCGCGAGCGAGGTGCTGGCGTACCAGTACCCTTTGCAGCATGGCAGCGTGTTCGCCGTGCAGATCACCGGGAACCCTGGCCAGACCGCGGCCCAGTTGGAGGCTGCGACCTGGCCCATTCTCCAGGGGCTCGCAGCGACGGCACCGACCCAGGAGGAGGTCACCCGCGCGCTCACCGCCTGGCAGGCCACGACGCTCCGGCAGCTCCAAGCCCTGGGCGGGTTCGGCGGAAAGGCCGACATCCTGAACTACTACAACCACCACACGGGCGATCCCGGCTACCTGCCGAAGGATTTTGAGCGCATGGCGGCGGTCACGCCCGCCTCGTTGCAGAAGGTGTTCGCCGAGCAGATCAAGGCCGATAACCGCGTGGTGGTGCATGTTTCGCCGCCCGCTCCCAAAGCCGTTGAGACCAACGGAGGTGTCAAGTGAACCGTACCCTCTCGACCTCCCTCTTGAGCCTCGTGCTGCTCGGCCTCGTCGCGGTCCCCTCCCCGGCGGAAGCCAAGAAGAAGAAGAAGGAGGAGCCCGTTGTGGTCGTCCCTCCGCCGCCCGCGCCAGACCCTGAGGCGTGGCGCGCGACCGCCCCGTCGCCCGGCCTGGAGTCCAGTTGGCAGGCGCCCGTCGCCAAGCAGTTCAACCTCAAGAACGGCATCCCCGTCTACCTCGTGGAGCGCCCAGGGTTGCCGCTGGTGAGCGTCCGGGTGGTGGTCGGTGCGGGCCGCGAGGCCAATCCGAAGGGCAAGGCCGGACTGTCCGCGATCACCGCGAGCATGTTGGATGAAGGCACCTCCACGCGCTCGGCGCTGAAGGTGAACTCGGACGCCACTGCGCTCGGGGCCACGCTCGTCACGGTCGGCAACGCGGATCACGCGCTGATCGCCCTCGACGCGCTCACCGGCGACACGCTGGCGCCGAGCCTCGATCTCCTCGCGGACGTGCTGCTGAAGCCCAAGTTTGACAGCAAGGAGTTCGCCCGGGTCCAGAAAGAGACCCTCGCGGACATCCAGTCCCAGGAGAGTGATCCGCGGGATCTGGCCAACCGGGTGTTCGCCCAGCAGATCTTCGGGAAGGACCACCCCTACGGCACGCCCGCAGTGGGCGACGCCGTGAGCGTGAAGGCGCTGAAGGTCAGCGACGCGAGCACGTTCTACAAGACGTGGTACCACGCGGGAAACGCGGCGATCGTGCTCTCCGGCGCGATCACAGAGGCGGACGCGAAGGCCCTGCTCGATGCGCGGTTCGGCGCTTGGAAGGTCGGCACCAGCAAGCGCCCCGTGGTGGCAGCGCCGGTGACCCCAATCAAGACGCGCGTGGTGTTCGTGTACCAGCCCGACGCGGTCCAGTCGGTCATGCGCGTCGGCACGACGGGCGTCTCCCGAACGGGCCCAGAGTATTGGTCCGCGAATCTGTCGGGCACCATCGTCGGCGGCATGTTCTCCTCGCGAATCAACATCAACCTGCGGGAGGAGCACGGCTGGTCGTACGGCGCCTATGGCGGGTTCAGCGACGCGCGAGACTTCGGCACCTTCGGCGTTCGGACCAGCGTGCAGGCCGACAAGACCGCGCCCGCCATCACCGAGATCCTCAAGGAGCTGTCTGCGGCGGCCTCGAAGGTCCCGGCCGAGGCTGACATCAAGATGGCGCGCGACTCGATCCTCAAGGCGCTCGCCGGCAACTTTGAGACCAACGAGGCGACGGCTGCTGCGTTCGTTCAAGCCCCCCAGTTCGGGCTTGGCGCCGACATGTGGCAGGCGTACTCGAAGGACGCGAACGCTGCGCTGCCCGACGGGCTCTACGCGTCGGCCAAGACCTACTTCGCGCCCGCGAGGCAGGTGATCGTCGTCGTCGGTCCTGCCACGTTCATGGTCGGCACCCCGGGCGACGATGCGGCGCCGAAGACCGAAGTGAAGGTCCTTGAGGAGATCAAGGCGCTTGGGTTTGAGGTCGTGGAGATCACACCGTAGGCGTCCGGTGATCCATCCGGGTGTCACCCGTCGTGGGCAAACGCCCGGCCCGAGTCCGTGAGATACACCATGCCTTCCTCGTACCGGATGTACTCCGCCTCGAGCCACCAGCCCATCATGTCGGAGAAGCCGCGGTGTGCGATGAAGAAGCGACGCTCTGAATAGTCGTGGGCATCGCTCATCTTGACGGAGCCCCCTTCCTTCTCGATGTGAAGCAGGACGCCCTTCCGCGCGCGGGCTCGGGCCCTCTCGACCTTGGCGGCCTGTCCAGCGGGATCCTCCGGCGGGGCATCGGTGGTCGGAGGCGTCGCGCGCTGGGCGGAAGCGGCGCCCGCGACAGGCGGCATGGCGGCGGGCTGCGTAGCGAGGGGCTGCGGGGTGACAGGCTGCCGGGCGACCGCGTCTGGCGCAGTCTGCGTTGTGGGTACCGGCGACTCGCCGCCGAGAATTTTCCGAACGCGGTTCACGAGGCGGTCACGTAGGCTCATCGTTCCTTGCTCCAGTCGCCCGCAAGGTAACGCCGCCCCGCGACCGGGCGGACGCCCACCGAGTGATACGCAGCCACATGGCCGACGATCCCGCTGCCGTGGCCCTGGCCTACCACCTTCGCACGCGTCACGCGCCGTATGCCTACGCACGCGCGCTCTCCTACATGGATTGGGAAACCCAGCCCGACCCCTTCCGTCGGTACGAGGGTGCGCCTGTGGTGCTCCTTGAACGGACCCCGCGAGCCAGCACGCAGCCGACCTACGACACTGTCGTGGACAGCGAATTCCCACCGCCTGCCCCGCTGGATTGGGACTCGGTGTCGCGCCTGTTCCTTGACTCGCTCGCGCTCTCCGCATGGAAAGAGGTGGGCGACATCCGCTGGTCGCTACGCGTAAATCCTTCATCTGGCAACCTCCACCCCACGGAGGCCTACCTCGTTTGTGGCCCCGTCGCGGACATCGCTGATATTCCGGCGGTGTACCACTACAGCTCCATGCATCACGGGTTGGAGCGTCGCGCCACGTTGCCCGAGTCGACGTGGCGCCGGCTGGCCGCGGATCTCCCTGAACATCCGGCGCTGGTGGGCCTTACGTCCATCCCGGTGCGGGAGTCTTGGAAGTACGGCGAGCGTGCGTTCCGGTATTGCCAGCACGACCTCGGGCACGCCATCGCTGCCGTATCGTTGGCAGCGGCGGCGCTCGGGTGGCGCACGCGCCTGCTCGACAGCGTGCCCGATGCGTCCGTCGCATCCCTCCTTGGGATCGCGGACCAGTCTGGGGACGAGGCCGAGATTGCGGAGTGCCTGCTCGCGCTCTACCCAGCGGACGCGGACTTGCCACTCGCTCAGTGGCAGCATTACCGCACCCCTTCGCTGCCTCCCGTTGCCTGGGCCGGCGAGCCATCGCCGCTCGGGAAGGACCACCAGGACTGGCCAGTGATCGGTGCCGTGGCCTTGGCCACGCGGTCGCACGGCCGAACGTCGGAGTGGGTGGAGAGCGCCCCACGCGCGTCCAGCGGAGTGCGACGTCCCGGCTCGTTCCAGGGCATCGTGCGCCAACGCCGAAGTGCTGTGGAGATGGACGGGAAGACCTTCATGGACCGCGAGCATTTCCTAAGGACGATGAGGCGGTTGTTGCCGGGCGGCCCCCCGTTCGACGCCTTCCCGTGGTCCCCGGCGGTACACCCCTTCTTTTTCGTGCACCGGGTTCGCGGACTCGACCCCGGGGTGTACGCGCTCCTCCGTGGGCCGGTCGAGCCCGGGGCTTTCGGAATCCCGGGCGGCTGGGTGCAGGTGGAGGCTGGCCTTCCGCTTTTCCGCGTTCGTGCGGGGGACGTCCGCATGGTCGCGTCCTCCGTGAGCTGTGGCCAGGCGATCGCGGGGGACGGTGCCTTTGCCGTCGCGATGCTCTCCGACCTCGCCAGCGGGCTGGCAAGCCAGGGTCCGGCGTTCTATCGGCGGGCGCACTGGGAGGCAGGCGCCATCGGGCAGATGCTGTACCTTGAGGCGGAGAGCGATGGTCTTCGAGGCACCGGCATTGGCTGCTTCTTCGACGAGGAGACCCACCGCGCCCTCGGTCTCCCGCCGAACAGTGACTGGCGGACGCTTTACCACTTCACGGTTGGGGGAGCGATCGAGGACGATCGTCTCCGAACCGTCGCACCGTACCCCCCCATTTCTTAGGTCCGCCCCTGCCCCCAGTTGCTCCTGGCGGTTCCGCCGCCTTCGTGGACACAGGAAGCGAGTAGGAAAATGGGGCCTGTGGATCGGCGCGCCGCTCGGGGTGGCTGCCTTCCTGCTGGCTTGGGCCTGGTTCCTCCGATGGTGTCGTGTCACCTGGGCGGCGCGCGTCACCCTGCGGGACGGCTACCTGGAGGTCGGCCAGACCTGGCCCCTGCGCGTGACGTACGACCAGATCACTTCGCTGCAGGTTTCCGACGCGCTGGGGTCGCTCGCGGCGCCTGGTAGGCCCCCCCCGGGTGGCACCGTGCACATCCGCTGGGCCGGCTTGCGGATGCGACTGACCCTCGGGCTCGAGGGCGCGCAGGCGTGCGCCGATGCGCTGGCGACCGCCTGCCCCAACGCGGTGTTGATCGACCCGCACGGAGCGGCACGCGCGGCGGACGGGCGCTGGTCACCCGCCCACCGGGACGCCGCGCGGGCGTTCTACAGCGGCCAGCTCCGCCTCCTGGGGTTCATGACCATGTTCGGGCTCGGCTGCGGCGCCCTCGGAGCGATCGCGGTCTCGCGCTCGGGGTCCAGGGGCCTTGATGGCGTGGCGCTGTTCTTCGGCATCGGCATCCACTCGCTCGTCGGGTATGTGCGGGTGTGGCGCCTCGCTCGGGCGTTGCCCGCTGTGTTGCCGTGACGGTTGCACTGGGTGGTAGACCGTCGCGCCATCCTCCCCGCGAGCGGCGTGTGCCTCGACGGCTGTAGGGCTTTCGCGGGGATGGAGGCGACCAACCCGTCGAACCCGGGTCAGAACCCCAGGAGGAACCGGCGCATCGCCGCGATCATCCAGGCATGATCGGCGCTGCCGCCCATCTCGCGCGCCGAGTGCATCGACAACATCGGGTTGCCCACGTCCGCCGTGCGGATGCCGAGCTGTGCGGCCACGATCGGCCCCACCGTGCTCCCGCACGCCAGGTCGGCGCGGTTGACGAACCACTGGCTCGGTACCTCGGCCGCCTCAAACAGCCGTACGAGCATCGCGGCGGTCTCCGCTTCGGTGCCGTAGCGCTGCGAGCTGTTCTGCTTGATGACCGGACCGCGGTTGAGCAGCGGCATGTGCTGGGCGTCGTGCTTGTCCGGCCAGCCGGGGTGGACCGCGTGCGCCATGTCCGCGCTGATGTGCCAGGAGTGCGCCATGGCCCGCCCCAGCCCACCGCGGGACGGGAGCGCGTGGTCTAGCGCGGCGTCACGAACGATACGCTCCAACGTCGAGGCGAGCAGACGACCGCTGGCCCCGCGGGCGGTGGTCGAGCCTACCTCCTCGTGGTCGAACAGAGCGATCACCGAGGTGGCGGCAGGGAGATCGCCAGTCGCTGCCGCGATCATCCCCTCCAGCGCCGCGTGGCTGGAGCCCAGGTTGTCGAGACGACCGGAGAAGATGAACTCGTTGGACGCGCCGCCGAGCGTGGGGCGGGCCAGATCGAACAGGCAGAGATCCCAGGTCAGAACGTCCGCCGGGTCGCATCCCAGGTCCGCGGAGAGCAGCGCCCGGAGGGGGTCGGGGCCCTTCTCCCCGAGGGCGAACACCGCGGGCAGCTGGGTCTGGGGATTGAGCTTCAACCCCTCGTCGTTGACTGCGCGGTTGAGGTGGATGGCCAGGTTGGGGATGCGGCAGATTGGACGGCGCAAATCGACGAGCACGCCGCGTTGCCCCCGGAAGCCCGGCCGCGAGTCGCGCACGAAGACCTGCCCCGCGAGGCCGAGATCCCTGTCGGTCCAGGTCGCCTGGAGCACGCCACCGTACACCTCGACGCCGAGGCGCACATAGCCCTTCTCGTACAAGGCGGGCTGGGGCTTGACGCGCAGGTTGGGCGAGTCGGTGTGGGCGGAGACCAGCCGGATGCCCGCCTCCTCGATGGGGGCGCCGCCGATGCGGAAGGCCAGGATCGTCCCGCCGCGTCGCAGATAACCGAGGTGTCCCGGGTGGAGGGGGGAAGGGGCCGCACCTTCGTCCAGCTCCGAGAAGCCAGCGGCGTCGAGCGCAGCGGCAGCCGTGGCGACCGCGTGCCAGGGCGTGGGAGAGTGGTCGAGGAAGGTGAGGAAGCGGGTGAGCAGGTCGGCGTTCATGGGAGCGAAGGTAGCGCGCCAGACGCCCGTGGCGAGGCGCGAGCGAACAGCGGGATCGCGGGATCGCGGTGGCATCGGTGATACATCACGCTTGATACGCCAGCCGTTGATACATGTATCAAGGCGCTACCTCCGCATCGTGTATCATGTATCACTGATACGACGTACCGGCCGAACCTGCGGCACGGATGGGCCCGCCAATTCGGCCAAGCCCGATTGACACAGCTTTACACATCGACAAGTTTACAATCGTGTCGCAGATCAGCGATCGACCGGTAAACAAAGGAGTCCCATACATCCACCCAAAACGCGACTAAACAACCTCTGTGAACGTCGCCGCCGATCTCCTGCTCACCGCCGAGGCCACCCGGTTCCTCGACGCGCTCGTCCTGCGCTTCGCGCCGCCGCTCCGTGATCTGCTCGCCCGGCGCGTCGAGCGGCAAGCATCCTTCGACGCCGGCGCGCTCCCCGACTTCCTGCCGGAGACCGCCGATCTCCGCGCCTCCGACTGGACCGTCGCGCCCCCACCGCCTTCCCTCCTCGACCGCCGGGTCGAGATCACCGGGCCTGCCGAGCCGAAGATGATCGTCAACGCGCTCAACTCGGGCGCGCGGGTTTTCATGGCGGATTTGGAGGACAGTCTGGCGCCGAGCTGGTCGGCGGTGTTGACCGGTCACGCCGCGCTGGGCGAAGCGGTCCGCGGCACGCTGACGGTGGAGACCCCGAAGGGGCTTTACAAGCTCCAGACCCCCCGCGCCGCGCTCTTCGTCCGGCCCCGGGGGCCGCACCTGACCGAGCGCCATTGGGGCGACTGTCCGGCCTCGCTCTTCGATTTTGGCCTGT
>CANKNP010000177.1 GCA_947483545.1 Deltaproteobacteria bacterium | reverse complement strand
GGGACGTTCGGCGATACCCCGCCGACGACGAGGCGATCGACGCCCGCCAGCGGCTCCACCACCTGCTGGCGGAAGCCCGCGAGCAGCGTGACGACCCCGTCGCCCGCGCCCATTCGGCCGACACCCAGCCGGATGACCTTCGCCCGGTGCCAGGCTCCTCTTCGGCGCACAGGGCCCAGGCGCGCCGTGGTCCTCAGCCTCCGCCGCGCACGACCCCGCAGGAGTCGCGCTCCATCATCGAGCGTGCCATCCAGCAGTCGTTCTGGCTTGACGTGCTCTACGTCTCCGCGAAGGACCAGAGCCGGCGCGACCTCGTGCTCATCCCCGAGCGCGTGGCGTTGAACCGCGAAGGGGCCTCGGTCCTCGTGGCCTTCGACACGGCGACGGGCACCAAGCTCTCGTACCCCATCGAGCAGATCGAGCGCATCCGCGCCACACCCCCACGGCGGTAGAGAACACCATGGCTGAACCCCGTGATCCTTCGACCTTGTCCTTCGAGGAGGCGCTGCGGCTCCTGGAGGAGCGCGTCCGTGACCTTGAGCGCGGCGAGGTCCCGCTGGAGCGGGCGCTCGCGCTGTACGAGGAGGGCGTGCTGCTCGTGCGCGCCTGCCATGAGAAGCTCGACGCCGCCGACAAGCGGATTGTCGAGCTCTCCGCAGAGCCTCCAGGACGCAGCTAGCCCCGACGCCGGAGTACCGGCGCCGGGGGCCCGGGCGACGTTGGGTTCTTCGGCTCCGGGAGCAGCCGCGGCGCCCGCTGCGAGCCTCGCGGGCGGCGCTCCCGGGGTGCGCGCTGCCGGCTTTTCGTCCACCCCTTTTTCACACCTTACCGACCGTTGACGTGACCGGGTAGCCGGAACGGCCTGCGGTCGAGTAAGATCGCGGCCGACCCGGGAAGGTGCAGCATGTTCGACAACGTCGGACGAGGAGCCGAACGCCAGCGGAAGCGCCAAGCCGGCGCTTTCTTCCTCTCCCTTTGCGTGAACGGCACGTTCATGGCCGGCCTCGTCTGGGCGGGCTCGCGCGTGGTGGAAGAGGTCAAGGAAGAGGACACGATGTTGGAGGTCGCCATCGAGATGGCAGCACCTCCTCCGCCCCCTCCGCCCGCGGGCGGCGGCTCGAAGCCGAAGGTCAAGAAAGAGAAGGAGCCGGACAAGCCGCGGGAGGACATCCCGGTCGAGCCCGTGCCGCTTGAAGAGGAGCCTGAGGTCGAGGCCGAAGTCGAGTCCGAGGTCGCCGGGGTCGAGGGCGGGGTCGAGGGCGGCGTCGAAGGCGGTGTGGTCGGTGGCGTTGTTGGCGGCGTTGTCGGCGGCCAGTTGGGTGGTCAGCTCGGTGGGACCGGGGCCAAAGTGGTCTACTGGGGTGCCGTGCAAGAGAAGAACCGGGTCATCCCCCAGTTCCCCGAAGCCGCTCGATCCCTCAACATGGAGAGCGACTGCACGGTCAACATCCAGATCGACGCCAAGGGCATTCCGACCTCTGCCGAGGCCACGAAGTGTCCCGAGCTCTTCAAAGAGGCGGCGATCAAGGCCGCCATGTCGTCGCGGTTCTACCCGTACAAAGATGCCGGCACCGCAGTGCCTGTGCAATTCAAGTACATGTATGCTTTCAAGCTTCGCTAAACCCCAGGATCTTTCATGAATCTCACTCCGCAGCATCTCTGGGCCTCGATGGGCGGCCCCGCCAAGGCCGTCTTCTTCGTCATGATCGCGATGCTGGTGGCATGCGTCTACGTTGGGATCGACCGGACCATCCTGTACATTCGCGCGCGCGGCCAGTCCCGCTCGCTGGCGGAGGCCATCACGGCGCCGCTGGGAAAGAACGACATGGAGATGGCGCTCAAGGTGCTCAAGGATGAGGCCTACAAGCTCTCGTACCTCGGCATCATCCTGCGGGCAGGGCTGGAGGAGTACGCTCGGGAGCCCAGTGAGTACGGCCTCCGCGCGCTCAAGCGGGCGGTCGAGCTGAAGAGCCCCGTCGAGGTCGCGAACCTCCGCAAGGGCATCAACATCCTCGCGACGACCGGCTCCACGGCGCCCTTCGTCGGGCTGGTCGGCACCATCTTCGGCATCATCAACGCCTTTGCGGTCATGGCTACCGCGGGCGGCGGCGATCTGACCGCCATCTCCGGCGGTATCGCCGAGGCGCTCGTCTCCACGGCCGTCGGCATCACCGTCGCGATCATCGCGATCTGGATCTACAACTACTTCAACGCGGTCCTGGACGACATCCAGAAGGACATGACCACGGCGATGCAGGAGATCGAAGACTGGGCCGAGAAGGACCTCCACCGGCGCGGCGCGCACGCAGCGAAGTAGGCAAACCCCATGGGCGCAAAGGTCGGAGGCTCCAAAGGTGGAGCAATGGCGGACATCAACGTCACCCCACTGGTGGACGTGGTGCTCGTGCTGCTCATCATCTTCATGGTGGTCACGCCCATGCTCTCCTCGGGTGTGGACGTTCGGCTGCCGAAGGTGAAGACCGCCGAGGAGGACAAGGACCTGGGCCAGTACCTGGTCATCTCCGTGCGCGGCGATGGCGCCATCTTCATCGAGAAGGACAAGGTGGGCGTGCTCACCGGGGATCCGGCCACCTGGGAGCCCACGTTGGCCACGATGGCGAGCGAAGTCGAGAAGCGCCGCAAAGACAAGGGCGGCACCACCCCCCTGCTCATCAAGGGCGATCAGACGGTCACCTACCGGCAGGTCCGGTCGGTGATGGACAAGATCCACGAAGAGGTCGCGGGCACCGATACGATGCTGCTCGCGGCTGAAAAGTTGAAGGAGTAGCTGCCATGGGCGCAAAAGTTGGCGGCAAGAAGGGCAGCGGCATGGACGAGATCAACGTCACCCCGCTCATCGACGTGGTGCTCGTGCTGCTCATCATCTTCATGGTGCTCACCCCCATGACCGTGCAGAAGATGGCCCAGAACCTGCCGCCGATCGATGATGAAGAGCCACCCCCGCCGGATCCCCTGGTTCCACCGGACCAGCTGCTCGTCGCGGTGTACGCGGATGGCACGGTCGCGCTGAACCTCAAGGTGGAGGGCGACGAAGAGCTGGCGAAGGATCTGAAGCGCCGGCTTTGGTCCAGGCCCAAGAAGAACGTGTTCGTCGATGCGCACCCAGACGCCAACTATGGGCGTGTGGTGCAGGTGATCGACATGGTGCGCGGCGCCTCCACCGAGACGGTCGATGGCAAGGAGAAGAGCGTCGTGCATGTGGGCTTCGCCGACATGAAGGACGAAGGACCGGCCAAGTTGGAGCCGGGCGCGGTGTTGCCGGGGACTGCGGTGCCCGGCGCTGTGCCCGTTGCGCCGGCTGTTCCGGGCTAGCCCCGACGCAGGGGTACCTGCGCCGGGGGCCCGGGCGACGTTGGATTCTGCGGCTCCGGGAGCAGCCGCTCCCAGACGTGCCGCTGGTGGTCTTCGCGGGAGACCAGCCCGAGGACGGCTGGCTGGAGGACGTCGCCACCGGTCGCACGGCCAGCCTGGACCTTTCCTCCGACCGTCCCCGCTTTGGCGCCTACACGCCCGGCCTTGACGCGATGCTCGCGCTGGGCGATGACGAGGGCCCTGTCATCGACAGCGCGACAGGCTTGTTGCTGTTCGACATCCGGTCGTTCCCCCAGCGGACGGTACCCGTCGAAGGCGGTCGCGGTCGCTGCGACACCGCCAGGCGGCATTTCGGCTGGGGCGCCGCCGCGTTGGTCTACCTCGGGGAGCGGCAATGGCGCGTGCTGTTGCCGAGCGGTGTGCTCGGGGAGATCGGGCCTGCAGGAGCCGGTGTTCGCCGGGCTCTGTCGCGCCCGTGCTCGGCCGCGGCGTTCTCGCCCGACGGTGCGGTCCTGGCCCTGGCGGAAGGCCGGCGCGTGCGGATCCTGGACCTCTCCGGGTGTACTGTGGAGACGCTGCCCCGGGCGCCTACCGGCACGCCTCGATCGTAGGATGCACCTCCACGGTGCAGGCGGCCGTGTAGGTGAGCGCGCACACCCACCCGCCACGGTCGTGCTCCGCGAACAGCTAACGAGTTCGCGCCCCCACGCTCACACAAACCCCTTCGGCCGCAGCTCGAACATCGCCTGCATCAGCGCGCTGAACGCCTCCTGCTCATCGTCGATGGACTCCAGGTCGTCCACGCTGGCCAGCACATCCTCGATGGGGTGACTGCGCAGCGTGTGCAGCGCGTCCTCGCTCGCGATGATCGCGGCGGCAGAGGTAGCGTCGAGCTTGAACATCGGCAGTCCTGGGTTGCAGTGAGCATAGCGCCTGGGCGCCAGCGGTGCGCCGGGCGAGGGCCGTGCACGCCTCAAGGCATGGGCGGCTCGCTCCCCAGGGGAGTCGGTCGCCGCGGGCCGTGGAGCGCCGCTTCAAACCTATATGGTTCGGAACTACGGGCTTCCTTCAAACGCAACGAGGTCATCCGGCATCAGCGCCCGCGTTGGCGTGAATGGGTGTGCTTGCACCCAGGCGCGTGCCCCTTCGATCCGAGCAGCGTATTCGGCTGGTGAGCTCGAAGACATGCAGGACAGGTGCCTGCGTTCCGTCGTCCGTCAAGAGCACGGGGATACCGCCTGGCGCCAGTTTGAGGTCGGCCTCGAATTTTCCGTCGCTCCGGGCGCGGACCACCACCCCGGCCGCGAGCGCCAGGTTCGCCGCCTGGGACACAGCGCCGCGCGACGCCTCATCACCGCCCAGGGCGAGGTACTCCGTGGCCCAAAGGACCGTCATCCCGCGGGCGTCGGTCGTCGCGTAGGCGACGGCAGCTTGAGCGTGCGCGGCCGCCTCCGTCGGGTGGGCCTCCAGATTTGTCAATGCCGCCGCCGTCCCCGCAGGTCGCAGCGGCGCGATCGCGTCCCACGGCCCCGATGACCCGTCACCCCGCCCTCCACGTCGTCCTCAGCGACGCCACGGCCCCGATGACCCGTCACCCCGCGTTCCACGTCGCAGCCGGCTCGGAGCTTTCCTCGCCGGCTTTCCCCCGTGCCCTCCGGTCCGTGCGGTTCCGCTCGTCGGACGCCGCTTCAAGTTGCGGGGTCCGAACTTACCGCTTCGCACCGTCCTTTGTTCACCAAACCCCCTCCGGCCTTCGGCCACCTCCCCCCGGAGGGGGAGGGCAGAAGATTGAGCCCCCCTACCCCAACCGCCCCGCCAGCCCTTCCAGCTCCTCGTGCAGCTCCTTCGGCATCGTCTCCCCAAACTCGGCGAAGAAGCCCCGCTGGCTCTCCACCTCCGCCTTCCACTCATTCGTGTCGATGGACAGCAGCCCGTCCACATCCACGCCGTGAAGCCCGTTCACGTCGAGCGCGCCGTGCTCCGGCACAAAGCCGATGGCTGTCTCGCGGGCCGTCGCCTCGCCCCGTACACGCCCGCGGACCCAGCGCAGCACGCGCAGGTTGTCCCCAAAGCCGGGCCACAGGAACTTGCCGTTCTCGCCCTTGCGGAACCAGTTCACGTGGAAGAGCTTCGGCGGGCGGCTGAGCTTCTCGCCCATCTTCAGCCAGTGCTGGAAGTACCGGCCCATGTTGTAGCCGCAGAAGGGCCGCATGGCCATCGGATCCCGGCGTACAACGCCCACAGCGCCGGTCGCGGCTGCGGTGGTCTCGGAGGCTACGGTGGCGCCGACGTAGACGCCGTGCTGCCAGTTGCGCGCCTCGTACACCAAGGGCGCGACCCGGGCGCGGCGTCCGCCGAACAGGATCGCGTCGATGGGCACGCCGCGGGGGTCCTCCATCCGCGGGGAGACTTGCGGGCACTGGCTCGCGGACACGGTGAACCGGCTGTTCGGGTGGGCCGCGTCCGCCTTGTTCTCGGGCGTCCAGTGCTCGCCCTTCCAATCGATCAGGTGCGCCGGGGGATCGCCCTTGCCCTCCCACCACACGCTCATGTCGTCTGCCAGCGCGACGTTCGTGAAGATCGTGTCCTTCTCGATGGTGCGCATCGCGTTCGGGTTTGTGCGCAGGCTCGTGCCCGGCACCACGCCGAAGAACCCAGCCTCGGGGTTGATCGCCCACAGTCGGCCATCGTCGCCGACATGCAGCCATGCGATGTCGTCACCGACCGTCCAGACCTTCCAGCCGGCCTGGGTGATCGGCGCGACGAGCATCGCCAGGTTGGTCTTGCCGCAGGCCGACGGGAACGCCGCCGCCATGTAGGTCACGTCACCTTCGGGGGATTCGAGCCCGAGGATCAACATGTGCTCGGCCATCCAGCCCTCGTCGCGGCCCTGGGCCGAGGCGATGCGGAGGGCGTGACACTTCTTGCCCAGCAGGGCGTTCCCGCCGTACCCGGAGCCGACCGACCAGATCAGCCGGTCTTGAGGAAAGTGGCAGATGAACCGGCGATCCGGCGAAAGATCCCCGAGGCTGTGCAGCCCGCGCACAAAGTCTGGCGAGTCGCCGATGCGGTCCAGCGCGACCTTGCCCATGCGCGTCATGATCCGCATGTTGGCGACGACGTAGGGGCTGTCGCTGATCTCGACCCCGGGCCGGGAGTACGGCGAGGTGGTCGGGCCCATCACGTAGGGGATGACGTACATCGTCCGGCCCTTCATCGCGCCCGCGAAGTGCGGCCACACGTCGGCACGTGCGGCGGCCGGCGACTTCCAGTTGTTGGTCGGGCCACATTCGTCGGCCGTCTCGGTGCAGATGAAGGTCAGATGCTCGGTGCGCGCGACGTCGCTCTTGTGCGAGCGGTGTAGGAAGCTCCCCGGGTTGGTCACGGCGTTCAACGCGATCAGCGTGCCATCTGCCAGCATCTCCGACTGCACGCGGGCGGCCTCCTCTTCGGAGCCGTCGCACCAGACAATGCGGTCGGGCAGCGTGTGGGCGGCGACTTCGGAGACCCAGGCGAGCAAGGTGGCGTTCGTGGTCGGAGAGGCTTCGGACATGCGTGAACTCCAGGGGTCGAAAAGAGGGACGGCCGTATAGCACGAGAAGGGCCCCTCCCCGAAGCGCAAATGCACCCCGCTGGCTATACGCGCGCATGGCCATCCTCGGCATCCTCACCGTCCCGAACCCCATCCTCGCGAAGAAGTGCCGCGCGGTGGAACCACAGGAGTTCAACGACGATCTTCGTCGGTTCATCTCCGATCTCGCCGAGACCATGTACGCCGCCCCGGGCGTCGGCCTCGCCGCTCCGCAGTGTGGCGATCTCCGCAGGATCATCGTGACGGATCCTGGAAATGCCAAGCGCGAGGAGGATGAAAACGGCCGGCCGACAAACCCCCGCTTCGCCGCGATGTGCAACCCCATGATCCTCGAAGCCAGCAAGGACAAGATCATCTGGGACGAAGGCTGCCTCTCGGTGCCCGACTTCTCCGATGACAT
Source organism: Deltaproteobacteria bacterium (assembly GCA_947483545.1). The sequence goes on along the minus strand of CANKNP010000177.1, from coordinate 3,347 downwards.
CGCGAGGCCTCGGCGCGTTCACGTCCGCTGGCTCGACGAGTACGGCAAGCCCCAGCAGCGCTGGTTCGAAGAGTACGACGCCATCGTGATCCAGCACGAGATGGACCACCTGGACGGCATGGTGATCCTCGACCGCGTCAGCCGGCTGAAGAAGGGCCGCTATCTGCAGAAGCGCGTGCGGCAGAAGGTCTATGCGGAGTAGGCGATGAACCTGACCACGTGGAACATCAACTCCATCCGTCGCCGGCTCGAACGTGTGCTCGAGTGGGTAGACGATCACGAGCCCGACGTGCTCTGCCTGCAAGAGCTCAAGTGCCAGGACCAGGAGTTTCCGTTCGAGGCGTTCACCTCGCGCGGCTACCAGTGCTCCGTCTACGGCCAGAAGGCGTACAACGGCGTCGCGATCCTCTCCCGCGTGCCGCACATCGACACCGTGAGCGATTTTCCGATCCCCGGCGACGAGCAAGCCCGCGGAATCGCCTGTTCGCTCCTTGGTCCGGGCGGCGTTCCGGCCCTGCGGCTCGTGAACCTGTACATCGTGAACGGCGGGGACCTGGACAGCGACAAGTACCTCTACAAGCTGAAGTGGCTCGACGCGCTCGTCGACTGGGTGCGTGCAGAGCAGGCCCGCTGCGGACTTCCGATGGTCATCTGCGGGGATTTCAACATCGCGCCCGCCGACCTGGACGTTCACGACCCCAAGCGTTGGAAGGACCAGGTCCTCTGCACCCCCGCCGAGCGAGAGCGCCTCCAACGCCTCTTTTCGCTTGGCTTCACCGACAGTTGGCGCGCGCTCCACCCCGAGACCCGCACGTTCTCCTGGTTCGACTACCGCGGAAACGGCTTTGATCGCAACGAAGGCTTGCGGATCGACCATCACCTGTTGAGCGGCCTCCAGGCCATCGACGTTGTGATCGACCACGACCCACGGGCCCTCCCCGAGTCCAGCGACCACGCGCCCGTGACCCTCTTTGTCCGGGAACAATCCCCGTAGTTGGGGCGGCTTGGAACCCGGGCGGCAGGCAGGCACCGCTGTGGGACGCCGCCCATCGATTGGGAGGCCCTCCCTTTCGCTCACCGAATGACGGATCGGGAGGCCCTCCCTTTCGTTCACCGAATGACGGATCGGGAGGCCCTCCCGGGGTATCCTTTCGAACCCCATGCACCTCCCCGGCAGCTACCTCGTGCTTGAGACCACCAACCGGTGCTCGGTCGCGTGTGTGCATTGCAGCGTCGGCGAGGCCGACCACCCGCACCATGGGCGCACCGGCTTCGTCGATGTCTCGCTGGTGCGGAAGCTGCTCGCAGATCTCGTCGCCGCCAACGCTCGCTTTGACGTCTTCATCCCGTTCTGGCTCGGCGAGCCGCTCCTCCACCCCGACTTCTCGACCATCTACCAGGAGGCCCTCCGCGCGGCCGGAGAGCACGGCGTCTTCCAGCGCGTAGAGGTCCACACCAACGCGACCCACCTGACCGCCGAGCGCGCGCGCCTCGCGCTCAACCAGAGCCCGGTGCCGCAGACCTGGCACCTCACGCTGGACGCCACCACCTCGGAGACCTGGAAGCGCATCAAGGGCCGGTCTACGTTCCCGGAGGTGGTGGCCAACGTCGAGCACCTCGTCCGGGAGAAGGCACGGCGCGGCGCGATCTGGCCGCGGCTCGTCTTCCAGTTCATCGTGAGCGACCGGAACGCGCACGAGGCCCGGGCCTTCCGCGCCCACTGGGAGGGTCTCTGTCGCTCGGTCGGGCTCCCGGTGCGGAGCGCGGCGCAGGACGTCCCGGCGGGCCAGGACGCCATTGTTTTCTTTCGCCAGTTGGACGCCCCCACGCCCGACGAGCAGGAGCGTCAAAATCAGGTCTTTCGCACGACGATGCAGGAGCTCGGGATTCCGCTCCCTCGCCCCGCACAGTCGCCGACCGCGATCGGCCCGAACCTCGCGGTCTGCGGCTGCTTTTGGAAGAGCCCCGTGATCGGCTGGGACGGCGCGCTCACGACCTGCACCCGAGACAATCGTCTGGAAAATCGGCTGGGATCCGTCGCGACGACGCCGTTTGCGGACCTCTGGCTCCGCGGTCAGGTGCAAGCCTGGCGCTCCCAGGTTTCGCGGGGCGACTACGCGGGGCTCGCCCCCTGCCAGACCTGCTTCATCCCGCAGTCCAGCAACTACTCCGGGGTGACCCCCGCGGAGATCGCGCAGATGACGCCATGATCGTCGATCGCATCCTGCCCTCGCTCACGCCGGCGCTGGCCCGCGCCCGGCTCAAACCGGCGCCCGGCCTGCCCGATCAGGTCCACCTCTCGGTCACCGACCGGTGTTTTCTGCCGTGCGCGCACTGTGACATCTACAAGAACAAGACCGTGGATTTGCCCACCGAGGTCTGGCTCGACGTGCTCGATCAGCTCGGCGCCTGGCTGGGCAAGGCCAGCGTGAATTTTGTCGGCGGCGAGCCGTTGCTCCGCCGGGATCTCGAACAACTGATGGCGCGGGCCACCACGTTGGGCTTTGACGTCAGCTTCAACACCAACGGCTGGATGCTCGACGATCGGCGGGCAGATGCCCTCGCGGATGCGGGCGCCCGCATCGCCTATTTGTCGATGGATGGTTTCAAGGCCGAGACGATTGATCAGTCCCGGGGGCGCGCGGGTACGCGGGCGAAACTCGTGGAGGTCTGCGACCGGTTGGACAAGCGGGGAAATCCCCGGGTGGTCATCACGTGCATCGTACACGCGGGGAACGCGGGGGAGATCCCGGACCTGCTCAAGTGGGTACGGATGCGGGGCTACGAGCTGGTGGTGCAGCCGCTGTACCAGAACTTTGGGGAGAACGCGCACGATCCGGCCTGGTGGCGGTCCTCTGCGCTCTGGCCGACGACCCCAACCCAGCTCGCTCGAATTGACCACGCGCTGGACGTGTTGATCGCCGAGCGGTCCCGCTGGGGAAAAGTGTGCAACGAGGTTGCTCAACTGAAGGCGTTCAAGAACCACTTTCGGAACCCCTCGGTGCCGAACGGCCAGACCTGCAAGGCGGGACATTCGGACATTGCGTTTGATCCGGGTGGAAATGTGCGGCTGTGCTATTTCCTGGAGCCGGTTGGAAAACTGGGGGAGGGGGTGCCGATCCGGGAGATGTGGAACCGGCTCGCGGCGATGCGGCGGCGGCACGAGGTCAGTCGGTGTACCCGGAGCTGCAACCTGCTGAACTGCAATTTCGAGGCGGGGTAGGGATGTCGAGCGCCGATACCCAACCCCGGATGCCTGACCCCGATCAGGCACGGTCTGCGGCTGTGATCTGATCAAAGAGCAGCTTCACACTGCCACGCGCACCCACGTCCTCTCGCGATCCGCC
>CANKNP010000176.1 GCA_947483545.1 Deltaproteobacteria bacterium | reverse complement strand
TGCCCGCGCACCGCGCCAGAACGTCCACCCCCACGCTCGCGGGAACCTCGACGGCGTCAAACACGAACTCCGGCTGGTACTGGATGCCGACAAAGCCGTAGCGCTCGGGGTGGTGCCCGATGATCGCCGCAGCGATCATCTTCGGAACGTAGTTCTCTGTCTCGGTGTGCAGGTAGTCGTAGGTGATGATCTTCCAGAAGTCCGTCGTGCCCGCCCGGCGCGTGGTGTTCATCACCCGGCCTTCCCCACCGTTGTAGCTGGCCCAGGCGAGCAGCCAATCCCCGGCGAACATCTTGTTCAAATAGGCGAGGTAGTCCAGGGCGGCGCGGGTCGCCTTCTCCGGGTCGCGGCGGTCGTCCACCCACCAGTCCACGCGGAGCGCGTACTGTCGGCCCGTCGCAGGCATGAACTGCCAAAGGCCCGCCGCCGCTGCGTAGCTGACCGCACCGGGGCTGTAGCCGCTCTCGATCATCGACAAATACACGAGATCCCTCGGCATTCCCCGGGCCTCGATCTGCCGGTACATAAGCGGACGCCAGCGGGTCGAGCGCTCCAGGTAGCGAGCGAAGTGGGACCGGCCACGCCCCAGGAAGTACTCCATCCAGCGTTTCACATCGTCGTTCAGGATGATCGGGATGTCGAACTCAGCGGGGTCGATCGTGTCGAGGTGCAGCGGATCCTTGTTGGTCGCCGCCACCGGGTTCAAATAGTAGGCCAGCGGGGGTTCCGCGCCGACACTTCCGAGCGACGACAGCTCGTCCAGGCGCTCAGCGACCAGCTCGACGGCGGCCTCCTTCACCGACGGCGTGGCGGTCGCGGCGCCGGGCTCGATGAAGTCCCAGATGGACGGATCGGCGCCCCCTTCCTTGGGCTCCGCACCGTCCACCGCCGGCACGTCCTCCCCGGGATCGCCCGCCGCAGCGCTGCTGTCCCCGGCAAAGGAGGGACCGGTGAGGAACAGGGACAGGAGGAGGGCGCCGGGGAGGCGCGAGCGGGGCAAACGCATGGGGGCGGGGAGGATAACCAAACGAGGCCGCTATGTCCGTCCTTGTCATCGCTACCGCCCGCGACGAGATCCGGGCAGAGGTCCTCGTGCCGCTCTCTCGGGCGGGGATCCCTGTGCGTCCGGTTGCCGATTGGGCATCCCTGTGTAGGGCGCTGTGTGGCGTTGACACACGTCTTGTCTTGGTCGATTCGGAGCTTCCATCCCTCGACGCCGTGCTGCTCGACGCGCTGGCGCGATCCCTCGCTCACGCGCCCCGGGTGCGGGTCCTCGGGGGGAGGTGCCCCCCGTTGACCCGCATCCCGGCAACCCAGCGTGCCGCACAACGAGAGGCCGAACGCCTGCCCGGTCGGACCGCGCTGACCGACGCCGACCGCGCCGACCTTGCGTGGGTTGGGCTCGGCGCGCAGCCGCTGGACCTGCTGGCCCGATTGGCAGCCTCCCCCCTGCCCATCTGTATCCACGGGGAGCGAGGGACAGGCAAGGAGCGCATCGCGCGGCTGATCCACCGACTTTCGGCGCCAGAGCTGGTCTTCCACGTCGCCCCCGCTGGCGCGCGCTGGGAGCGGGTCGCAGGGCGCGGCACGCTGTTCCTGGAAAGCGGTCACCGCCGGGAGACGGCGGAGATCCGGGCGGTGGCGCGCGAAGCCACAGCACTCGGTTGGCGTGTGGTGCTGGGCACCCGCGCCGGCGAGGCGCCTTCCGGCGTTGATTGGGTGCGCCTTTCGATCGCCCCCTTGCGAGCACACGCGGCCGACATCCGCCCGGCGGCGAGCACCTACCTCGCCCGACACTGCCAGCGGATGGGTCTGCCGCTACGCACGTTCGATCGCGAACTGTGGCAGTTGCTGGCTGGCTGGCGCTGGCCGGGCAATCTCCGCGAGCTGGAGATGTTCGTGGTGCAGGCGCTGACCCAGACCGACAGCCGAGCGATCCGAGCCCGCGCGCTGCCCGAGTCGGTCGCGCGATTGCTACGATCCGAAGACGAAGCGGTCGCCCAGGACATCGCCGGGTTCGAGGACGCGGTCGAGGTGCGGCTCCGCGATGTCGTGGGCGCGTACACCGTAGGGCCCGGCGTGACCCTGCACACGCGGGTGATGGACGCCGCCGAGCGGGCGCTCCTGCGCCTCGCGCTCTCTCGGCTGGGCGGGAACCGGAAGGCTACCGCCGCGCTGCTTGGAATCGCCCGGAACACCCTGGCGAGTCGGTCACGGGCGCTGGGGATCGAGGGGGGTAGGGAGGAGGAGTGAGGGAGCGGGCTACGGGCCGCGGGCTACGGGCTGCGGGGAAGGCGGAGCGGCCATAAGGCTGCGTAGGGGCGGCCCCCCGTGGCCGCCCTGGTCAACATGACGGGAACCTCAACCTCACGGGCGGGAGGGGGCCCGCGGCAGCGTGCACGGGCGGTTCGCGGCGGTGTGGGCGGCGAGTTGAGGGTGTGAAGCCCGCCATCGCCGCTCAGCTCAACTTCCCCCAATCCACCACCCCCACCTTCGCCCCTTCACTCTGACACTGGGGGCAGAAGTAGGCGTCGTGGCCCCGAACGCCCAACACACGCAGCTTCACCCCGCACCGATGACAGGGCCCCACCTTTCCGCGAACATGAAGGAAATCCCGTACTTTCTCCTCAAGCGGCGGCTGACGTTGGGCGATCTCGTCCCGCGCGTGTGTCAGCACCTGGACGATCGCTTGGTGGAGCGCCGACACCTGCGCGCTCCCCAACTTGTACGCCGGGATCTTCGGGTGGAAGCCCGCGTGCCACAACACCTCGTCCGCGTACGCGTTGCCCATCGCGTCGAGCTTCGACTTATCCATCAACACGATCTTGATCTGATCGCGTCGAACCTTGAGAATGGCCATGAGCACGGGGAGCGTGAACGCCTCGGAGAGCACATCCACCCCGACAGACGTGACACCCGCGGGCAACATTCCCTTCGGCGTCAGGTAGACCTTTCCCATCGACACGTCGTCGAGGTACCGCAGCTCGTGATCCCCACACGGCCAGGCGATTGCCAAGCTGGCGGGGTCTTTGGTACCGGGCGGGACGATCTGGAACCGGCCCGCGAGCATCGGCGAGACGATGATCTCCTGGGTTCCGAGCCCCAAGATCACGGTGTGGCCTCGGCGTTCGACCGCGTCGATCCGCCCGACCAGATCGGTCGCCATCGCGCGCAGCACCACAGGCTTTCGCACCCGCGGCACCCCCAAGACCTGGCCCGTCAGCGCCTCCCGCAACTTGGGGACGACGTATTCGAGATCCGGCCGCTCGGGCATCCGCTACGGGTAGACCTTCCCCGCACCGCGGTGGCCCATGGAGATCTCCGAGCCAAAACCCCGGTCGTAGAAGGCCACGCGGCAGAGTGGCGGGTGTTCGCCGGCATAGACGTTCCAACGTTTGACGAGCGGGCCAAGCTGCTTCGAATCTTCGATGCCCTGGACGCTCGAGACCTCCGCCCCGACGATGGTCGAGAACTGGTCGGCTTGGCCCTGGGCGAGCAGCTCAGCGATGACGAGGCGGGTGAAAGCGTGGGCGGCAGGCAGCATGCCGGGGGGCTAATCCGAAACCGAGGGGCGCGGGAGCCGTGGGCCCGGTTAGCCGCCGGCCATGTTGGACCCTACGCTCGTCGCGAATCAGCCAGATGTCGTCCGTCACAGCTTGACCCGCCGGGGCATGGACCCCGCACTGGTGGACCCGCTGGTGGTGCTGAACGCCCGGCGGCGGGCGCTCCAGAAGGAGGGCGACGACTTGAGACAGGCGCGGAACCAGAAGTCCCAGCTCGTCGGCCAGATGATGAAGGCCGGGCAGGACGCGGAGCCGGTGAAGGCAGAGGTCCGGGCCATGGCCGAGCGGGCGGGCGCGATCGAGGCGGAGCTGACCGTTGTCTTCGAGGAAGAACGCGGCATGTTGATGGGGTTGCCCAACCTCGTGGATGCCGACACGCCGGATGGGACCGGGGACGCGGACAACCCGGTCGTGCGCACCTGGGGCGAGATCCGCGCGTTCAACTTCACGCCTCGGGCGCATGACGAGATCGCCGTCGCGCTGGGGATGTATGACCCTGAGCGGGCGGCAAAGCTCTCCGGGGCGCGGTTTGCGGTGCTGTCCGGCGCGCTCGCGAAGATGGAGCGCGCCTTGGTCTCGCTGTTCTGCGATCTGGCCGAGCGGAACGGCTACCGCGAGGTGCAGGTGCCCTACCTGGTGACACGCGAGACGATGACGGGAACGGGCCAGCTCCCCAAGTTCGAAGCGGATCTCTTCAAGATCGAAGGCGGGCTGGCCGGCCAGGATGCGTTCCTGATCCCGACCGCCGAAGTGCCGATCACCAACCTGCACCGGGACGAGATCCTGGAGGAGGACCGGCTTCCCCTGCGGTACAGCGCCTTCACCCCGTGTTTTCGGAGCGAGGCAGGGTCGGCCGGACGCGACACACGAGGGCTCATCCGCGTTCACCAGTTTCACAAGGTCGAGCTGGTGTGGATCACGCGCCCCGAGGACTCCACAGCCGGCCTTGAATCCCTCGTACGGCACGCGGAATCCGTACTTGAAGTCCTGGAGTTGCCCTATCGTACCGTCGCCCGTTGCGCCGGGGACGTCGGGTTCGGCGGCGCGCGCGGCTACGACCTCGAGGTCTGGCTCCCCGGCCAGGCGGCCTACCGCGAGATCAGCTCCTGTACGAGCTTCGGGGATTTCCAGGCGAGACGTCTCAAGTTGCGGTTCAAGCGGGAGAAAAAGAACCTGCTGTGCCACACCTTGAACGGCTCAGGCCTCGCTGTCGGGCGCACGCTCGTGGCGGTCCTCGAGAACTACCAGCAGGCCGATGGCAGCGTGATCGTGCCACGCGCTCTGGTGCCGTACATGGGGGGGCTAGAGAGGGTCGCATTGGAGCGTTAGCCGCGTTCACCCCCCACATCCTGGAGTCGTCGCCGTGAATCGTGAGCCTCTGGCTGCGCGCCTGTGGTGGTGCTCGACAACGAAGGGTGCCTGCGCGTCGGTGCGGCCTCGCTCGGCGTAGATTGGGCGGCTTGGGGCCATCCTGGGGCCGCAGGACCGGGCCGCAGGACGCCGCTGATCACCCGGCGGGGCCAGCCCGGGCGCTGCGCGCACACGGCCGCCCCAAGTCCCTGGAATAACTTGACGTGGAGCCGGGCTGGCCCGTACCCGCCGCCTTCCGCCGGTTGGAACGGTGCAAAAGAACCGTCGATCCGGGCGCGAGGTTCGCGAAGCGCACGGATCGGCGGGAGGGACCTGGGATCACGCCGCGAAGTTCCTCGCCACCCCGATCCCTGCGCGATAGCACCGCCTTGACGGGTGTTCGGCGTGCGGCTACATGCCGGGCGCCCCGCCCCTTCGGAGGTGTGGCCGAGTGGTTGAAGGCAGCGGTCTTGAAAACCGCAGACCCTGTGAGGGGTCCGTGAGTTCGAATCTCACCACCTCCTCCGCCCTTCCCGGCTCGCCGGGTTGCGCCGCGGCAGCGCAGCGGATATCTTGGAGACGTGACCGAGTGGCCGAAGGTGCTCGCTTGCTAAGCGAGTGTACCCCAAAAGGGTACCGAGGGTTCAAATCCCTCCGTCTCCGCCATCCAGCCGCTCACCCCGGCAAAAACGCATCCTTAGCTCAATTGGATAGAGCATCTGACTACGGATCAGAAGGTTAGGAGTTCGACCCTCTTAGGATGCACCCCTTCAACCTGCACAGTTTCGCAGGCCCGCCTCTCAAACACTCTAAAACATCCGTCAAACACCTCGCTGGACGCGCCAGCGGGGTTCCGGCACGCTCCTGTCGTGGCGCCCTGAAGGCGCTCGATGGAGCTCGCGATGTGCTGGTCGGTGCAGAGGCAGAAGCGCCCGAACGGGCTCTACTACACGGCGATGTTCACGCCGGCGCGCGGCCCGCGACGATGCGTGACCATCGGAATGCTGCCGGGCGGCCCGCCTCCGGCGGAGATCACGGCGCGGCTGAGGGCGCGTGATCCTGTGGGGACCTGGTCCAGACACCGTATCCAACCGGTCGATGCGGGGGTCGTTCAGCAGGGGACCCCAGCCCTTTGCCTGACCAGGAGCCCTGCGGTCGCGCCGGGAAGATGGGCAGCTTGCGCGAGGCCGACCACTCGGAGCCGGTGAGGGATCCATTCATGACACCCGACACGCCCCGCACTCCGGCCTCCCCGTCGCCTCCGGCGCGCAGCGCTCGCAGAGCAGGTGCAGGCGGTCGTCGCAGAGCGCCGGGCGGTCGAGCCAACCGTCGCAGGCGTCGCAGGGCAAGCGCTCAAAGGTCCTCGTGCCAGCCGGCAACCGGAGCACGAGGTCGCGCTGGCCCTTGCGGCGGCGGGCGTGGAGCGTGACGACACCCACGGCACCCCGGACCCAGAGCAGCCCGGCAAGGCGCACGCTGATCCGCGCTCCGTAGCGGTGGGCCAGGTCGGCGATGCGCTTGTCGCGCTCGGCGACCAGATGACCGACTTTGGCGTCGACCGCCGCGCGGTCAACCTTGCGCCGTGGGGCGCGTGTCTCAGCGATCAACGCGGCGTAGTACGTGGCGATGCGCTGGTGGTCGCGCTCTTGCCGGCGCGACGCGAGGGCCAGAGTGGGCGCCGCAGCGCCAGCCACCGCCAGGCGCGCGACGCGACCGATCCACGCGGAGGCGATCGCTGCGTCCAACGTCGGCCCAGCCACGGGATCAACGTCCCCGCCGACGGGCACGCACCGGGCACCGAACAGGTCCTTGTCCGGGCGCCCGCCATCTACGGGTTGCACGACGTCGAAGACCACGCCCTCATGCCGCTCGTCGGCCTCGATCCGCCAGGAAAGGGCGCAGTGCGCGTACCACGTCTCCGCCGTTGTCACCGCAGCGACGGTGCTCACGCCGTTGCGGATGGCATAGCCAGCCGCCAACGACCGCAACGCCGTCTCCGACGCGGCCCTGCCAGCAAGTCGAACGGAAGCGACCGGCGTCGCGAGGCGTCCCCGTTCGATGAGAGCTTCGAGGAGCGGGCTGCCCAGCCCACAATTCACGGTCCCGCCCTGCCCGTAGGGGCTGATCGCGGTCTCCTCCGCGACACCGAGCTCTCGCGCCACGCTCGACGGCAGGAGCGCCACACCGCGACCGACGCCCGCCTCGACCACGCCGCCGAGGGCCTCCAACGCGCGCATCGAGAACGCGAGCGGGTCCGGGAGTATGGTCATGCCTCAAACTCTTTGCCGAACAAGGCTTGATCGAGCGTTTTCACGTTCTCATACTGCCCGCGCGCCCGAGCGAGGTCATCCGCGATCGCGTCGAAGCCCGCGGCGATCTGCCCCTCCTCGCGGCACGCGGCGTAGATCGAGAGCACCCGCTCCTCCAGATCCTGCTGCTCAACGACGTTGCCCAGGACCATGTCCATCTCGCCAACGACCAGCTCAAAAAGGTGGACGCGCCGATCGAGCACATCGAGGAGCCGCTCTTCTGCCGTGCCCTTTGCGCACAGATTGTAAACCCGGACGGGCTCGGTCTGGCCGTAGCGGTGCAGGCGACCAATGCGCTGCTCGATGACCATCGGGTTCCAGGGCAGGTCGAAGTTGACGAGCACGTGGCAGAACTGGAGGTTGTGCCCCTCACTGCCTACGTCCGAACACAACAGGAGGGGAACATCCTCCCGAAAGCGTCGGAACTGCTCGTCCTTGTGGGCACGATCGATGCCGCCGTGTACGACCGCCGCCGGGATGCCTGCGCTGTGCGCCAGCGACTGTACGTAGGCGAGGGTCTCGCGAAAGCGGGTGAAGACGAGGATTTTTTCACGGTGCGCCCGGAAGATGTCAAGGAGCGCAGCGCCTTTCGACGACTCCGCAACGGCCGATACGCATCGCTCGATCTCGGCGAGGTCGGCGCGTACGGCGTCCGAATGCGTGCCCGCCCGGTGGCGGCGGACGGACTCGCGAACTGCCGCCGGGCTCGACCCGGCTTGGAACATGAGCGTATCCGCCATCCGTTTTCCAACCGGCGCGTCCGCGGCGTCTCGCGTCCGGCTCCGCTGCAGCATCGCGACGACCGCCTGGTACATTCGCACCTCGGCCTCGGTCGGCTCCGTCGTCACTGTCGTCACGTAGCGAGGGGGTAGCATCAACCCCGAGTTTGCCCGGGTGTTGCGAACCATGACCTCGGCGAGCAGGGCCCGGAGCCGCTGTGGGTCGCGGGCCGCCGTGGGGTCCTTTGGGTCCACGAACCGCCGACGAAAGTCCGCAAGCGTCGCCAACTGCCCAGGTCGAAGCAGAGTGACAAGGTTGTACAGCTCCTCGAGATCGGTCTCGACAGGCGTTGCCGTCAACATGAGCAGGAAGCGACTCTTGAGCGCGTCCACGAGCTTCCACGCCAGCGTCGTGCGGTTCTTCAAGCGGTGCGCCTCATCGACGATGACGAGGTCCCAGGCCTGCTCCGCCAGGACGGCTGCGTGCCTCGGCAGCCGTGCGAGGGCTTGGGAGGCCAGGATCAGCCCGTCTCTCCGCCAGAAGTCTCCGTTGGCGTCGACGTCACCCGCCACCAACGGCTGCAGCCCCGCCTTCTCGACAAGCTCCGACTCCCACTGGCCCACCAACGAGGGTGGCACGAGAATCAGCGTTCGCCGGACCATCCCGCGGAGCTGGTACTCGCGCAGCACCATGATCGCCTCGATGGTCTTGCCCAGCCCCACCTCGTCGGCGAGCAACGCCCGGCCGCGAAAGTGACGAAGTACACGACGGACGGTCTCGGTCTGGTAGGTGTGGGCCTCGACGCCCCGGAGCGAGCCCGTCGAAAGCAGCTCCTCGAAGTGGTCCGCCGACGCAAGCGCGTGCGCCTCCAGGGTGTGTACGAGCGCGGGCGGGAGCGATTGCGCAGACGCCAGGATCAGGGCGGTCGCCGCCACGTCGAACGGCTCCCAGATGACGGGAGGCGGTGCCAGCGGCGCGAACACCGGCGGCGTGGGGAGGGGCGGAGAGCGAGCACCGGGACGAGCCCCAGCGGCAGATTTCACAGCCGACGTCTTCGCTCCGGCAGCGTTCGGCTTCGGAGCCGCCTTGCCCTTGGGCGGGGCGGCGAGAGGTGGGTTCCGGATGCGCGCGACGATGCGGGCGATCAACTTGTCAGGCGTCTCCCCCTCGACGACGCTGAGCTTCTCGCCCTTGATCCGGGTCCATCCGGACTGCACGCAGGACGTCAGCAGCGTGTTTGACGAGCCCAGCCCGGAGAACCCGACAGCACCCAGGGCGCGGCTCAGCTCGGTCGCGTTCGCAGACGATCGGCCGAGGTGGGCCAGCGCCATCACCGCGGCCTCGGTTGGCGTGAAGCGGAGGCCCGCGTCCTTGTTGACGAGGCGGAGGAGCAATTCCAGCGCGGTCGGTGCGTTCGCGCTGGAGCGGGACATTGGACGGGGATCATAACCGCACCGGGGCGGAGTCCACCGGGCAAACCCCGACGCGCTTTTCGACCGGGATAGCCCCCCCCCGTGAACCACATCCTCGTCAGCCAGGACCTTCGCGAGATGGTCGTCCGCGGTAACATCCACGCTACGATCCCGGTTCAACCCGGACAGCTTCAGCCCAGCTCGATCGATCTGCGGCTGGGCGCCCGCGCCTGGCCCCTGCTCTCCAGCTTCCTGCCGGGGTCGAGCGGGGTGCGGCGAAAGTTGGAGCGCCTCGCGCTGAACGAGCTCTCGCTGGACACCGAGCGCCCGACGCTCTTTCAGCACGACACCGTCTACCTGGTCGAGGTGGAGGAGTCGTTGGAGCTTCCGCCGGGCGTTTGGGGTCGTGCGAACCCGAAGAGCTCGTCGGGGCGGTTGGACATCTTCGTGCGATTGCTGACCGAGCACGGCCATGCCTTCGATCTGGTGCCTGCGGGCTACCGCGGTCGTCTGTATCTGGAGGTCACGCCGCAGTCTTTTCACACCCTCGTGCGCCGCGGCGACACGCTCGGGCAGCTTCGGCTCGCGGAGGGGCGCCCCAGACTGGACGCCGAGGGGCTCGCCCACGTTCAGGCGACGACCCCCGTGATCCGCTGGTCCGACGGCCGGGCCGGGCCCCTCGCCGACGACGACACCCCAGGCGTCCAAATGTCGGTGGATCTTCACGATGGCGATGGCAACGGCATCGTCGGGTATCAAGCGCGCATCCACCGCCCGCCGATCGACCTCGCCCGCAGAGACTACGAAAAGGACCGGTACTGGTCGCCGATCCCGGCGGACCCCGTCGATGAAGGTGTGGTATTGGAACCCGAGCAGTTCTACATCTTCGCGACACGGGAGCGCCTCTCGATCCCGCCCGGCCTGTGCGCCGAGCTCGTGCCGTTCGACGCAACGAAAGGGGAGCTCCGCACCCACTACGCGGGGTTCATCGACTCAGGCTTCGGGCACCCGGGGGTCGATGGCCAGGGCGCGCGGCTCGTGCTGGAGATTCGAACCCGGGATGTGCCTTTCCTCTTGGAGCACGGCCAACCCCTGTTCCGCGTCGAGCTGATGCAAAATCGCACGGATCCAGACGTGCTCTACGGGCGGGAGCTGGCGAGCAACTATCAGATGCAGGGCTTGAAGCTGGCGAAGCAGTTTCGTTAGGAGCGGCGGGCCAGCCGGGCGCGACGCACACACGGCCGCCCCAAGGCCCTGGAATGACTTGACATGGAGCCGGGCTGGCCCCTACCCGCACCGTTCCAGGTGGAAGGCGGCGGGCCCGGCGTCTTCGGCGGGCCCGGCGTCTTCGACGGGCCCGCCGCC
>CANKNP010000175.1 GCA_947483545.1 Deltaproteobacteria bacterium | reverse complement strand
TCCTGCCCGACGGCGACGCCAAGGAGCAGCTCTCCGCGTTGAATCTGGCAGGTGTGCGGCGCACGCTCCCCAGCTGGATCCCACACCACCCACCTGTCCCGTCACCCCGCCCCGCTCCCCCCTGGCCCATCGAGATCGCCCAATGGTCCCAACCGCTGGAGGAGCAGCTCCTCCGCGGCGCGACCGGGCCCTCGCTCGCGCTGAACGCCGCGGCGCGTCGCGTTCGTTCGGCGGGTGGAAAACGCGCGAGGGCGTGTGTCACGCTCGGCTCGGCCTTGGCTTGTGGCGCCGACCCCAGCCTCGCCTTGGACGCCGCCGCGCGCATCGAGTGGCTGCACCAGGTCTCGCTCGTCCTGGACGACATCCTCGACGATGCGCCCCTCCGCCGCGGCACACCCCCGCTGCACAAGCTGACGTCCACCCCTTTCACCCTTGGTTTTTCTGCCTGGGCGCTCTACCACACCATCTTCGCCGACCCACTGCCCGAGACCGCACAGCGGCGGCTCGTGCAGACGGGAATCGCGATCGCGGAGGGGCAGCGGACCGAGCTTGTCCGAACCGGTGATCTCGCGCTGACGGACCGCGAACTCTACCGGATCATCGGGGAGAAGACCGCGAGGCTCTTCTCCTGTGCGGCGGCCCTCGGCGGCATCGCGGTGAACGCCCCGGCCCGGCACATCGATGCCCTCGCCCGGTACGGCCAGGAAGCCGGCCTTGCCTTCCAGATCCTCGACGATCTCCTCGATTACGTCGGCGACGAAGGCGTGCTCGGCAAGACCCCCGGCACGGATCTTCGGGCCGCCAAGGTCACGCTTCCGCTGGTCCTCTTGCGCGAGGCGAGCGATGCCGCAGGGCGCGCCCGTCTCGCCCACACCCTCGCCCACCCGGACCCCGAGTCGTTCGCCGCGCTGCGGGAGGCCATGGCCACCCTCGGCATCCCCGAGGCCTGCAGCCAGCGTGCCCAGACCCACTGCGATCGCGCCCTCGACGCGATCTCCGGCCTTCCCTCCTCCGCGGGCGTCCAGGTCCTCTCCCGGCTCGCCTCGGACTTCGTCTCCCGGAGCGCGTGAGTGTTCGGCCGTTCCTTTTTCGACATCGGAAAACGCATCGCCCTCTGGGCGTTGAGCGGCCTCACGATCCTGTCCGGCTACGGCCTCACCAAGCTTGAACCGTTCGGCGCGCCTCACCTCCTGCCTTTGACGGCGCTCGATCTCGCGATCCCGCTGGTCCCCTGGACGATCTGGCTCTACGGCTCCGGCACCAAGGCAGCGCTCATCGCCTGGCTGCTCGTCCCTGACGCCATCGCCGGTCGTCGCCTGTTCTTCACGCTCTCGCTCGCCGCGCTCTTGTGTTGGGTGGTGTTCGCGGTCTACCCGACCACCTACCCGCGGGACCTCTACCCCCTCCCGGCGCCGGGCCCCTCCCCCTTCGCGGTGCTGACCCACGCAGAGTTCGCGGAGCTCCGGGCCGTGGACTCCCCGGCAAACTGTCTGCCTTCGATGCACGTCGCGCTCGCCTGGGGCCTCGCGCTCTGCGCGCGTGCGAGCCTTCAAACCCCGTGGACCCGCGCCATCCCGATCGTCTGGGCGATCGTGGTGAGCCTGTGTACACTCACCACCAAGCAGCACTACGTGATCGACGTGCCGAGCGGCATGGCGGCTGGGGTGTTCGCTTGGGCGGTGGTGCATCGCGGGGTTCAACCTGGGGCCGAGCCCTTCTGGGGCGCCCGCCGATCGCTGGTCGTCGAGGAGCGGGATCGCCGCGCCGTGTCCGCGCTCCTCGCCCGCGTGCGAGCTCACCAGTGGGCGCTCTCCGACATCGCCCTGCCGCTGGCCGGCGCGCCCCTGGACCCGCTGATGGAGCGGCTCCTGAACGAGGTGATCTACGTAGAGGAGATCGCTCGCCTGAACTTCGAGCTCCTCCGCGACGCCAGCGAAGACCCCGAGCTTTCGGAGCTTTACGGGTTGTTCGCGGTGGAGGAGCGCAGGCACGCCGACGGGCTCCGCAAGCTCATCGCCGCGCACGGGGGCGAGCTTCAACCCCCGGGCCTCGGAAACGCCCTCGTACTCGACCAGTTCGACACCTTGGACCCGCGCTTGGACGCCACCCTCGTCGCTGTATCGACGCCGGTGTTCGAGACCTTCCTCGACGCCGGGACCATCCCCTTCCTCCGGGATCATCCTTCGCTTCAGAGCCCAGGCTTCTCGGACTTCGTCGTTCGCGTGTGTCAAGACGAGGTGGCGCATCTCGCGCTGAACTGGATCCAGAGCCGTGCTGCAGCGCGGCATTTGCGAGGGCCGCGTGGCTGGGGTCAGCTCCTCAACCCCAACGTCTGGCGGGGAATGCTCGCAGTTCCGTTCATGTCGCTGGACGTCTACTCGTTGGCGGGCGCATCCGGCTACGATTTCGCCACGCTGTTGCCCCCGTTTGGGCGACTGTGGCGACTCCACGAGCGTTATCCCGAGCTCGGTGGCTTCTCTCTCTGGTGGTCTTACCGCCTCTTCGTCGCCGCCGGCGCGCTCGCCACCATCGTCTGCGTTGGCCTCTCGCGGATCGGCCTGCTCGGCACCTGGTTCTGGGTCTGGTTCACTCTGGGGACGCGCCACACGGCGACGCTGTTGTTTGGCCCAGGCCTGTTGGCCAAACGAGGGCTGCCACCCATCCCCGCACGAATGTTCGTTCCGAAAATGGACAGGTAAAGGTCAGATCTGAACCGAAACAGGTCCAAATCTCCCGGATCGTTTACGACGAGGACCCCGATGCTGCGCAGATCAGCGCATTTCCCTCCGCCGTGGTGTCGTCCGGTTATCGGGCCAAAGCGCACCCGACGCTGGAGTGAGAACTGCGAATCCTGGTGATCCACGCCGATCCGTTCACCCGAAAACGGGTGACACGAGAGTGTGAGCGTTCGGGCCACTACCACCTGGAGACCGTCGAGCACGCGACCGAAGGCCTGAAGCTCCTCGCCGAAGCGGCGCGGCCCTGGGATTTGGTGCTCGTGGAGGTCCCGCGAGAGGGCGGGCCCGACGTGGTCGAGGCGCTCACCGCGTGCCGGTGCGTGGCCGCCCTGGTGTTCTCGGGGCACGAGCCCAACCTGACTGCCCAGCTCACGCGCGCCACGGAGCGGGGTTTGCGTGTGGTCGGGGCGCTCGTCGAGCCGATCCGCAAGGAGGTCCTCGCGCGAATCCTGAGCGAGCTTGGGAACAAGCCCGCGCACGTCGAGCGACCACACACCGATGAAGGCGTTCGGGCGTCCATCCGCGCGGGACACATCGTAAATGCCTACGTCCCCAGGGTCGGCCTGCGGACCGGCCAGGTGCTCGCCGTCGAGGCGATCCCCCGATGGCGTTCCTCTCGGGGCGGAATCTCCGCGGACCCGCTCGACCTCCCCGCAGGCAGCCCAGAGCTCGCCCACGACCTGGCGCGGGTCGTGCTCCTGGACGCGCTCCGCCACCGCCGGCGATGGGCCGACGCGGGCCTTCCCTTGGACGTCACCCTCGCGGTCCCTACCGATAGCCCCGTCGATCCCAGCTTTCCCACGTTTGTGACGACCGCGGCGGCGCTCGCGGGGGTCCCCCTCGCCCGGATCACGCTGCACCTGGGCGCGGGACCGCAGCTCCCCCGCACGCTCGCGTCGCTGGCCTGGCTCCGCGTTCGGGGCGTGTCCCTGTCCATCCACGACGGCCCGTTCGCAGAGGCCGCCTTGGGCCCGCCCCTCGCCTCCGCTTTGGACGAGCTCAAGCTTGACCGCGCTCAGATCGAGACCTGCGACCACGATGCCGCAGCGCGGACCCGTTTCGCTGAGCGGCGAGCCCGCACGAGGGAAGCTGGGATCCTTCTCGGTGTTGTGGGCGTCGAAACGACCGCAGATTGGGCGTTCGTCTGAGCCCAGCGAGCGGACCTCGCGCAGGGTGGCTTCATCAGCTCGCCGATCCTCCCCGACGCGTTGCCCTCGTGGGTGAACGCTTGGGACGGACGGCGCACCCGACTGTGTACGTGATGATCAGCTCCCGACGAGCTCCTTGACCAGCGCCTGCCCGCCATGGACGTCTGACAAGAGCCACAACAGGTAGCGGACGTCGGCGTGGATGCTGCGCGTCGCGTCTTCGTCGTAGATCCAGTCGGCCGCGACGGCGTCCCAGTTGCGGTCGAACACGAAGCCCACGACCTCGCCCTTGCCGTTCAACGTGGGGGATCCCGAGTTCCCGCCCGTGTTGTCCAACGTGGAGAGGAAATTCACCGGGAGATCCTTCAGCGCTGGATCCGCAAATCGCGACGAGGCCGCGGTGGCGGCGGCGCTGGTCAAGCCGCTCGGGGCGTCGAACGGCGCGGGGCCCACCTTCTGCAACAGCCCAGAGAGCCGCGTCTGGGCGGTGTACGCGACGCCGTCCTCGGGCGAGTAGCCGGCGACCTTGCCGAACGAGAGGCGCAGGGTCCCGTTGGCGTCCGGGTAGAGTTGGCCGGCGTGAAAGGCGCGGAGCGCGTCCATGTACACGGGGCGCAGCCGGGCCAACGCGCCGCTCTCCCCCTTCTCTTTCATCCGGACCTCGCGCTGCCAGGCCTCCAACACGACCGCCAGCTTGACCCAGGGATCGGCCGAGGCCTCCAGCTCCTTCCGCGAGGCCTTCAGGATCGCGAGCCGCCCCTCCGTCGTGCTCAACATCGAGGACGCATAGAGCGAATCGAGCGCGAGATCCACGCCCCCCGCCGCCGCCAACCAGGCGTCCACCGGTGGGATCCGCTGCTCCGGGGGCAGCTCCTGCGTCATGTCCAGGATCACCTTCAACATCGCGCGGTCACTCGCGAGGTGCTGGCTCTTCTCCATCGCGGTGAACCGGTCCTGGATGTCTCCGAGGTCGCGGTCCTGAAAACCGGCGTCGCGCGCAGCATTGGATTTCTCACGCTCCCCGGCCCAACGAACGCCGGTCAACGCGACGCTGAGCGGCTTGCTCACGTATCCGAGGCCGTTGTAGAGCCGATCCCGCCGGAACGTGGCCAGATCCGCAGCCAGGACCGTCCGAAGTTCGGTGATGCTCGCCGCGTAGAGCGCGACCCGCGCCGGGTCCGCCGCCACCCACTCGTCCAGCGCCTTCTCGGTGGCTTTCTTCCGGTCCACAATGTCAGCAGCGAGGAAGTTGTCGAGCATCCCCTCGTAGCTCTTCCGCCCGTTCATCATGTTGGACACCGCCTGACTGAGCCGGTTCGCGGCGTCCATATCGGCACGGGCGTACCCCTTCGCTGTCGCGAGCAGCGCGTTGAGGAACGTGATGCCCTCCGGATAGCGCACGGTCACGGCGTGCTCGGCCTCCAACGCCGTCCGATACCGAAAAGTGGTGCCCGGGTAGCCCGCGATCATCACAAAATCCCCGGGGTTGCTGCCCGCCGGCTGAACTTTGAGATGCCGGGGCGGCTTGTAAGGCACGTTGGTGTCGGCATGCGGCCCAGGCGTGCCATCGGGCGCAACATAGGCGCGCAGAAGCGCAAAATCCCCGCATTGCCGGGGCCACATCCAGTTGTCCTCGTCGCCGCCGAACGCATAGACCGACTCGGGGGGCACGTAGGCCACGCGCACGTCCTTGATCTCCAAGCGGGAGATCAGCCTGTACTCGCGCCCATCGTAGAACGAGGCGACGGTGCACCGCCGGTTCGGGACCGCCTCACAGAGCGCGACAAGCTCCTTCGAAACGCCCTCGATCGCGGCTTGCCGATCCGCGTCCTTCATCTTCTTCTTCAGCCGACTGTTCACCTTTGCGGTCACATCTTCGATCTTCTCCGTGACCCAGAGGCGCGCGGAGGGCCCGGCCCAGAGCTCGGCGGCTCGGTCCGGGGCCGTGAACCCGTCGCGGGCGTAGCGATGCTGCGCGTCCGAGGCGAACTCCAGGTAGCTCGAGACACAATGCCCGTTGGTGCCCAGGAGCCCGTCGGCGGACAGGAACGAAGCCGTGCACCCGCCCAAGGAAACCACCGCGCCAAGCTGGGCGCCCATCGGATCGGCCAGGCTCGCGGCATCGAGCGTCAACCCCTCGGCCTTGAGCGACTCCGCCATGGCCGGGATCTGTTCGGGGAGCCACATGCCCTCGCTGGCGAGCGTGCGCGACGGGACGAGGAGAAGGACGAGCGGGAGCAGCATAGGGCCTCGAAAGGGCGGGTTTATACCACAGTGAAGGAGGGGGCGGCTCGCTCCCCTTCGCGCCAAGTCCACCCCGGGCCGTGGAACGCCGCGGGGCATCCCGGCGGAGGCTGGAGGCTGGAGGCTGGAGGCTCCGGTGCGCCCGCCGCCCGCCTACCCCTTGCCACCACCTCGCGAACCTGCTTCAGGCCGGCCACCACTCCGAGATGTCGAACTCCACGGCTTCAAAGGGCCGGATCCGGACCGTCACGACCTCGCCCTCCACCCCGCCAAGGAACTCCCAGACCCTCCCATTGTGCTCGTACACCTCGATGGAGCGCGAGCGCGGGTCCACGATCCAGGCCCAGCGCACCCCGCTGCGGCCATACCACTCCATCTTCCGAATCCGATCGTGGCTCTCGGTGCCCGGCGACAGGACCTCACACACCCAGTCGGGCGCCAACTCTGCGGCAGCGGTGTCGGGCACCTCGGGCATGCGCTCGCGCCGCCATCCCGCCAGATCGGGCGCGAGCACGAGCGAGCTCGGGACGGGTGCGCCGAGGTGAAGTTCCGGCTCGGGGAGGATGATCCATCCCCCGGGGCCGCCGCCTGTGGGCTTCCGAAGACCAAATGCCCCGATGAGGTGGTGGCCCATCACCCCCGCGGCAGCCGCGTGCCTCAGGCTGGGACGCGCCATCGCGTAGACGACGCCATCGATGAGCTCCGCGGTCAGGTGCGCGGGCACAGCGAGCAGATCCTCGTAGGTCGCGGGGCCGCTCGCGGTCCTGTGGGCTTCCATCCGTCAAGCATAACGCCCGCGACCCCTGCTCCCTTGCCGAACGACAACCCATGAGATAACCCCGCCGCCCTTACCCCGGCGCTCTCTGCGCCTGCATCTCCCCGGCGCTCGGTCGCCGAATCGAGGAATCCCATGGCCCGCATCTGTGACCTGACTGGCAAGCGCCCGAACGTGGCCCACAAGGTCTCCCACTCCAACATCAAGACGAAGAAGCGCCAGCTCCCGAACCTCCAGGTCAAGCGGATCTGGTGGGAAGAGGAGAAGAAGTTCGTCACGTTGAAGCTTTCTACGCGGGCGCTCCGCACGCTGTCGCGCAAGACCCTCGGGCAGATGCTCCGGGATCAGGGTCTGGAGCTGCAGTAGATGGCTTGGGCGGACGTGAAGACCAGCCCGATGCTCACCTAGCTTCCGATGAAAAACTCCGCGCCCCTGCTCCTGGCGCTGTTCGGCTTTGTGCTGCTCGTCCTGGTGATGCCTGAGGGCTTCGTGCTCTCCATGATGGCGGCCACGTTGGGGCGACACCCCGAGGAGATCAAAGGCCAGGCGGCGTCGCTATCGCTGGGCATGGCGATCGTCGGGACCCTATGCATGGTCCTGGGGATCGCTCGCTTTTCGATCGTGCGAGGCCATGAGCGCACATGGGGGCCCTACACCGACGCGCTGTCTCGCCTGGCGATGGAGCACGGTCAGGGGGTGTTCCCCCAGAAGGGCGGCGGGATCGGCTTCCAGTCGGCGCGGGAGGGTCGCCAGTTGGAGGTGCAGGCCGTGCCTGGAAACCCTCCGATGCTGATCATCCGCCAAGCCGTGGTTGCGAGGCAGGCGCTGCTGTTCGTCAAGACCGACGCTGATCTACCCGCCTCCCACGCCCACTTCAAGCCCGCAGGCGAAGGTCGGAGCTGGGAGCTGCTCGCTGAGCTGCCCGCCCTCGCGAAGGCACACATGAACGATCTCGGCGTCGTTCAGCGGATGGATCGCTTCTTCGAGCTGCGCGAGAGCCAGTACATCACTCACGATGCTGGCGGCATCGAGATCGTGTGTGAGCTCCCGATCCCCACGCTCGTTGGGCAGCGGGCGCGCGAGGCCCTGGACGTCGTCGCGTACCTGCGTCAAGTGAACGGCTGATGGAGCCCGTCTACCGGCGCATCCCCGTGTCGGACGCCGGAGGGATGGCCGTCCACCTGCCCGTTGTGGACCTCGGTCCCGAACCCATCAAGATGGCCGTCATCGCAGGCATCCACGGGGACGAACCCTCGCCCCTGCTCCTGGTGGACCGCCTCGTCGTCGCGCTTCGGGATCTGCCGATGACCGCGGGCGTCCGCATCGTCGCCGCTGCCAACCCCCCTGCCCTGCTCCAGCGCGCCCGTTGGAGCAACTGGGACGACGAGGACATGAACCGAGTGGGTGACGGCGGCGGCGGCCCCGCGTTGACGCGCCGGCTCGCCGCCACCCTCTGCGAGGTGGTCGCTGGCTGCACCCTCGTGCTGAACCTCCACAACTTCGTGATGCGCACGCCGCTGTTGGCCATCCAGCCGCCCGGCCAGACCCCCGAGCGCAAGGCGCGTCACCGGGCCTACATCGAAGCGCTGGACCCCCACGTCGTCTGGGTGTTCGGCGACGGCCCCGATGACGTCAAGATCTTCCAGTCGAGCATCGACGCCGCGATGGAAGCCCGCGGGAGCGACGTCATGGCCGTCGAGATGTCCGATCTCCCCGAGCTGGACGAGCCGCTCCTGCGGCGCGGCATCTCAGGGATGCTGCGCCTCGCCGCGCTCACCGGCTGCATCGCGAGCCCCAACTTGCCAGTCAAGCACAACGCAGTCTGGGTCAAGCGGCACATGGTGCGCGCCCCCGGCGCAGGGATCTTCGAGCCGATCGCACCCCTCGGCGGCCAGATGCAGGAGGGCGAGGTCATCGGCCAACTGATCCCGTTGGAGCGCCCTGGTGATCGGGTGATGGTCCTCGCGCCCGCGGGCGGATGGTTGATCCAGCGGCTCGGGCAGCGCTTCGTGCGGCCTGGGGACATGATCGCGACGGTGGGGTTGGGGATTGGGTAGGGGGGTGCGGGGGCGGGATGCGGCGGCGCGCAGCGCCTTCGACGCGCAGCGAGCGCCGGCTGGCGAGCCAGCGCAGCCAGCTTAGGCGCTTGCGCCTGGGGGATCCTCAAGTTGCCGGGGCCCCTGGCGGCGCGCAGCGCCTTCGACGCGCAGCGAGCGCCGGCTGGCGAGCCAGCGCAGCCAGCTTAGGCGCTTGCGCCTGGGGGATCCTCAAGTTGCCGGGGCCCCTGGCGCGGGTACTCCCGCGTCAGGGCAGCGCGGTGAAGCTGAACTCCTGGACCTGCTGCGAGCCGGTAGACCGCCAGGTCACCGGCGGCGCGTCGATCCGCAGCGTGCTGTCGGCCGGGTTCGCGCCCCCGATGTACGCGGCCATCCGTCCGGTCGGAGGCGTGCGCACGACAAACTGCACCTTGTTCGTGCCGCCCTGAACGAACGACGTCAGATCCACCAGAACCTGGGACTGCCCGCTTTGTAAGCGACGAACATAGCGATCGTTCACGTACACATCCACGACGCCGCCCACCGAGCCTTCGTCCTCCGAGACCAGGTACCAGACAAGGGTGCTCATCGGGACGGGCGCGGGTGGCGGCCCACCCACCACCTGCACCTGGTACCCCGGCGCGTCGATCCAGATGTTGCCCTGCGCATCGATTCGGACGTTCACCGCCTTCAGATCCAGCGGGGGGGGCGCGTCAGCCCGCACCCCGTTGATGTAGACGGAGCCGGCCATCGCCGGCTGCGCCAGCCCGAGCATCAGCCAAAGGAGCCGACTCAATCCCCGCTCTCCCCGTTCACGCGGCTGCGCAGCGCCTTCCCGACCTTGAACACCGGCAGCACCTTCGGGTGTACGACGATCTCCGCGCCCGTGCGCGGGTTCCGGCCGGTGTAGCCCTTGTACTCTTTCGCGCAGAAGCTGCCGAAGCCGCGAATCTCCACCCGCTCCCCCCGGACCAGCGCGTCCCGCACCCGGTCGAACAGCACGTTCACAACGACCTCGGCGGTGGCGCGGGGCACGCCCTCGCGTCGGGCCAAGGCATCCACGAGCTCGCTCTTTGTCATGTGCGGGGCCTAACCCTTCACGCCGGCGAGGCGCGCAAAGAATTCCCGGTTCTCCCGGAGGATGATCGTGAGCGGCGCCGCGACGTAGATCGACGAGTAGGTGCCCACGACGATCCCGATGATCATCGCGATGGCGAACTGCTTGAGCACCGGCCCGCCGATGAACAAGAACGGCAGCATCGACAAGATCGTGCCCCCGGACGTCACGATCGTGCGCGACAGCGTCTGGTTGATGGAGTCATTGATGAGCTTCGGGAAGTCCGTGGACCGGTACCTGCCCATGTTCTCCCGGATCCGGTCGTAGACGACGATGGTGTCGTTGATCGAGTAGCCAAGCAGCGTGAGCAGCGCGCTGATCATCGACAGCCCGAACTCCTGCTGGGTCAGGCACCAGATGCCCACGAGGATGGTGCTGTCATGGAACAAGCAGAGGATCGCGCCGGGCGCGAAGGTGAAGTCGAAGCGGAAGCCGACGTAGATGAGCAGCAACACCATGGTCACGACCAGCGAGAGCAGCGCCGCTGATCGCAGCGAACCTCCCACTTTGGGCCCTACCGAGTCGGTGCGTTCGATGTGAACGCCCCGGTCGGCAAGCGAGGCGTCCAGTGCCCCGCGGATCTGTTCGGCGAGGCCCGGAAGCCGCACGTATACGGTGTTCTCCTCGGGGGAGGGCTGGACGCTGACGCCGGGCAACGAGGCCGTCGCCTTCTCGAAGTCCTTGGCACCGCGCAGGCTCGGGCCATCGGCCGGGG
>CANKNP010000174.1 GCA_947483545.1 Deltaproteobacteria bacterium | reverse complement strand
GGTCGGCCTTGGAGAGCATGGACGTGCGCGCAGGGTCGAGCTGCTCCCTCGCGCGGCTGACCTGGGAGCTCACACGCTCCATCATGTCCCGCAGGCTCCCGCCCTCTCTGTCCACGTCGAGGCAGTCTCTGGCGGCTTCCAAGAAGGCCGCGCCCGAGTCGAACCGGTCCCGAAAGTCAGGCCGCATGGCCTTGATCAACAGCTCGCGGACGGGGTCGGGGAGGTACTCGCGGAACTGATGGATCCGCCGACTGGTCTCGCCTCGCGCTGCCTTGCCGCGGATGTCGTTCACCAGGCCGTCGTAGATGGGCTTGCCCGTCATCACCTCAAAAGCGATCAGCGCCAGGCCGAAGAGATCGGAGGAGAAGTTCTCCCGCTTCGACTCCATGCGCTCGGGGGGGCAGTAGCGAAACGCATCCTCGCGGGGCACGCGATCCGGCTGCTCATGGAACGTCAGGATCTCGACCTGCGGGAGCGCGTGTCCGATCACCTGCGCCCACCCCTCCGCGTTCAGGACCACCCGCCAGGGGGTCAGGCCGCCATGGCTGTATACGCCCTGGTTCTCGCCGTTCTCCGCCGCTTCGACGAGGATCTCTCCGACCGCGACCATCAGCTCCACGCCCGCGCGCACGCCACCGACCTCGCCGAGGTCCCCGAGCGTGCGCACCGACTCGGCGACAGACCAGACGTGACCCGTTCCGTACACGAACGTCGAAGAGGCCAGGTCATACGCGGCGAGATCCGCGAGGCCGGTGACCATCGGGGACTCCAAAAAGCCGAGCACGACGCCGAGCGCTGCGTTGATCGCGTTGTGCTTGCGGTACTCGGGGTGGAACACGATCGCCGTGTGCCGCGCGCCGCCGGCCCCCTGCATCTCGACTAGATCCGACGCAGGGCCCAGTTGGACCCGGCCGGTGCGCGTGTAGCCTGGGATGCTCACGGAGGACTCTCCGCCCTCAAGCTAGCCCGTGGAGCGCCGGGGCGCTTGCGGAGCAGGGGGGAACCAGACGCGGGCCCCGCTCCACACGATCAGTTCAGGTCGAACAGGACAGTGGGAACAAGCATGGCACCGCGTGGACTCGGGGTCCGCGTCTGGCGAGAAGGGAAGGATGAACCGGCAGAGATTCGGTGGGGAGAGCAGGCGGGGGTCGGCTTGCGCTGACCTTCGCAGACTACCGGGTCGGGGCGAGGCGCGCAAGACTTATCAACAAGAAACAGTGACGATGAAGGAATGCTATTTCAATCTATGATTGACCTGTCAATGTCTATGGATGACTTTGCAAAAACGCGACATATTAGCGGTTCTACGCTGGTAGATCGCGACGAGCGAGGGTGCACAATTCACGGGGGGCAGTGCGGACGGCGGGCCGGAGGAAAGTTGGGTGGGGAAAACATGGCGGGGCTACGGGCTACGGGCTTCGGAAAAAGGCGGAGCGGGGCTCTACGTCGCCGTATGCGACGCCACGGGGAGGGTGACGGCTCACCCAGGGCTCTACGTCGCCGTGCGCGACGCGACGGGGAGGTCAAGGCGGGGCGCGCGCCGCTGGGGGCGACCGGGCCGGGGTGGTGAAGGCGGCGCGCGCGCCGCTGGGGGTGGACCGGGCCGGGGTGGTGAAGGCGGCGCGCGCGCCGCTGGGGGTGGACCGGGCCGGGGTGGTCAACGCGGCGCGCGCGCCGTTGGGGGCTGGGGGTGGGCCGAGCCGGGGAGGTCAAGGCGGCGCGCGCGCCGCTGGGGGCCGCGCAACCGAACTCGGGGGGTAAGGGCTCCCGCTTTGACCACTGAAATTAGAAACACCCGTCCAACGGTATCTTTGGATTATCCCCGCCTCACAAACAGCTCAGCGCGGCGCGAGTTTCGCGGCGATCTGCTCCTCGTCGACCAGGCCGGTAAGGCGGAGGGCCTCCAGGAGCCGGACCTGCGCCGGTTGAGCTTCGGTGACTGAGTAAACGTCGCTCGTGAGGCGATTCAGGTGGCAGGAGGCCAGCTCGTGGAGAGCTTTGCTCGCTGTCTGCTTTACCCCGCCGTCCTCGAGGCGTTGCCGCCCCACGCTGGACCATGTGCAATGCCAGGCTTTCATGGCGTTCAAGTATGACCACCGCGTTGGCGCCGCAAGGATCAAACCCGCGGGGGCTTGGGTGATGTGGGGAGGACCGCTCACCCTGGGAGGCACGCTGGAGGCGCACATCGTGCCCGGCGGCTGTGAGCCCGAACGCGTTCGGGGCTGGGCGGCACAGATGCTTGAGGCCCTCGTCGTGCTGGAAGCCTCGAACCTGGTCCATCGGGACATCAAGCCGGCAAACTTCCTGCCGGGGGCCCCCCCTACGCAGATCCAGAGCCCGCGCGAGTTGTCGCCTCCCGCCTCCGCCGGTCTGCAGCGGCGTTCCCCGGCCCGAGGCCACCCTGTTGCCCCGGGTTCCAAGCCGCCCAACCGATCTATCCGCCCCCAACCGCCCGAATCACCTCGACACTGTCCCCCTCGCACACTCCCCGCAAGGCCCACTCCCCCCGCCGCACGACCTCCCCGCCGATCGCGACCGCCACGCCATCGGTGGCCGCAGCGTTGAGCACTTCCCCAAGGAGATCCTGGACTGTCCCCGCCACGGTCTCGGTCTCGACCCCGTTCAGGACGATGCGCACTACGCCGGCCGTTGCGACTGGCCCGGCGGACGCTGACCGGTCACCACGTCGTCGAAGAGCTTGGGGTTGTTGGTGAGATTCATCGCCTGCTCTTTGCTGATCTTGCGGGTGAGCGCGAGGTTCTTGGCGGCCATCTCCATGAGCTGCTGGCCCTCGCCTTTGCCGGCCTGCATCATCGACGGGATCTGGAACAGCTTGTTCTCCCGGATGAGGTTCCGAATGGCGGGGTTGACCAACATGATCTCCTGACAGGCCACGCGGCCCGGCTCATACGCCTTCTTGAGCAGCACCTGGGAAACGACCGCGTTCAAAGAAGTCGCTAACATCGTGCGAATCTGCGATTGCTGCTCGTGCGGAAACGCATCGATCAAGCGGTCCACGGTCTCCGGCGCAGAGTTGGTGTGGAGCGTCCCGAAGACCAGATGGCCTGTCTCCGCCGCGGAGATGGCCAGCGAGATCGTCTCCAAGTCGCGAAGCTCGCCGACGAGGATGACGTCGGGATCCTCGCGGAGGGCGGACCTCAGGGCTGCCGCGAAGCTCTTGGTGTCGGCGCCCACCTCGCGCTGGTTGATGATGCACTTGTCGGGCGTGTGCACGAACTCGACAGGATCTTCGATGGTAAGGATGTGCTCGCGGCGGTTCTTGTTGATCCAGTCAATCACCGCCGCCAGGGTGGTGGACTTGCCGGACCCGGTCGGCCCGGTGACGAGCACGAGCCCGCGCTTGAAGCTCGCGATGCGCTCGAACACCTTGCCGAGGCCGAGCTGCTCCATCGTGAGCACCCGCGTGGGGATCTGCCGCATGACGAAGCCGATGCCGCGGCTCTGGGTGTAGACGTTCACGCGGAAGCGGGCGAGGCCCTTGAAGGAGATGG
The DNA here is from genome assembly GCA_947483545.1 of Deltaproteobacteria bacterium. The sequence goes on along the minus strand of CANKNP010000174.1, from coordinate 7,301 downwards.
CGAAGTCGGCCTCCCAGGTGTTCTCGAACGTGGTCCGCTGGCGCTCCTGCATCATCGAATAAGCGAGGCGCTTGGCGTCGTCGTTGCTCAACGGGGGCGCGTTGTTCATGCGGACGATCTCGCCATCCACGCGGAACGCCGGGATCTCGCCCGAGGAGACGTGGATGTCCGACGCCTTGAGCTCGATGCTCGCGGTGATCAGCTCGTTGATGCGGATGGCCATAGCGGGAGCGTATCGTCGCGGGGTTAGCGTACGCGCCATGAACCTCGTCGAGACCATTCAAGCGTCGATCATCGGTGACGATCAGGTCATCCACGGGCCGTACGGGCCGAGGCGCGTCACCTACGCGGACTACACCGCTTCGGGCCGGGCCTTGAGCTTCATCGAGGAGTTTTTGCGCTCCGAGGTGATGCCGTTCTACGCCAACACCCACACGGAGATGAGCGGCACGGGGCGGCAGACCAACCGGTTTCGGGAGGACGCCCGGAGCATCATCCACAAGGCGGTGCGCGGCGGCCCCGATGATCTCGTGATCTTCTGCGGCTCCGGCGCCACAGGGGCGGTGAACAAGCTCGTGGACGTGCTGAACCTGCGCCTGCCGCACGACCTGTCGGTGCGCTGGAACCTGGACGCCCAGATCCCCGCGGATCAGCGCCCGGTGGTCTTCATCGGGCCGTACGAACACCACTCGAACGAGATCCCCTGGCGGGAGAGCATCGCCGACGTGGTGACCATCGACGAAGACGCCGACGGTCACATCGACCTGGGTGAATTGGCCCTGCAGCTTGCAAAGTACGCCGACCGGGCGTTGAAGATCGGCAGCTTCTCCGCGGCGAGCAACGTCACGGGCATCGGAACCCAGACCTGGGCCATCTCGAAGTTGTTGCACGCCCACGGCGCGCTGTCGTTCTTCGATTTTGCCGCCGCCGGGCCCTACGTGCAGATCGAGATGAACCATCCGGACATCGGGGCCGAGGGCATGGAAGGCGCGTACAAGGACGCGATCTTCATCTCTCCGCACAAGTTCATCGGCGGGCCGGGAACGCCGGGCCTGCTGATCGCCAAGCGGCACCTGTTCAAGAACACCGTGCCCGCGGTCCCCGGCGGTGGGACCGTCGTGTACGTCAGCCCCGATGACCATCGCTACATCGAGGATCCGGTGCATCGCGAAGAGGGCGGCACCCCCGCGATCATCGAGAGCATCCGCGCCGGGCTGGTGTTCCAACTGAAGGAGGCGGTCGGCCACGAGACGATCTACGCCCGCGAGTCCGAGTTCATCCGCCGCGCCATCGCCCGCTGGGGTCAGAACCCGGACATCCGCGTGCTCGGGAACCAGGACGCCTGGCGGCTCTCGATCGTGAGTTTTGTCATCCGACACCGGGCGCCCGCCGTCGAAGGTCAACCCGCACGCGAAGGGCGTCTGCACCACAATTTCGTGGTCGCGCTGTTGAACGATTTGTTCGGCATCCAAGCCCGCGGCGGCTGCTCCTGCGCCGGGCCCTACGGTCACCGATTGCTTGGCTACGACCAGCCGATGTCCAAGGCGTTCGAACAAGAAATCGTGCGGGGCGGGCACGGGGTCAAGCCGGGGTGGGCGCGGGTCAATTTCAACTATTTCATCTCGGAGGCCCAGTTTGAATTCATCCTGGCCGCGGTGGATTTTGTGGCGACCCACGGTTGGAAGTTCCTGACACACTACACGTTTGAGCCGGGTCCGGGTAACTGGGTGCATCGGGGGCGGCCTTCTGGCCCGATGCGGAGTTTGCAGGACATCACGTACCGGTCGGGAAAACTGGAGTATCGGTGTCACCGCGAGACCGAGCCGGAGTACGTGCTTCAGAGCTATTTGGAGGAGGCGCACCGGCAGTTGGCGCTCATCGCAGAGGAGCAGACCACCGCACCGTTGGCGCCTGGGGAGGCGATCTCGGTGGAGTATGAGCGGCTGCGGTGGTTTCCGTTGCCGGCGGAGGCGCAGTGTGAGATCAAGGGGGTTTGTGGGGGGAAGGTGGGGTGATCGGTCGGGGTGTTCGGCTCACTCGACCTCAAACTTCCACTCCCCGCTGTAGAGGACCTCGCCGGTGGTGGCGTGCACGCCCCTGTACGAACCGCGCCAGTCACTGCCATTCTCGTACTCCCGCGGCGTTCACCTGGATGAACGCCTCCGCGTCGCACGAGGTGCCGCCGGAGTCCTCGCAGGACCGCTCCAGCCCCGCGAGCTCCTGCTCCGAATGCTCCGGGAAGCCTCCCGTCTTGTGGAGACACGGATCGCAAGCGACCAGCACCAGGACGGCGAGGACGGTCATCGGCTCTCCTTCGTCTCCGTCCGATAACGCGAGGCATCGGGAGCCCGCGTTAGACCGCGCGATGCCCCGCTCCTTCAACATCGGCGGCCCGTGCCGCCCCGGCCACGAGTACATGCTGCCGGCGGGCCCACGATTGCCGGGCATCCGGGCCCTCATCGAGCGTCAGACGTACTTCGTCCTTCACGCACCCCGGCAGGTGGGCAAGAGCACCGCGATGTTGGAGCTTGGAGGCGATCTGACTGCCGAGGGCACCTACGCTTCCGTGATGGTGTCCGTCGAGGCGGGTGTGCCGTTTGAGGATCTGGACCGTGCCGTTCCCGCCATCCTGGGGGCTTGGCGTGCGCGAGCCGAGAGCCGCCTCCCGGCAACGCTCCAGCCGCCCCCGTGGCCGAACGTCGCGCCGTCCGAGGCCTTCGGGGCCGCGCTGAGCGCGTGGGCACGGGCCTGTCCCCGCCCGCTGGTGCTCTTCTTGGACGAGGTGGACTCCCTCGCGCCGGAGGTCGTGAGCTCCCTGCTCCGGCAGTTGCGCGACCGCTACAACGACCGTCCCCACAGCTTCCCCTGGTCGATCGGTCTCGTGGGGATGCGGGACATCAAGGACTACGTGGTGGCGGCGGGTGGCACCGGTCGGAGCGGCGCCGGCTCTCCGTTCAACATCCTCGCTGGTTCGCTCACGATGCGGCCCTTCACGCGGGACGAGGTCGCAGAGCTCTACATGCAACACACCTCGGACACAGGGCAAGTCTTCGAGCCGACGGCCGTGGACCGCGTGTTCGAGTTGACGCGCGGCCAGCCCTGGCTGGTGAACTGGCTCGCCCGGGAGTGTACCTGGGTTCTCGTGCCGGATCGGGCCGCGCACATCACGCTCGCGCACATCAATGAGGCGAAGGAGACGCTGGTCCGGACGAGGCCGACACACTTGCAGAGCTTGGGGAGCCGCCTTCGGGACCCGCGTATCCGTCCGGTGATCGAGGCCCTGATGACGGGCGGCGACATGCCGACGCTCCCGGACGACGACCTCGACTACGTGCGCGAGCTTGGCCTCGTCCGCTACGACGACACCGGCCGGTTGCGCTTGGCGAACGCGATCTACGAGGATGCGATGCCGCGTGCGCTCGCCAGCGGCGTCCAAATGGGCATGCCCGAGCCCGGCCTCGCATGGCTCGACGATACCGGCCGCCTGGACCTCACCCAGCTCCTGACCGGCTTCCTCCAGTTCTGGATCGAGTACGGCCACCGCATGATGAAAGCGGCGCCCTACCACGAGATCGCAGCGCAGCTCGTGCTCTTGACCTACCTGCACCGCGTCGCGAACGGCGGTGGCTCCGTGGCGCCGGAGTTCTCCGTGCTCTCAGGCCGGATCGATCTGTGCCTTCGGAGAGGCGATGTCTCGCTCGGGATCGAACTGAAGGTCTGGCGCGACGGGTACAAGGACCCGCTGGATGAGGGCATGGTTCAGCTCGACCGGTACCTGACCGCGCTCTCCACGAAGGGGCCCAAGGTGCCTGGTTGGTTGGTGATCTTCGACCAGCGCTCCGAGGCCAAGGGACCGGAGGAGCGGGTGAAGGCGCGGGAGGTCACGAGCGGCGGGGGGTTTGAGGTGGTGGTGATCCGGGCCTGAGGTCCCCTCACCCCCTCAACAACAACATCCGATCCACCCGCAAATGCGCGCTCTGGCGCATAAAACCCAGCGCCGCCTCCACAAACGCATCGTCCCCGCCGATCGCCTTCTGCACGTCGTTTCGCCGGGCCTCGTCACCCTCCCGCCGGCTGGACCACAGGCGCAACAACGGCCGCACGGCGTGCCCGTCCAACTCTCCGCGGTCCCACAGCACCCCGAGCGTCGCAGGCTTCGCCGGGTCCCCGCCCGCGCGGATCCCGCCGCGCAGCACTTCGCCATCACACTCCAACATGGCCATCGCGCCTTGGGCGTCCACGGCGAGGCAACCCTTCCCCTTGGGCGGACGCACCGCCTTGGCCAGCCGCTCGGCAAGGTGCCGCACCGCCGTGAGTCGCCGCTCGCGAGCCGCCACCAAGGGCCGCCGCCGGATTCGATGGACTTGGGCGACGAGTCGGTCGGAGAGCTCGGTGACAAGCATGTGCTCGACGGTGGGCACGCCCAAATCCGGCATCTCGACCAGCTCGGCGAGCGCCTCCCCGTGGTGCCCGAACAGCCCGGCGAGCCGGCCCACACCCGCGACGCCCTCCTCGCGCTCGCCGCCGGGAATGCCGGAGATCGACCACACGCCGCCGGATCGAACCACCGTGCTCGGTCCCAGCGTGCCGAAAGGATCGGGGAGCGACCGAACCGCCGCGACCAGCACCTGCGCGCAAAGCACAGGGTCCTCGCCGATGTCAGGCAGTAGATCCGACAGCGACAGCTCGATGGGCGGGGTCACCCAGGCGCCCGCTCCAACCGGGAGCCAGGAGAGGACGCCCTCGCGCACGGGTGGCTTCCACACCCCCGTCACCAGGTGGACGCGCTGGCCGGAGACGGTATCCCAGGCATCCCAGGCCGAGGTGTTCGCGTCCCAGGCGAGCAACTTGTTGCGTCGAATGCTGCCAAAGCGGGACGGGCCGCGTTCGGCGGCGGCCTCCATGTCCAGCATCTCCTGGTAGAGCCGCGGGTGGGCGATCAGCGCGGCGGTGCGTGGGTACGCGGAGCCGGTGGCCTCGAGGAAGCGGGCGCGGACGGTGTCAACGCAGGGCACGGGCTAGGCCAGCTCCACCTGTGCCTGCGACAGCACCGCCTGGCCCTTGCCGTTCAGCGTCGTAAACGTACACCCGTTCGTCGATCTCCACGCCTGGATCGTCAGCGATTCGCCGTTCAACACCGGCCGGGCGAAGCGCACGGCGATGCGTCGGACCTGACGCGCGTCGTTGTCGGCCAGCGTGCGGGTCAACGCGGCGGCGCTCATCGCCATGGTGCAGAGCCCCTGGAGGATGACGCCCGGCAGGCCCGCGGCGGTCGCGGTGGCGGGATCGGTGTGGATCGGGTTGTCGTCGAGCGAAACGGCGGCGTAGCGCAACGACTGGTCGTCGCCGACCGTGACACTCACAGAGAGATCGACGGGCGGCGGATCGGCGGGGGCGGACGCCGGGGTGCTCGCGCCCTCTGCCTTCTTCTTGCCCCGGATGAAGTAGACGGTGCGGCAGGAGACGGCGAGCACACCCTCCACGAACGCGGAGAGCGCCGAGGTGACGACGAGGCCGGAGGACTTCTCCTCGACGCTGAGCAGCTCGCCGCGCGTGTGCACGAGGTCCCAGGGGCGGAGCGGGCGATGGAAGGTGGCGTCGTGCTCGCCGTGGACGAGCCGCAGGATGTCGAGGCCCAGCTCGGGATCGGTCGCGATCTGGAAGATGAGGCCGTGCATCATCCGGACGTGGAACATGGGCGGGCAGATGGCGTCGGGGCCGGCGTAGGCGGGCGAGTCGTCGCCGGTCGCGGCGGCGTAGGCGAGGGCGTGGGCGGGCTCGGCGAAGGCGAAGCCGCCATCGTACTTCTTGCCGATGGGCCAGGTCTTCGGGGCGTCGGAGGCCGGGGCCGCGGGGGCGGCTGCAGCAGCGGCGGAGGTGGTCGTGGGCCGAGGGGCCGAGAAGTCGAACACCGTCGCGAACTTCATGACGGCGGGCAGGTTGTCCGCGGTCACCTTGCCCTTCATGAACGCCTTGGTGGGGTCGATGGTCTGCTTGAAGATGCCGATGATCGTCTCGGAGTCGGTCTTCATCGTGCAGTCCGGGGCGCCTTGCAGGCCATCCTCAACCCAGGCCTTTCCGTCTTTGATCACGAGGGTCTGGCCGGGGCCATCGGAGATGGCAAAGTGGAGGCGAAGAGAGAGGTCGCCGGCGCGCTCGGGGCGGAAGGCGTGCGGGGCGAGGGCGAACACGTCGCGGACGGGGGAGGACGCCGCGGGGGCGGGGGCGGAGGGGGGCGCGGCCGAGGCGAAGCCGGTGATCGCGTCGAACTTGGCGGCGATCTCCTCGGCGGTCCAGAGGTCTGCGCCCGGCTTCTCAACGCCCTCGTTGGTCTTGACCTCGTAGACGTGGATGCGCTGGCCCTGAACGCCGAAGACCCGGCCGGTGACGGCGCGCGCGAGGGGGCTGGCCAGGTAGACGGCGACGGGGGCGATCTGATCGGGCGTCCATTCGTCTTCGACCATGCCGATCTCGGCGGTCATGCGGGTTTTTGCGATGGGGGCAATGCAGTTCGCCGTCACCTTCGAACGCTGCAGCTCCATCGCCAGCACGCGGGTGAACCCGTAGATGCCCGCTTTCGCCGCGGCGTAGTTGGACTGCCCGTAGTTTCCGATCATCCCGGAGTACGACGTCGTATTGATCACCGATCCGCCTTGTGCCGAGAGCGCGGTGAGCGCGGCCCGCACGACGTTTTTAGTGCCCGTGAGGTGGACCGCCACGACCAGATCCCACTCGGCGTCCGTCGCCTTCACGAAGGTGCGATCCCGCAGCACGCCCGCGTTGTTCACGACGGTGTCGAGCCGCCCCCAAGTGTCGAGCGCGAGCTGCACCATGCGGGCGCAGTCCTCGGGCCGCGTCACGTCGCCGAAGTCGGCCACCGCCCCGCCGCCCAACGCGACGATCTCGGCCACCACGGTCCGCGCGGGGGCATCCGACGCGCCGACGCCATCGCGGGCGCCGCCCAGATCATTGACGACCACGCGGGCCCCGGCCTTGGCAAACGCATGGGCGTACGCCCGCCCGATGCCGTTTCCGGCGCCTGTCACCAGGACGACTTGATCCGCTAGCAACGCCACGAGACCTCCGAAAGCGCGGGGCGTATCATGGACCCCCCGCGCTGGGCTTGGACGCGGCCGAAGGCTTGCCCCGCGCCCCTCCGCAGGGTAGACGCCGCGCCCGCGTGGCCGCCCTTCGCCCCACGCTCCCTTGGAGCCTCTCATGATCACCGACCTCAGCATCATCCGGAACATCGGCATCAGCGCCCACATCGACTCGGGGAAGACCACCCTGACCGAGCGCAT
>CANKNP010000173.1 GCA_947483545.1 Deltaproteobacteria bacterium | reverse complement strand
GAACTGCCCGAGCGCGGCCAAGCTCTTCGAGTTCGGTTGCCCACAGCAACCGAACTGCCCGAGCGCGGCCAAGCTCTTCGAGTTCGGTTGCCCACAGCAACCGAACTGCCCGAGCGCGGCCAAGCTCTTCGAGTTCGGTTGCGCCGGGGCGGCCCCGGGCGCCGGGCCCGTCCGGGCGGCTCCCTTGAGGCGGGTCAACAAGGTACCCGCGATTCGAACCGATACTGACTGACCGCGCCCCGGGATTGGGATACGCCTGTGGCGTGCTGTTGCTGTTCTTCGCGCTCGTCACGGCCACTCTGTGCGAAATCCTGCGCCAGGGCGGTGGCTGCCCGGAGGGGGACTCTGTAGTACACGGGACCGCCACAGTGAGCCTCGAGGCGCCGTCGGCGTCGGTCACTGACCAGGAGGTGTCGGTGGGAATCTATGATCGCGACGGCCCAGTCATCACCATGGGAATGTTCCCGGCTGACGATGCGGGCCTCGACATCCATGTGTGGCCCGGGGGCGAGCCGACCGCCGTGTACAACGACTGCACCTTCACCAACTGGGTGCGAGCCTCCGGCGGGTGAGCAGGCCCAGGAACCCCCGCCGAAATTTTGCGGCGTCCCACGGCCCGATCCCAAGCTGCGGCCCGGGGTTCCAAGCCGCCCGGCATTGGCCGCCATCCCCCTCACACCCCCGGCAATCTCAATTCCCCGTCCGGCCCTTCCGGCAAGATCAGGTTCCGGCCCAGGAATCGCCGCAGCACGGGGTGTTCGGATCGCACGACCTCGGCCGTTGGCCCGTTCGCGATCAATTTGCCCTGGTACAGCATCGCGATTCGGTCTGCGACGTTGATGGTGCCAACAATGTCGTGGGAAATGACGACGAACGTGATCCCGAGCTTCGCCTTCATCGCGTGGATGAGCCCGTCGATCGCGTCGGAGGTCATCGGATCCAAGCCGGAGTTCGGCTCGTCGAACAGCACGATCTCCGGCTCGTTCACGATCGCGCGGGCCAGCCCCACGCGCTTGCGCTGCCCCCCTGAGAGCGCGCTCGTGGCGCGATCATACAGGCCGGGCAGCTCGACCATCTCCAGCACCTCATCCACGCGCTCCCTCCGCTTCTTGGCCGAGAGATCCCTGCGGTGTTGCATCAGCGGGAACGCGATATTTTCGCCCACGCAGAGCGAATCGAACAGCGCGCCGTCTTGAAAGAGCATCCCGAGGCGCTTGCGCACCGCGTACACCTCGCGATCCCGGGCGTGCGCGATGTCACACCCCAACACACGCACGATGCCCGAGTCCGGGTGCAGGAGCCCGACGATGTGCTTGAGCAGCACGCTCTTGCCGGTCCCCGAGGGGCCGATCACCGCGGTGGTCTGTCCTCGCGGGAAGGTGAGGGACACGTCGTCCAACACCGTGAGCGCGCCAAAACGCTTGCTCACCCCCTCAAAGACGATCGGCTCATCCATACAGCACCTGGGAGACGAGGTAGTTGATCGACACACACGCGACGCTGGAGATCACGACCGCCGCGTTGGTGGCTTGCCCGACGCCTTCGGGCCCCTTCTTGCTCGCGAAACCGCAGTACGTGCTCACGAAACAAATGACGATACCGAAAACAAAGCCCTTGATGATCCCGGCCAGGAGATCCAACCCGCTTGTGGCGTCCCTCGCAAAGTCCAAGAACACGGCCCCGTTCAGGCCAAGCTGGATCGTGGCGCACAGGTAGCTCGCCGCCACAGTGGTGAAGATCGAGATCACGGTGAGCGCGGGCATCACGAGGATGATCCCGTACAGTCGCGGGGTCACGAGCCACCAGAGGGGGTTCACCGCCATGACCTCGAGCGCGTCGATCTGCTCGCGGGTCTTCATCACCGCGATCTGGCTCGCCATCTCGGTGCCAGCCTTCGAGGAGACCATCGCCGCCGCGATGATGGGCGCCAGCTCCCGAATCCCCGCGAGGGCGACGAACATCCCCACGAGCCGCTGCCCCCCGAGGGGCACAAACGCGTGGTAGCCCTGAAGCGCGAGGTTCGTGCCCACGAATACGCTGATGGTGAGCAGCACGGGCAGGCTCATGACCCCGATGCGGAACGCCTCTTCGATCACACGGCCCGGCGGGGGGCGGCGGAACAGGCAGGCGCGGGTCCAGTCCACGACGAACCAGGCGAAGGCACCGAGCCAGCGGATCATCGAGGCCGATCGGTAGGCGCCCAACGCCATCGCCCGGTCTGGGGGGGAAGGCGCCAGTACAAGAACGTGGCGGTCACGGGGTCGGCAGCGGGGACGCCGGCGGGGACACGGACAAGGAAATCCGAAGGAACCCGGTAGGCGCAGCCAATCCGACAGCTGGGGTCGGCCTTCGGCCAGTCTCCGAGGGTGTCCACCACCAGGAAATCGGCCCAGCGATCGGTTGTTGGGTCGATCGCCGGGGTCTCCGCCGCGAGGGCCAGGGCAACGTACACCAACAGCATGTGAGACTCCAAGCCTCTACAGTCTACCCGCCTCGTCGCCCCGGGGCCCGGAGATAGAAGACCCCATGAACCCCACCCTCCTCAACGCCCTCGCCGCCGATCTCCAGCAGGCCGAACGCCCCTTGTTTCTCACCGGCGCCGGCATCTCCGTCGCCAGCGGCATCGCCCCGTTCCGCGGGTCGGCCGACGCCGTGTGGTCGAAGACCGTGATGACGATGGGTACCCGTTGGATGTTCCTGAAGGATCCCGTCCAGCAGTGGAGCTTCTACCTGGCCCGTTTCGACGCGTGCAGAGAGGCGCAGCCGAACCCGGCGCACCACGCGATCACCCAACTCCAGGCCTGGAAGGCTGGAGAAGCCGGCGCGTTGCGCCTCGTGACGCAGAACATCGACGGCCTGCACGTGTTGGCCCGCACGCACGATGTCATCGAGGTCCACGGCGCGGCCCGTCGTCTCCGTTGCTCGCGCGAGGGCTGTGACCACGGCGCACCGTTCGGCTCGCTGGCCCGCGAGGATGCGCTGTTCGACGCCTTCCGCGCCGCCCCCGGCATCGACACGCTCCCACGTTGTCCGGCGTGCGCAGCGCTGCTCCGGGCTCACGTGCTGTGGTTCGACGAGTCCTACAACGAGCACGCGGAGTACCGCTTCCGGGAGGCCGCAACGCTCTGCCAGGAGGCGGATCTCGTCGTGTTCATCGGTACGAGCTTCTCGGTCGGGATCACCGAGCTGGCCAGCACTGCAGCGGCGGAGAGCGGCGCCAAGGTCTGGACGCTCGACCCGCACTCAGCGCCGTTCGATGGGGGTGGGCGGTGGCTGCAGGCACCATCGGAAGTGGCGTTGCCGGCGTTGGTTGGGGCGCTGGCCTAGGAGCCCTACAACCCCAAAACCTCCCGCACCGCCCCCACCATCTCCGCATACCGCACCGGATCGTTCACCTCTTGGATCTCCAGCGCATACAGAAGGTGCCCGCTCCCGTGCCGGAGCCGCCGCACCTTGCAGCCAAGCTCCATCGGTGCCGAGTCGGCCACCCCGATCCGCAGGCGGAGATATCCGCCTTCCACAAAGATCAGCGGCGCGTCTGCGGGGGTCGTGACCGTCCAAAGCTGCGGCTCCAAGTCCACGAGCTGGATCGCTCCCCCCAGCAACGACACGGGCCCGCCGGTCGGCGGCAGGGCTTCGAGCACCATGGTCCCCGCGCTGCGCGTAGCGACCTCCCAGTGGTCGATGAACCCGAGCAGCACGCCCGACTCGCTGCGGTCCGAGACGGGCACGGCGGTCCGGAGCACGCTGGCGTCGAACGTGTAGGGCACGCCCTCCACGCGGATCCAGCACCGCACGTCCGCCCCCGCGAGGATGCCGCCCTCCTCCACGCGCATGACGACCCCGCCGCGCTCCACGCGCTCGATGGTGGCTCGGGACCATGTCTGTCCGGCGCGGGGCATGAGCTCGCACGTCAGGCGCTGCTCGGCGGCTTGCTCAAGGAGGGTGCGGGGGTCGCTCATCTCGTCGTCTCATAGCCCGCGGGCTACGGTCCCCCCATGCGGCTCGCGCACATCACCGACATCCATGTGGCGCGTCCGGCCGGGCTCGCGGACCTGTTCAACAAGCGGGTCCTCGGCGTGGTGAACCTGCACCTTTTGGGCCGGGGGAGCCACTTCTCCCAGGAGGTTCAGGCGGCGCTCCCGGGGGCCGTGCTCGCCACCTGTCCTGACCAGATCTTGTGCACCGGTGATCTGACCTCAACGGCGACCGAAGCCGAGTTTGAAGGCGTAAAGTCGCTCCTCGCCCCGCTCGCCACGCTGCCGTTTCACTGCATCCCCGGCAACCACGACGTGTACACCGAAGAGAGCCTCGGCCGGTACGAACGCTATTTTGGGCCCAAGAGCGTCCGGCGGTTCGACCTCGGGCCGCTCGACCTCTGCCTCGCCGATGTATGCGAGCCCGACTGGCTCTCCCGGGGGTTCGCCACCGAGGCCACGCTGAAGGCGCTCGATGCCTCGCTGGGATCCAGCGATCGGCGGGTCATCCTTGGGGTTCACTACCCGCTCCGCGACCGGCGGGGAAACCCCTACGGGCCCTCGACGCGCGCCCTCCGAAACGCAGACGCCATCGAGGCGATCATCGCCCGACACGCCCATGTCGTGGCGGTGCTTCACGGGCATGAGCACCATGGTTTTCGCACGACGCTCGGCGGGTGCACCGGAACCACAGGAGACGGCGAGCGGTGTGTGCCGATCCTGGACCCCGGCGCGGCGGGGTATTCGCACCTGCCCAAGCGCGGGCGTACGGCCCACTTCAACGTCTACGAGGTAGACGCCACGGGCATCGGCGTGGTCGAGCGCTACGCGTGGGACGGCAGCGCGTTTGTGCCAGAGCACGGCGGGGCCTACGCCACCGGTGGTTGAAGCTCCGCCCTCGAGCGGCCGGCGTCTGTGGCAGGCCTTCCGGCCGCATCGTGGCCGATTGTTTTTGGCGACGATCCTCGTGGTCATCGCCTCGGGCTTGCAAGGCGCGCCGGTTTTCCTGGTTCAGTGGACGCTCAATGATGTGCTGGTCCAAGGCGGCGATCCGCTGCCGCTCGCGGTGGGGGTCGTGGTCCTGTACGCGCTGAACGGGGCCGTGAATTTTGCACGGGCCACGCTCACCCGCTCGATCGCCTGGCGGGTGGTGACCGAGATCCGCGGGAAATTGCACGACCATCTGCTCTCCCAGGAGATTGGCTGGCATCTGCGGACGCCGACAGGGGAGCGTCAGAGCCGGCTCCTCGGCGACGTGAACGTGCTCCAGTACGCGGTCAATGGGGTGGTGACGGCGGTGCAGAAGCCGATCACGCTGGTCGTGCTCATCACCACGGCGTTCCTGGCGAACCCGAAGCTGGCGATCATCGCGTTCGCGCTGTTGCCGTTGGCGTTGTGGCCGATCTACAGGGTTGGGAATTGGGTGCGCCGGGCGTCGAAGACCGCGAGCGATGCCTCGGCCGCGCTCTCGGGCCACGCGCAGCAGACGTTGACCGGAATCCGGGTGGTGCAGCTCTCAGGCGGGGAGAAGGAGCGGAGCGACGCATTTCGCCGCTTGGACACGGCGCACGAGGCCGCCCAGGTCGAGGCGTTGACCGCGCAACTTTTGCCGGCTCCGTTGACGGAATTGATCGCGGCTCTGGGCGTGGGCGCCGTGCTTTGGGTGGGCGGAGGGCAGGTCGCCCGGGGCGAGGCGCAGGCGGGCGATCTGGTGGGATTTCTCGTCGCGTTGGCCGTGATGAACCAGCCATTGCGGGGGTTGTCGGAGGTCAGCTCGCTGTTGCAGCGCTCGCTGGCGGCGGCCGACGCGGTTTTCGGGTTGTTGGACCGCGTGCCGGCCGTGGTGTCGGGGGAGGGGACAGTTGCGACACCGCGCGAAATTAGCCTCGAAGGGGTCCAGTTGGATTACGGCTCGGGCCCGGTGCTCCGGGGCGTCGATCTGACGCTTCGGGCGGGGCAGCGGGTTGCGCTCGTCGGACCCTCCGGCGGTGGGAAGAGCTCGTTGTTGGGGTTGATCCCGAGGTTGTACGACCCGACGGGGGGCAGGGTGGTTTGGGATGGCGTCGATCTCCGAACCTTGTCGCTCTCAGCCCTCCGCGAAAAGATCGCGGTGGTGTCGCAGGAGACTTTTCTCTTCGACGACACAGTCTCCGCCAATATCGGCTTCGGCGTGCACGCCAGCCCCGACGCCATCACCGCCGCCGCAGTGGCCGCCAACGCCGATAGCTTCATCCGCGAGCTGCCCGAGGGCTACCAAACGAGGATTCACGAGCTCGGCATGCGGCTCTCCGGCGGCCAGCGCCAGCGCATCTGCATCGCCCGCGCGATCTTGCGCGACGCGCCCGTGCTCCTGCTCGATGAAGCCACCTCCAACCTGGACAGTCAGAGCGAGGCCGCGGTGCAGGAGGCGCTCGATCGGCTCATGGTCGGTCGGACCACCCTGGTCGTGGCCCACCGCCTCTCCACCATCCGCGACGCCGATCGCATCGTGTTCATCGACACCGGCGAGGTCGTGCAGGCCGGCACCCACGACGAGCTCTGCGCGATAGACGGCCCCTATCGACGCCTTTTGCACGGAGATGCCCATGCGCGCGGTCTCGGATAGCTTCAAGCAGCGGGTCTACGGCGTTGTTCGTGCTATTCCCGCTGGCAAGGTCATGGGCTACGGCCATGTCGCGGCGGCCTTGACACAGCCCGGCATGGCGCGTCAGGTCGGTTGGGCCCTCGCAGCTTTGCCCAGCGATACGGACGTTCCCTGGCAGCGTGTGGTGCGCTCATCGGGCCACATCGCCTCGCAGGGGGCGCCCGATCGCGCGATTTTGCAGCGGGGTCTGCTCGTGGCCGAGGGCGTTGGATTTATCGGGGAGCGCGTGAACATCGCCGTATTTGGGGTCGGTCCCGGGTTCTTTTTGGATGCGGGGGACCATTCCGGCGAGGCACCCGCCGCCGGCGGGCCAGCCCGGGCGCTCGGCACACAACACCGCCATAAGTCCCCGGAAGGACTTGACTTGGATCCGGGCTGGCCCCAACCCGCACCGTTACAGGGGGAAGGCGACGGGCTCGGCGTCTTCGACGAACCGTCGCATTCCGCCGGTAGGAACGGTGCAAAGGAACCGTCGATCCGGGCGCGAGGTTCGCCGAGCGCACGGATCGACGGCGCTCCCGCTGCTCTCCGAACCCGCGCGGGGTCGAAGCCCCCCCCATGATCGCCCTGGCGTGCTTTTTCTCCCCGGCCTTCGCCGACGAGTCGCTTCGCCTGCGCGCCACGTGGAACGGCATCACCGCAGGGTTCGCCGACGTGGCGGTGACCACCCAATCGGGTTCCCGCACCGTGACCATCACCGCCAAAAACGCGCCCTGGCTCGACGGGCTCTACCCCATCGACGATCGGATCATCTCCGAGGGTCGGACCGCCGGCGGGAGCGTTCGCTACCAGACATGGTTTCGCGAGGGCGGTTTCCTCCAAGACATGGACTTGCGCTTCGGGCCTTTCACCGTGGACATTGCGCGCCACCAGCTCGAGGATGGCGCCTGGCGGGATTACCAGACGCAGGTCAAGCATCCCGGCGCGGTCGAGGACCCGATCTCGGCGTTCTACCGCATCCGCGAGGCCAATCTGGCGGTGGGCCAGGTCATGGAGCTGGACCTGTTCAACGGCAAGCGCACCGTCCATCTGATCGCCACCTGCCTTCGAATCGTTCCGGGGGGTGAGAATCGCTTCATCCAAATCCGGGCGGCCAGCGAGGGAGATTTTCGCGGCGGGATTGATCTCACCCTCACCCCAGAGAACCTGCCGGCGCTCGCCATCCTGCAGACCCGCGCGGGGCCTGTCCGCATCGAGGTGCAATTACCCGCGTGCTGCACATCGACACCTCGATGGAGTGGCGCGGCGGGCAGCGGCAGCTGGAACTTCTGATCCGTGGGCGCCCCGGGGATCTGTGGGCAGGCGTGCCGAAGAGCCCGCTCGCGGAGCGCCTCGGGCCGCCGTATCTGGCGTTACGGCCGGGGCAGCACCCGCTCAACATTTTGGCGCTGCACCGATTGAAAGCGCACTTTCCGCTCATCGCCGCCCACACCTCTCACGCCGGCGCGATCGCCCTGCTCGCGGGGTTGCCCACCGTGATGCACCGTCGCGTGGATTTTGTGCCCACGGCGTGGAAATATCTCCGGGCCCGGCACGTGATCGCCGTCAGCGCGGCGGTGAAGGACGTGCTGGTGCGTGTGGGCGTGCCAGCTGAGCGGATCAGCGTGGTCTACGATGGCGTGGTGCCCGTCACCGCGTGGGTGGACCCCCGCTGGGCGGACCTCCCGCGCCCGCTCTACGGTTGCGTCGGGGCGCTCGTGGCCCACAAGGGCCACCGCTACGTGGTCGAGGCCATGGCGTCGGTGCCGGGCACGCTGGTGATCGCCGGCGAGGGGGATCAGCGGGGGGCGCTCACCGACCAGATCCGGCGGGCCGGATTGCAGGATCGCGTGGTTCTACCGGGCCAGATCCCCGACGTCGCGGGCTTCTACGGCGCGCTGGACGTTTTTGTACACCCCTCCGTCGAGGAGGGGATGGGCCAGGCGGTGGTGGAGGCGATGTCGGCCGCCTGCCGCGTGGTCACCACCCGCGCCGGCGGCCTCGCGGAGGTGGTGGGCGACGCAGGGATTTTGGTGGGGGCGGGGGACGCCGGCGCGCTCGCCGCGGCGATGGTGAGCGCCCTCGGGGAGCCGAAGGGGAGGGGTGTGAGCCGGGCGGCGATGTTCTCGGTGGCGGCGATGGTGGGGGGGACATCGGCGGTCTACGCCAGGTTCGGACCGAGTGACCAGATCTGACAAACTCACTTCTGGTCATTCTTGGGGCGGGGCCAGCCGGAGCGCAGCGGCGTTCGACGGCCAAGCCGCCCGCCCCCCAAAGTGACCAGATCTGCCCAACTCACTTTTGGTCACTCCGCCGCCTCCCCAAACCTGACAATCACCGCCCCGGCATCAGCGAGCAGGATCTCCGTGTGTGTTGCGTACCCGGGAGCCCAACGTAAGCCCTGGTCCGGACCCATACCGAGCCAGGCGCACACGAGGCTTCGGATGCACCCGATGTGTGTCACGATCGCGATGGCTCCTTCCGGCCGGGTGTCCCCCCACCAGGCGTTCACCCGCGCGTAGACATCCCCGTAGGACTCCCCGCCGGGCGGCCGGGCATGGACGTAGTCGTTCCAATACGCGGTCGTTCCAGCGGGGTCGCGAAGGGTGAGCTCCGGCCAGGTGGCCCCGTCCCAGTCGCCCATGTGCTGCTCGCGCAACGCGGGGGTCAGGATCACGGGTCCGAGCAGCGTCGCCAGGGCGGTGCACCGCTGAAGATCAGAGCTGTAGACGGCGTCGTAAGGGCCGGGCCATCGCCTTGCGGCGGCAGCGACCTGCGCGCGTCCGCGGTCGGAGAGCGCCACGTCGGCCTGGCCGCGGCAGACACGCTCGCCGGCGGCATGCACCTCACCGTGCCGGAAGAGGTGGACGCGACAGACCCGGGAGGATGGGATGATCTGCTGGGTCGCCTTGTCGTCGAAGGCTACAGGCTCGGGCATGGGCCCCCTTAGCGCGATAAACCGCGCGGACATGCTCCTGGTCATCGACGTCGGCAACAGCAACACGGTCCTGGGCCTCTACAAGGGGCCGCAGGTGGTTCATACCTGGCGCGTTTCGACGCTTCAACGCACGACGGACGAGTTCGGCCTGCTGATGCTGCAGCTCTTCGCACAGGAGGGCGTGCAGGTCGCAGAGCTGCGCGGGGTCGCGGTCTGCACCGTGGTGCCGAGCACGATCTACGCCATTGAAAAGGCGTGCCGTCGCTACATCCGTCACACCCCGCGCGTGCTCGGGCGTGGCGCAGACCTGGGGATGCCCGTGCGCGTGGACAACCCGCTGGAGCTAGGCGCGGATCGCGTCGTGAACTGCATCGCGGCGCGGACTCGGTTCCAGCCACCTTTTTTGATCGTGGACTTCGGCACCGCGACGACTTTTGACGCCGTCGATGCCAGCGGCGCCTACATCGGCGGGGCCATCGCGCCGGGCCTGCAGATCTCCGCGGACGCGCTTTTTCAACGCACGTCGCGCCTGCCCCGGGTCGAGATCCGCGAGCCCGCAGCGCCGATCGGCACCAACACGGTCGCAGCGATGCAGTCTGGCTTGTACTGGGGCTACGTCGGGCTCGTGGACGGCCTGGCGCGACGGTGCAAAGCGCAGCTTGCAGGTGGACAGCGCGTGCCGTGCGTCGCGACCGGGGGCCTCGCCAACCTGATCGGTCGGGCCTGCGCCGAGATCGACGACGTGGACGAGCACCTGACACTGGCCGGCCTACGGATCTGGTTCGATTCCCAAGCAACGGAGACCGCATGAGCATTCCCTGGGACAAGCTGGACGTTCCCTCCAGTCTGCAGCCGCTGATCGACCCCAGCGGGCCGCTTCCGGTGCGCCTGTCCTGCGCCCGCGGTGCGCTCCCCGGCGCCACGCTGGAGACGACCCTGGGCGCGCTTTACGTGCTGGCCTGCGATCCGGAGCGGCAGGTGCGGGACACCGCGCTGGAGACGCTGAAGACCTACCCAAACCTCGGTCAGGCGATCACCCAGCGCACCCACCCGAAGGCCCTGGAGCTGTTGACGACCGTGCGGGAGGATCTGGACGAGGCGATCCAACACATCCGCGGCGCGAACGAACGCACCGCGCTGCGCATCGCTGAGCGCGCAGATGCCAAACTGTGCGAGATCATCGCGGACAATCACACGCGCCTTTTGATCACCCCCGAGATCGGCGTGGCGCTCCACCAAAACCCCGACTGCCCGGACGCGACGTTCGAACGCGCGCTCGCCTT
>CANKNP010000172.1 GCA_947483545.1 Deltaproteobacteria bacterium | reverse complement strand
CGAACGTCAGGGGGCCGATCATCTTTTCCAGATCCTCCAGCCGCTCATCTGCGATGAGCTGGTTCCACTCGCCTGGGTAGTAGTCGGTCACCTGGCTGACATCGTTGAACGCGTCGGCCCCGATGAACAAACAGAGCGAGTAGTCCACCCCAAAATAGGTGAGCGGCGTTCGGTTGGCCTTGGCCGAAGCTGCCCCCATGCCAACCGCCACAAGCCCAAGCAATACCATGAATCGACGCATGTGTACTCCAGTTCAGTCTGCCCAGATCTTCAAGGTGGCGCCTACAAACTCAAGGATCTTGCGACACTCGTCGTAGTCAGGATGCCGCACGTGAAGCCAGCCGTGGCCCATGTACCCGGCGCCGACGTCCGGCACGCGGGAGCCGATGGCGGGCAAGTGAACTTCGCCCAGCCAACGCCCACAGGTCTCCTGCACACGCTCCAACCCGGAGTACCCGGTCACCCGGCCCTCGCGGTTGGCCCTTATGGAGATGAGACCCGCGGAGTACCGCCGACTCGGGCGTGGCGCGGCGTTCCCAAACACCAGGGCCTGCGCCCAATCCTGGTACAGGTCCATGTCGTTGGCCCAGCAATACAGGTCCCAGAAGCGAACCCCCGGCGGCCGTGCGCCGATCTCCGAGAAGTACAGCCCCTTCGGCCCATAGAACCACTCCATGTGCGTGGGCGAGGTCTGGAGGCCCAACTCCCGAACGACCCGACGCCCGAAGCTCTTGAGCTCGGTGTACCCGTCGGAGTCAATCCGGTTCGTCACCACGATGTACGGGGTGAGCGACCGGTCGCGCATCGACTCCAAAACGTTCGGGTAGTAGTGGCTGATCGACTCGAACACGACCTCGCCGTTGCAGGTCAGCGTGTCGTAGAAGCCCTCGTGTCCGCTCACGAACTCCTCGATGCTCACGAACACCCGCGGGTGGCCGAGCCCCATCTCCTGCAGGGCCTTGACCAGCTGATCTTCGTTCTCGCACTTCGACGTGCCGTGCGCGCCGGCGCCATCCCGCGGCTTGACGATCACCGGGTAGCCGATCTCGGCGGCGTAGCGCCTGCCCTCCTCCAAGGTGTTCACAGCGGCGGTCTTGGCACAGGGAATGCCGCGATCCCGCAGGTACTGCTTCATCACGTACTTGTCGCGGCAAACGAGCACCTGGTCCACAGACAGCCCAGGAATGCGCGCCTGCTCCCGCACCCGGGCGGTCGTGAGCATGATCGCCTCGACCGTACACTCCAGCCGGTCCACCCAACCCCGCTTCTGGATCCGGTGCACGGCGTTCAAGAGCGCAGATTCATCCGCGAGCGAGGGGATGTGCTCGTAGCCGGACAGCCAGCTCTTGAGCTCACTATCCAGGTACTCGGCGGGAGAGTCCCCGATCCCAGTCAC
The DNA here is from genome assembly GCA_947483545.1 of Deltaproteobacteria bacterium. The sequence continues at coordinate 9,457 of CANKNP010000172.1, read as the reverse complement.
CTTCGCGCCGACAGCGTGGAGGGCGCGCACGAACTGGCGCTGGTTGGCGGGAAAGTTGGGGGCCATGAAGATGACGTGCATAGGTCGGGGCTCCGGGGTTCACGACCGCATCAGGCCGGCCGCTACGCGTAGTGTACGTGAACTGTCTCGATGAGGGTTTCCAGGGCGTTCTCGACCACCTTCGTGTCGGGGTGGCGCACGATCACAAAGCCATCGCCCTCGTAGTGGGTGCTCTTCTCGCGCCCGACGACGGGCAGAGAGGCCTCGACCACCAGCTTGCCCATCAACGCCTGCGCCTTGTCGATGTTCTCGACCTGGGCGACCCGGCCGTTGCCTGCGCCCCGCAAGAAAGCCACGCCTGCGGCGAACTTGCGCTCGAAGGGCCCCTCGACCTTGTCGTCGATCACCGCCTGCGCCCACGCATGGTACAAGCTGCGGTCGTGCGCCCAGCTCATCACGGAGACGAACTGCGCGCCTGGGGGGCGTGCCCCGATCTCGCTGACCACGGGCGTGCCATCCGGTCGCCGGAACCACTCCATGTGCGTCATCCCGGTGCGCAGCCCAAGCGCCTTGACGACGGCAGGCCCGACCTTCCGCACGGGCTCGAACTCCGGTCCGCTGACGTCCCGCGGGAGCACGACGCACCACTGGATCCAGTCGTTCCGCGTGACGTCCAGGGGGCCCGGGTAGTAGCGCCCGATGTTCTGGAACACGGTCTTGCCGCCGATCGTGATCGTGTCGTAGCAGTGCTCGTCGCCCTGCACGAACTCCTCGGCGAGCACCACGCGATCGGGGGACGGGCGGATCTCGGCGAGCGCGGCGGTGAGCGCGCTGGCGTCTGAGATTCGGTAGGTCGCCTTGCAGCCGGCGCCGGCGGGCGGCTTGAGGACGATGGGGAAGCCGACCTCTCGCACGAAGCTCTGCGCGTCGGACTGGGTGAAGCACAGCTTGTGCTTCGCGCAGGGGAGCCCGGCGGCTCGCAGCGCGTCCTTCATCACGGACTTGTCGCGGAACCGCTCTGCCGTCGCGACGTCGGGCCCTGAGACGCCGAGCGCCTCGCGCACCATGGCGATCTGCTCCTGGATGTTCTCCAGGATGCCGATGACCCGGTGGATGGGCCCGGTCTCCTTCGCGATCGCACGCGCCGCCGCGATGAGCTGGCCGGCGCTCGTCGGGTCCGCGACGTGGTAGTGCACGGTGCCGGCGGGGACCCGCTCGGCGGGGTCGGCCGTGAGAACGATGATTCGGGCGTTCGCTACGGTCGCGGCAGCCTGGACAAACTTGAGCGTCGCCTCCATGAGAAAGGGAGCGACGAACAGCACGGTACGCATGAGGGTGCGCTTATCCGCGGGGACGCTCCGGGGCGAGGATCCGCGTCGAACGTCGCTGATTTCAGGGCGACAGCCGGGATCGGCCGAGCCAGGTCGGGGCGGTCGCGGCCTGGGCCTCTGCCATCGAGGGGCGGTTCTGAGGATCAGCGAACTTCATGGAGGAGGATTAGCTCAGCTCGGCCGGCCTCTTTGCCCGCGCAGCATTCGGCATACGCTCGCCCTACCCCCCGGAGCCAAATGCCACGCATCTACACTGGAACTCTCCTGTTGGGCCTTGGAGCGTTCAAGGCGCTTGTGGGGGTGGCCGTCTACTGGACGGTGCTGGTCGAGGTCGCGCGGGACGGCGTCGTTGCGACGGTGAGCGACACCGGGACCCCGGCAGCCGCCTTGTGGTTCTTGTTCGCCGCAGGCTTGATGATGCTGCTCGGGCACTGCGTCCGGGCCGGTGAACAACACGGTCGGTCGCCCTCCCGGGGATTTGCCGTCGGCCTGTTCGGCGTTGCGGCGTTCGCGGTCACCCTGATGCCGGAGAATGGGGCTTGGCTGATGTTCCCCATCGCTGTGCTCGCGTTCCGGCGGGGACACTAGCAGCGTTCGGGGAAACGTGGTTAGCGGCATTTGACCTTCCTCCCCAGCCGCGGATTTCGAGGGTTCTCCCCTTCTCCCGCCTGCGGGAGAAGGTGCCCGGGTACTCGCGGGCGGATGAGGGCTGAAGATCCGCGGGGAGCCCTCATCCGGCGCCGAATACGGCGCCCCCTTCTCCCGGGGGGAGAAGGGGAGGAGCGTACGTCTCGTCCCGGGCGAGCGCGGGTACCCTCGGAAGGGAGAAACGCCGAACGCTGCTAGCGCTCCGCGATCCGCGGCCTCCCCGAGAGATCCCTCAATGCCTCGAACACCGGCTTGTCCTCGTACAGCATGCGGTAGACCTGCTCCATGATGGGCACCTCCACCTGGGTTTTTTGCGCGAGGTTCCATGCTGAGCGCGCGGTGATCACACCTTCGGCGACCTGACCCAATTCGGCCAGGATCACAGGCAGGGTTTTCCCTTGCCCCAGGCCGAGCCCCACGCGCCGGTTGCGGGACAGATCCCCGGTGCACGTGAGCACGAGGTCTCCCAGCCCGGCGAGTCCCATCATCGTGAGGGGCTTCGCACCTCGGGCGACCGCCAGCCGGGTCATCTCAGCCAGACCCCGTGTGATCAACGCGGCGCGGGCATTGGTCCCGAGCCCGGCGCCGTCACTCACCCCGCAGGCGATTGCCAGCACGTTCTTGAGGGCCGCGCCGACCTCGACCCCGACGACATCATCCGTGTGGTAGACGCGAAAAAATCCGCCGTGGAACGCGTCTGCCACAAGGTGACAGGCCGGTTCGCTCTCTCCGGCGACGACGACCGCGGTGGGCAACCCCATCGCGACCTCCTTCGCGAACGAAGGCCCCGCCAACGCGCACAGGTTTGGCCGGGCGAACGCGGGCAGCACGTCGCGCATCACCTCGTCCATGGTGAGCAGCGTCTCGACCTCGATCCCCTTCGAAGCCCCACAGATCACCTGACCTTCCACCACCTCGGTCCCGACCTCGGCCACCACGCTCCGCACGGCCTGGCTCGGCACCGCGGAGACGATGAGCGCTGTCCCGGTGAGGGCGTCCCGGAGCGACGACGTCACGCGCAACGTCCGCTCGAACATCTGGTCGGGAAGGTAGCGACGGTTCTGCCGCTCCTCCTGCATGCGAATGGCCCGCTCGGCGTCGTGATCCCAGAGCCGAACGTCATGGCCGTTCCGGGCCAACTGCATCGCGAGGGCCGTACCCCAGGAGCCGGCGCCGATGACGGCGGTGGAGATCGTCATCCCGAGGTCCGGGTTCTGAGGCGTGGAGGCTGGCTGCGTGTGGGCTGATCCATGGGGCGGAACTATCACGGCGAGGGTTGGCACCCGGTCGCTACCCGGACGACACCGCCCGAGGTGAAGTAGGCACGCCGCTGGTGGAAACGCTCACCCCTCGTCCTCCGAAGCCCAATCCTGAAAGAACGCCACTCGCCGGGTATCGACGCTCGCGGGCCGTGCGCGGGGACGAGCCCACTCGCGCAATTCCTTCAGCCGGTCGTCCATCGTGACCGCGAGCGGGATGGTGTCCCGCGCAATGCGGACGAGGTCGGCCTGTGAAACCTCGCGCCCTGCGGAGAATCCTCGGAAAAGGGCGGCGACGATGAGCTGCTCCAGTTCGGCGCCCGAATAGCGCTCGGTCTCCTCGGCGATAGCGAGCAGGTCGTAGTCCTCGGGGTTGCGGCCCTTGCGACGCAGGTGGATCTCGAGGACCTGGAGGCGCTCGTGTACGTTGGGCAAATCGACGAAAAAGATCTCGTCAAAACGGCCCTTGCGGAGGAGCTCCGGCGGCAGGCTGCGAACATCGTTCGCCGTGGCCACCACGAAGACGGGCTTCTTCTTCTCTTGCATCCAGGTCAGAAAACTACCGAAGACGCGGCCGCTGCCGGCATCGCCGAGGAACGCCTTCTCAATCTCGTCGATCCAGAGCACGACGGGCGCGAGGCTCTCGGCGATTGCGATCGTGTCGCGCAGGCCCTCTTCCGCCCGACCGGCGAACAGCGCCGCCACGTCGAGCCGGAGCAGCGGCAGGTGCCAGAGGTCTGCGACCGCCTTGGCGGAGAGCGACTTGCCGCAGCCCTGAACTCCAAGCAGGAACAGACCCTTGGGCTCCGGCAGGCCGTAGGTGCGGGCCCGCTCCGAGAACGATGGCGTCCGCTCCTGCAGCCAGATCTTGAGGTTTTCTAAGCCACCAACCTGCGACATTCCCATGTCTGGCTTGATGAACTCCAAGAATCGAGACCTACGCAGCATGCGCGCCTTCTCGTCGAGCAACGCCGAGACATCCTTCTCCTCAAACCGGCGGCCCTCCAGGAGCATCCGGGCGTACGCCCGCTTGATCTCCTTCTCTGTGAGCCCGAGCGAGGCGGTGATGAACTGCTCGAAGCGATCGGGCGGGACGGCGATCGACTGCTTGTTGAGGAGCAAGGCGAGGAGCTTGGCGATCTCCCGTCGGTCGGGCAGCGGGGCATCCAGGATCGCGATGTCCTTTTCGAGCTCCTGGGGAATGCGCGCGGTGTGGGACACGAAGACGAGCGCCTGCTTTCGCTGCTCCAGCTCCGGCTCGAGGTCCCGCAGCCGGCGGACGAGCCCGCCATCCTCCAGCGCTTCGGCGCAGTCCTCAAACAAGAAGATCGCCTGACCGTCGATCCGGGCGACCTGCGCGAGGGCCGCGAGCATCGTCGTTGTGTCCGCGAAGGCAATTGCGTCCGGGCCCACGCCGGCCTGAAGCCCTGTGGTGCCCCGCCATCGAAAGAGCTGGATCCCCTGGGCGGCGGCGATCTTTGCGATGCCGCGCTCGACGCGATCCTCCTCCGCGCTCTGCACCCAGATCAGCGGGTAGCGCGCTGCCACGAGCTGGGGGATGCGGGCGAGGAGCTCTTCCATGGCGGCGGGCTATCACGGCGGGGGCCCTCTCCTGGGAGAGGCTGGCGGCCTTCGTCCCATCCCGAGTCGGTCACCACCGCAGTGAACCGGCCGTGGGAATCGCCCATTTCACGGCCGGTCGAACACCCGCGCGTAGATCTCCTTGAGCGGGAGCCCTCGCCGCAGGGTGAGCAGCGGGACGGTGGTGCCGTCCTTCTGCCGGCAGACATGCAGCCTACGCCATGTCGCGGCCAAGGATGCGACACGCGGCGGCGGCATCCACGATGGGCGCGCAAATTCTGGTGGCGTTCGGCCTCCGCAGGTCCGTTCTGGGCCCTGGGGGGTGGCTCATTCTCCACGAGCCTGAGCTCGATCTCGGGGTGGCGCAGCCTCGCGACCTCGTCCTCGCTCCCGACATCGCGGGCTGGCGGCGCGAGCGGATGGCGGAAGTTCCGGATACCGCGGCCAGCGAGCTCGCGCCTGACTGGATCTGCGAGATCCTCTCGCCGGGGACGGAGAGCCACGACCGGATCCGAAAGATGGAGTGCTACCGCCGCTCGCGCGTCGGCTGGGCGTGGATCGTGGACGCGAACGCCCGCTCGGTCGAGGTGTACGAGAACACGGGCCTCTGCTGGGCCTACCACTCGGGAGTGATCGGCGCCGAACCGGCCAGGCTCCCCCCGTTTGACGCCATCGCGTTTGATCTGGGGGAGTGGTGGGCACCCGAACCACCCGCCGAACCACCGGCGACGGTGCCGGACCCATAGCGGAAGCCGGGGCTCGTCGATGCGAGCGGCAATTGGGATACCACCTGGGACGTGGCTGATCCTCCTCCTCTCGGCGCGCGGCGACCTGCCCGGCCTGCCCAGGCCGCCCGGTCCGGACTCGCTCTCGGCCTGACCCTCGGCCTCGCAGGCATCGCGCGGGCGAACATCGGCGCCTATCGAACGATCGACCCGCAGATGGGGGCGGTGCTCGCGGAGGGGGAGGTATCCACGGTCCACATCTCCGAGGAGCTGCTCCGCGTCCGCGGGGAAGGGAGTCGCCTGGCATGGTCGGTCACCTATACGTTCCAATCATCGTCAACTACCGCGGTAGATGCCGCGTTTCCGGTCACTACCTACCTCCAGGCCAACCCAAAGGATCCCGGCGCAGACCGCGAAGCGCTGGCAGTGATTCTGGACGCCCTGGCGGCGGGGCCCGAGGGCGCAACTTGGACGGGCGTCGCTGCCAGTGCCCGGCACAACCCCGACGGCGTCGGATGCGCAGACTGCCTGGCGCTCGCGGCCGTCGCGAGATCGGGGAAGCATCGTGTGCGCCTGGCCCCCTCGCGCCTGGCGGCGCTCGGGATCCGCGACTTCCAGATGACGCTCGACGCTGCCCCGGTTCCTATTGGCCAGCTGAGCGTCGAGGTTGATCCCACGCCGGCCCGAGCCGACTTCGGTCATCCCTGGCTGATCGAGGACGAGGTCGCGTCCGGCCTGACGGTCACGGTCCTCGCCCCGGTCGAGCTGGTGTTCCCGGCCGGGACCTCGACCCTGAGAGTGACGTGGACGTCGTCTCCATGGTCCTCGGAGGCCTGGGATGAGTCCCGGTGGCAGGCCGCGTATGATTTCTCCCCAGCGAGAAGCTGGGCGGGTCCCATCGATCGGCTGTGGGTTGCCATCGACCGTGAGCTATTTCGCACCGGGGTGCCGCCAACCGTTCCGGGTGTGGGCCCGATCCCCGTCGGGGAGGACCTGGTCTGGTCGGCGCGGGACTGGGAACCCGCGGCCGACGCCCAATTGCAACTCGGAGGTGAGTCCGTGTGGCCATTCGGCCCGATCAAAGCTGAGAACTACCCCTACCCTATGGCAAAGCGTGCGGCAAGGGCGGTCGATCGGGGCGGGGTCCCTCTGCTCCCGTGGAGCACGGTTCAGACCTCTTCCGTGGCAGATTTTCCGAACCCGGTGCCCTGGCTGCAGGACGGGATCTCGATCCACGACATGGGGTTCGCCGGCGGCCACGCGGTGGACGGGGCGATTGGCAGCGCGTGGTGCTCGGGCGGGCCGTCGGGCACGGCGACGTTCACCCTGCCAGCGGACGCCACGGGCTTGTCCGTGTTCGGTGGGCAGCGGAACCGGTGGCGGTTGGCCGCGCTCCCCTGCAGAGACCCCGACAGCAGGGCGTACTGGAACGCGGACGGGTCCCGCCAGCAGTGTTTTGTAGAGGCGCTCGGTGCGACCGCTGTCCCCGGGACGGGCACGCTCACCGGTGGTGGCGCCGAGACCCCCTTGGTGTTTGATGCCCAGGGTGTGGCCAGGGTGGACCGCCCGCTGTCTGACGGCTCCTACACCGTGGCTGTCGAGGGCACTCCCGACGGTCACCGGGGTGTGTGCATCGCCGAGATCGTCCCGGACATCGTGACAGAGCCGCGGCTCAGTGCGCTCCTCGCCGGTGGCTGATGGTGGATGTGCAGCGGCGTCCTCCGGCCCGGTCGGACGGCCCGCGGTGGGAGCGAGCCGCCCAACTCACGTCACACCCGGCAGGTAGGCCCTCCATGCGTCCGGGATGTTGCGAAACGCCGTGAGGGAGATCCGCAGCACATCGGCGTGGGTGGGCACCCTCGGGAGGCACTGAAGCTTCATCCCGGCCTCCGCCGGCGTCCGGTCCGCCTTGGCGTTGTTGCACGCGCGGCACGCGGTGATGGCGTTCTCCCAGCTCGTCACGTTCACCCACTTCTTGCTCCACGGGAGGTAGACCGTGCCGTGCTGCGCCTGCGCGCGAGGCACGACGTGGTCGAGGGTGAGATCGCGCCGATCGATTCGGCCGTCTGCGGTCCGCGGCATGATTCCGCAGTAGCCGCAGCGTCCGAAGTCCCGGGCGATGACGGACTTTCCCGAGAACTTGGCGCGTCCCCGAACCGTCTTGTAGCGTTTGAGCGCCACGACAGACGGCCAAGGGACGGCGAGGTGCTCCGAGCGGACGAACTTGTCCGGCACGATCTCGACGGTGATGGCCTTGCCGCACATCGTCAACTCGATCGCGGACGACCAGAGGATCACGGCCAAAGGCGTGAAGTCGGCGTTGAGTTTGAGCACGATGTTCATGGCAGCACACTATGTAGGTTTGGGGTGTCGGGGGTGTCGAGGGCTGGACTCGAACCAGCGTGATCCAGCTACGGCGGTCCGTTTAGGAAACGGGGCCGGTACCTCGACGTGATGGGCGACATGGTGAAACCGGTGGGACTCGAACCGACGCGGGGGTACCCGCGCCGGGGGCCCCGGCAACTCCGGCGCGCATATGCGACCGGCGGGCACCCGAGCCCGGGCGCCTCCAACACAACGTCGCCGCACCGGTGACCCTCGTCTGGGCCGCCTGGGATTGGCCAATGGCGCCGCGCGGCGAGGTTTGCACACCCTCTGGGACTCTATTCGATGGTGCCCGAACTCGGAGTCTAACCGAGGCTTCTTTCTTGTAGGGGAAGCGTGCTGACGTAACACTTTTCAGGCATGGAGGGTTGCGGGACCGGGAATTGAACCTCGGTTGGCCGAAAGGCAAAGGGGTATGAGCCCTTCGTGCGTATCCGTTGCACTATTCCCGCAATGAAGTGGTGGGGCGTATCGGGGTCGAACCGATGTGTGCTGGTTTAGAAGACCTGCTACCGTCCAGGCGGACGCCCCGAGTTGGTCCAGGTATCAGGAGTTGAACCTGCTTGGATCGGATATAGGCCGACCTCGGAAACCGTTCCGAAGCCTACCTGGGTGGGGGTGGAGTACCAGGGACTTGAACCCTGCGGAGCTTCCTTGCAAAGGATGCCTGCGCCCTGCGCGTACCCCGTGAATGGTGCCCGCTGTCAGAATTGAACTGACGGATCTCCTGCTTACAAAACAAGTGCCGTACCACTTGGCTAAACGGGCGTGAATGGAGCGGGGTAGGGTAGTCGAAACCCTCTGACTGGGGTGGAGGCCCAGTGCCTAAACCGATCGGCCAACCCCGCATGATGGTGCCAGAGACGGGCCTCAAACCCGCAACCTCGCCCATACCAAGGGCGCGCACGTTCGCTTGTGCTTCTCCGGCGTATCGTCGTCCACGGTGACACGGTTCTGTGAAAGAGCTGCGGCCGAGCGAAGATCTCCGCACTCTTGACCGAATGATCATACCGACGAAATGGAGCCGAAGGCGGGAGTTCAACCCGCAACATCCTGAGTACGAAACAGGCGTTCTAGCGCATGAACTTCTTCGGCAAAACCCTGGGCCGTCACGCGAATACTGGACCGCGACGATTGCTACGGAGAACCGCACTCTCTCCCCAAACCCAAGGTGGAGCAGCTAGCGGAAGTCGAATCCGCACCTTCGCCATGGCAAGGCGACGTCCTACCACACGGACTCTGGCTGCATGAATGAATGGTCGCGGCGGAGAGAATCGAACCCTCAGAAGGCGGGTATGGACCGCCTCTACACCCTGTGCTCACCGCGATGGAAGACGATCCCGGGGTCGAACCGGACTCGGTCGGCTTCAAAGGCCAACCTCCGGGCCGCCGGCTCGTCCGTGAGAGGTGCTCGAGGTAGCCTCGATGATGGAGACGATGCCCGGAGTCGAACCGGAACGGTGCATGAGCACCAGCGGGGTTGCAATCCGCGTCCTCGCCGCGAGGGTCATCGTCGTATGGCTGGCGT